>NZ_CP041241.1:0-322279 GCF_013488225.1 Sinorhizobium mexicanum | reverse complement strand
CAATAGCCGAACAGCAGGTTCTCCGGTTCCTTCAAGAAGATGGAGTAATTCGTGACGTTGCAATCGGAGATCAGCGCTAGGATCTCCGGCCAGACGGCAGCGTGCAGTTTCTTGTATTCGGCGATCTTTTCGGGCTCAAGGCCGATCACCATTCCCATCCGTTGCATGGCAGCCCCCTATTTCGTAAATTCGCGGGTGAACTCGTCGATAGAGCGCGCGTTGACCGCATCCCAGTCCCAGGCAATGCCGATGCCGGCTTCCGACGGCGCGATCGCGCGTCCGTCGCGGATCTCCATGCCCGTCGTCGTCAGTTCATCAAGCTGCGGAATGTATTCGACATACTTGCCATTCGGCACGGCGCAGACGAGGCTGACATGCAGTTCCATCAGGAAGTGCGGGCAGACCGGAATATCGAACGCCTCGGCAGCATGCGCAACTTTCAGCCAGGGGGTAATGCCGCCAATGCGGGCGACGTCGACCTGCACGATCGAGCAGGCCCCCTTCTGCATATACTCCCGGAAATGCCGTATCGAATACATGGATTCGCCGACGGCGATCGGGGTCGGCGTCGAGCGGGTCAGGCGGATGTGGCCATCGAGGTCGTCGGCCGGCAACGGCTCCTCGATCCAGGCCAGATCCAGCTCCCTCAGGCGTGTGGCCCGGCGGATCGCCTCATCGACGGAGAAACCCTGGTTGCAATCGGTCATGATCTCGAAGCCATCGCCGAGCGCCTTTCGCATGGCCGAAAGGCGGTCATAGTCTTCGGATCCGTGCGGCTTGCCGATCTTGACTTTGGAGCCGGAAAAACCCCTGGCCTTGGCCTGGAGAGCATCCTCGACGAGGGCTTCCTTTTCGATATGCAGCCAGCCGCCTTCGGTGGTGTAGAGCGGGCAACTGTCCTTGGCGCCACCGGCGAGCTTCCAGAGCGGCAGCTTCTGCTTGCGGGCGCGCAGGTCCCAAAGGGCGGTGTCAACGGCGGCCAGCGCCAGCGCCGTTATCGCGCCGATCGTCGTGGCATGGGTGGCAAACTCCATCTTGTGCCATATGGCCTCGATGCAATCGGCGTCCTCGCCGATCAGGATCGGAACGAGGTGATCGGACAACAGGCGCATGACGGAGGATCCGCCGGTGCCGATCGTGTAACTGTAGCCGGTGCCGGTTGCGCCATCGGAATCCGTTATGGTGACGATCGGCGTTTCCTGGCTGACGAAGCTCTGGATCGCGTCGGTCCGCTTCACCTTCGGCTGCAGATCGACCATGCGCAGCTCAATTTTCTCGATCCTTGCCATGTCAGCGTCCCATCGCCTTTCCGGTCTCGATATCGAAGAGATGGGCGCGCGAAAGGTCGAAGCTCATGCGCACACGTTCGCCGGAGCGCAGGGGACGCGGATTGAGCATGCGCGAAACCCAGTCGCGACCATTGAATTGGATAAACACCAGAGTCTCGTTGCCGAGCGGTTCCGTAATTGTGACCGGTAGATCGGCCTCATGCACGGCAGCGGCATCGCCCGCATGAAGTCCATGCCCCGAGGGATAGATGTCATCCGGGCGCAGGCCGAAGGTGACCTTCTGTCCTGCACGAACAGCACCGACAAATCGGGGCGGGATCGGCAGGCGGATGCCGGTCGCAAAGACCAGCTGTCCTTGATCGACGATGGCTTCGTCCATGTTCATCGGCGGCGAACCGATGAAGCCGGCGACGAATTTCGTGGCGGGCCGCTGGAACACTTCCTCCGGCGTCCCGACCTGCTCGATATGGCCGTCGCGCATGATGACGATGCGATCGGAGAGCGTCATCGCCTCGACCTGGTCATGGGTCACATAGATCATCGTCGCCTGCATGCGCGCATGCAGCTTCTTGATTTCGGTGCGGACCTGGGTTCGCAGCTTCGCGTCGAGGTTCGACAGCGGCTCGTCAAACAGGAAGACATCGGGCTGACGCACGATCGCACGCCCCATGGCCACGCGTTGACGCTGGCCGCCCGAAAGTTGCGACGGACGGCGCTCCAGCAGATGGCCAAGGTCGAGAATGGTTGCAGCCTCTTCGACGCGCGCCTTGATTTCAGCCGCAGAGCGGCCGGCGATCTTCAGCGAGAAACCCATGTTCTCCGCGACAGTCATATGCGGATAGAGCGCGTAGGACTGGAAGACCATCGAGATGTTGCGGGCGCGCGGCGGCAGGTCGTTAACCTTGCGGCCGCCGATCTCGATTGCACCGTCGCTGACATCCTCGAGGCCAGCGATCATCCGCAGTGTCGTCGATTTTCCGCAACCGGAGGGGCCGACGAGCGCGATGAACTCGCGGTCCTTCACCTCGAGATCGATGCCGTGAACGACGTCGAGCGCGCCATAGCGTTTGACAAGTTTCCTGAGGGTGACAGGAGCCATGAATGTTATCCTTTCACCGCGCCGAAGGTGAGGCCCGAAACGAGGTGCTTTTGAATGATGAAGGTGAGCGTGAGCGCCGGAACGATCATGACCACGGCGAGCGCGCACATGCCGCGCCAATCGATCGTGAACTCGGCGGTATAGTCGAGCAGGCCAACGGGCAGGGTTTTCGAATTGACCGAGCGGGTGATTTGCGACGCCAGGCCATATTCGTTCCAGGAAGTTAGGAAAGCGAAGATGCCGGCGGACGCGATTCCGGGACCGGCAAGCGGAAACTCCACTTGCCAGAAAGCCTGCCAGGGCGTGCAACCGTCGATCTGCGCGGCTTCGGCGAGATCCTTTGGAACCTGGCGGAAGAAACCGTCGATCAACCAGATGGTGAACGGCACGTTCAGCGCGACATAGGTCAGGATCAGGCTGAAATGGGTATCGATGATGCCGGTGCGGGCATAGATCATGAAGAGCGGGAGCGAGAGCGCGATGCCGGGCACCGCCCGCGTCAGCATGAAGCCGAGAAAGATCGCCGACTTTGCCTTGAAGCGATAGCGGGCAAAAGCGTAACCGCCCGCCATGCCTATCGCCAGAGCAACCACCGTCGACGTGACGGAAATGATCAGCGAGTTGCGGAAATAGTCCCAGACGGGCACCCCGCCCTGCCCGGCCCCGGAGAACATGGCGCGATAGGCATCGAGTGACAGGCTTTCCGGGATCCAGACCGGCGGTTTTGCCATGATCTCGACCGTTGGACGCAGCGACGACAGCACGATCCACAGGCCGGGCAGGCAGATCACGGCCATAGCAATAAACAGCCCGATCAGATGCGCCGTTTTCAGGAGGCGCCGGCGCAGGCGATGCGACGAATTGATATCCATTACCACTCGGCTCCGATCTGCTGGCGCGCGGCGGCGAGCTTGCGGAAGAAATAGACGGTGAAGACGATCGAAAGCAGAATGGCGACGTAGGCCATGGCGTTCGCCATCCCCATGCGCGCGTCGGCATAGGCCGTACGGCCGATCAAGGTCCACAGAAGCTCGGTGCGCTTGGCCGGTCCGCCATCGGTCATGATTTTCACGATGTCATAAGCGCGTGCGACGTCGAGCGAGCGGATCGTCATGGCGATGAAGGCAAACGGCATCAGATAGGGCCAGGTGACGTAGCGGAAGGTCTGCCACGGCGTGCAACCGTCAACATGCGCTGCCTCGACCGGATCCTTGGGCATGGCCAGAAGTCCGGCAAGGATGAGGATGGCGAAGACTGCGGTCGATGACCAGACCTCGGCAATGATGATCGAGACGAGCGCAAGATTGCCGTCGATCAACCACGGGATGGCTCGATCCGTCAGCCCGAGCGACTGCAGCGCGTTGTTCACGAAACCGATGTTGTCGTTGAACATGAACTTGAATTGGAAGCCGACGAGCACGGGGGAAAACATCATCGGAAACATCATCACCGTGCGAAGCAGCCGCTGGCCGTGAGTGGCCTTGTCGACGAGCAGCGCGAGGCCCAGGCCAAGCAGCATCTCCGTGTTCAGGGCGATGGTGAGCAGCAGGACGGTACGGCCGAAGGCAATCCAGAAATCCCAGTTGCTCAACACCGCGATGTAATTGCGCAGACCGACGAAGATCCAGAGGGATTCAGGCTTGGTCAACCGAAACGGCGTGAAGCTCGAATAAAATGAAAAGACAAGCGGCAGCACGATGACCGCTGCCAGCACGACAAAGGCCGGCAGCAGCAGAAGGACCGGCGCAGACAGTTTCTTGAGCTTCATCAGGCATTCCTGAGGGTGACATGACAACGCCGCGCGTCAGGCGCGGCGCGCAAGGGGCGCTGCAAGGCTGAAACTTGCGGCATGATTTTCCCTCGGGTCGCCTTGATCCGAGGAGCTGCGCAGGAATGGGCGAAGGCGGCGCCGGCACCTTGGTATCGGCGCCGCCTTGCTTATTTACCGTTCAGAGCTTTCCAGCATCTTCCAGGATGCCGGTTGCCTTTTCGGCGGCGGCGTCGAGCGCCTCCTTCGACGTCTTGTCGCCGAGGATGGCGGCCTGGAGTTCAGGATAGACGGCGTTGGAGATTTCGATCCATTCCGCCGTCTGCGGAACCGGGAATGCGTGTTTGGCCGCTTCCTGGAACGCCTGCAACACCTCGGTCTTGTAGGCGTCGCCTTCGGCAGCCTTGATGTTGTACTCCCACACGGCGGTGCGCGTCGGCAGCGGACCGGACGCCGATTCCAGTTTCTGGCTGTCCTCGTTGGTCAGCCACCAGACGAGCGATGCGGCCGCCTCCTTGTTGGCGCAATCCTCCGTAACCGAGAAGCCATGGTGACCGGACCAGCCTGTGCGCTTGCCCGAGGAGCCTGCCGGTTGAACCTTGACGCCGACATTGCCGGCAATCTTCGATGACTTCGGATCGTTGAAGAAGCCTGCCCAGCCGGGCCAGTCGAGATTGACGGCGATCGAGCCGGACGCAAAGCCCTGACCAAGATCGTCCCAGAGATAGTTCGTCGTGCCCGGGGGCACAGCCTTGTCCTTGTAGAGCTTGACGAACCAGTCGAGCGCCTTGACACCCGCCTCCGAGTTGAAGGCCGGACGACCATCCTTGTCGAGGTATTCGCCGCCCTCGGCGACCAGCATTTCATAAAAGCGGCCATTGATGGCCTCTTCCTTGCCAGCAAACTGCGTGCCGTAGAAGTTCGGAGGGGCCGCGAAGAATTCGGCCTGGTCGCTGACCTGGGCCCAGGTATCCGGCGGCGCAAGGTCGTAGCCGTACTTTTCCTTGAAGGCGGCCTTCTTGGCGTCGTCCTGATAGAGGCTCTTTTGATAGTAGAGCGCCGAGACGTCGAACTGCGCGCGCGGAAGCATGACGAGCTTGCCGCCGAGCGTCGAGGCGTCGATTACGGCCGGAACGAACTTCGCGATCTCGTCCGACGGAAGCAGGGCGAAGAGATCGGTGTAGATATCGGGATACTGCGGGGCGAAGGAGGAGTGATTCGAGCCGACGCACCAGCTGATGCCGCCCGTGGCGATATCCGACTTGATCTCCTTGTCCAGTTCGAAGTGGTTCTTCTTCGACAGGATGTTGACCTTGGCGCCGGTCGCCTTCTCCCATTCCGCGATCCGCTCATAGAGCTTTTCGTATTGCTGTCCGCCAATCAGCTTGGCGTCGATGGTGACGCCCTCGAACTTGCCGGGCAGTTCCGCGGCACTGGCCGCTCCCACTGCGCAGGCGAGCATGATGACTCCGGCCGAGACGCCGGAAAGCAGCCTGTTCATAACCTCTCCTCCACTGAAGCGCCCCTATTCCCGGCGCGCATTTCTCATTTGTGAGAAACTAATTCATATACAAACAACGATTTTATCGTCCGTCAAGGGCAAACTTTCTTTTGTCGACGGCTCTCTCTGCGTATATGGATATTCCTATTCACTAAGGAGGACGCTCATGGACGCTGAAGACTCCGATCGCTACCGCGCCCCCGCGCTGGACAAGGGACTTGACATTCTCGAACTGCTTGCGAGCGTCGATGGCGGCCTGACGCAGGCTGAGATATCGAAGAGGCTCAATCGCAGCCCGAACGAATTCTACCGGATGCTCGACCGGCTCGTGCGCCGTGGCTATGTCACGCGTATCGATGGCGACCGCTATGCCCTGACACTGAAGCTTTTCGGTCTAGCCCAGTTGCACGCGCCGGTGCGGCGCCTCGTCTCCTATGCGACGCCTCTGATGCGCGACCTTGCGCAAAAGTCCAAGCAGGCAAACCAGTTGACGGTGTTCGATCGAGGCTCCGCCGTGGTCATTGCCCAGCAGGAAGCGCCGGACTATTGGGGTATCTCGATTAGGGTCGGCTCACATATCAGCCTGTTCGACACCGGTTCCGGGCATGTTCTGCTCGCCTTCCGCACCCCTGAGGAGCGTGAGATGATGATTTCCGAGCACGCACGCAGCAAGGACGAGATCTCGCTCGGGCCGGAATTCTATGCGCGTCTCGACCAGATCCGCGAGCGTGGCTACGAAATGATGGCGAGCGCGCAGACGGCAGGGGTCTACAACCTTTCAGCTCCCATTCTTGGTCCCGATGGACGCGGCATCGCAGCCCTGACCATTCCCTATATCGCGCTGGTCAACGCGCCATCTGCTCCCGATATCACCGAGACCATATCGCTCTTGCGCAACGCGGCGACACAGCTTTCGGTGCTCGCTGGATCGGACGTGGCGCAATCGTCTGAATGAGCAGGCGCCGACAAAAGCGTCGGCGCTTGACGTCACGATCAACCCGCAAAATTTCTTATTTGAATGGGTTCTTCTTATGTGAGAGGGTGAGGCATACGGAGGAGGCCTGATCTTGATCGTCGATACCCATCTGCATCTCATCAACAAGTCCGCGCTGACCTATCCTTGGCTAGGAGGTGTTCCCGCCCTGGATCGGGACTTTCTCTATTCGACTTATGAGGCGGAAGCTCGGCGTGTCGGCATCGATACCGCGTTGCACATGGAAGTCGATGTCGATCCGCGTGAGATCGAGATGGAGACCAGCGAAGTTGGGCAGCTTTCACGACGGGAGGGCAGTCTGCTCAAGGGCGCGATTGCCGCGTGCCGCCCGGAAGAGGATGGCTTCGCCGCCTATCTCGAACGGCAGCAGGGCGATCCTCTCGTCAAGGGTTTTCGTCGCGTCTTGCATGTCGTCCCCGACGATCTGTCCGACGGTGCCGTCTTCCGCGAGAACCTCAAGCGGCTTGCCGGCAGCCGCTTTACCTTCGATCTCTGCGTCTTGCCGCACCAGATCCCAAAGGCCATCGCTCTTGCCGATCTCGTGCCCGATCTGCAGTTCGTGCTCGACCATTGCGGTGTTCCCGATATTCGCAGCGGCGCCGAGCATCCCTGGTGCGAGCACATAAGCGAGATCGCGCGACGGCCGAACGTTGTCGCCAAGATTTCCGGCGTCGTCGCCTATGCCGATGAAAGCTGGAATGCCGAGACGCTGCGACCTTACGTCGAACATACGATCGGCGTCTTCGGCTGGGACCGCGTCGTCTGGGGCAGCGATTGGCCGGTCTGCACCCTCGGCGGCAACCTCTCCACCTGGGTTGCGACCACCCACGCGTTGCTCAACGGCTGCAGTCCTGACGAACGGACAAAGCTGCTCTCGGCAAACGCCCGTCGGATCTGGAGGCTCGCGTAGAGCGGCGCGGCCAGTCGTGGCAGCGCACCCGCAGGCAAGGCATAAGCCGCCGGTTGCGGACATATTGTGCAAGCGTCGGAGACGGGCCCATCGCACATCTCCGACGTTTGTCGTCACACCTTATTGGCGAAGCTCTCGACGAAGAGCCGGTTAAGATCGTCTACGACCTGCCTCGCCTTTTCCTTGCGCAGCAGCCCGCTGTTGATGCGATCCGAGGCCGCCTGCTGGAATGGCATGTAGCCATCGTGTCGCGGACGCACCCAGGCGGCTTCCAGCGTCGCGCGGGTCGCGCGGTAAAAGTCGGCCGTTGCCGCGTTCACCGCATCGTCGTCCCAGGCGTCGCCGTGTCCGGCTTGTCCGCCACCAAAGGCGTAGGTCTGGCGCTGCACCTCTCCGCTTGCAACCCAATAGGCAAAATCGCTCGCTTGCCTGATGGACGACGAGAAGGCGGAGACGGCAATTCCTGTTCCACCGAGCGCAGAACCGCTCGGGCCATTCTGGCCGGCAACCGGGATGTCGCCAAACAGGATAAGCGATGGCCTGAAACCGGCAATGGAATAGCTGACATAGCCGTAAATCAACGGGGCGCAGGCGGCCGTTGCCTCCGGTCCTGACATCGCCTCCAGTACAGCGATCGGATCCATCTCGAAGCAGGCTGGATCGATAAGCGAGACAAGCTCACGAAGCATCTCGAAGGCGGCCACACCCCCTTCGTGGTCGACGAGGTCTGTTTGTCCGTCCACCGCGCAGGGATGACCGAGATTGCCGCAGAGAGTATAGAAGCTCATCAGCGAATGCGGCGGCCGCAGCGGCAGCAGCACGGCACCCGTGCGGGCGAGGTAAAGCAGGTCGGACCAGTTCGAAACACGGTCGCCAAGGTCCGGACGCCAGGCCTGGACCTGTGTCGCAGCATCGATCGGAAAGGCCCATTGGCGCCCGTTCCAGGCGTAGCTTGGATAGGATTGCCCGACTGAGCTCGCAGCCAGCGCCTGACATTCGGCCTCCCGGCCGGCCACGTCGAGGGGCGCGAGGCACCCTTCGTTGGTGATCTGCCCGACATGCGGGTGATCGATAACGATCAGGTCATAAGCCTTGGCCAGTTCCTCGACCGGATAGGTCTCGAAATCCTGCAGCGAGCGCTTCTCCCAGTGGATGGCAACCCCGGTCTTTTCCTGCCAGAGCCGGGAACACGCCACCATGGGATCGTAGCCGCGCGGATGGCTCCACGTCATGCCTTTCAAGGTGATGCTCATAGGCCGAATTCCTCGCGAATGGATGCACTGTGTTCGCCGATCCGTGGGGCCGCGCGGTCGACCTGAGCGCGCCGACCGTTGACCCGCAGCGGCGAACGCGTCGTCAGGATCGACACGTCGTCTTCGCGATTGACGGTCTGCAGCATGTCGAGGACGCGAAAACCGTCGCTCTCAAGCAACTCGTTCCAGTTGAGCACGCGAGCGCACCAGATGTCGGCCGGTTCGAGCACTGCCAACCAATGGCCAACGGTGTTCTCGCCGATGCGCTCCGCGATCAGGGTCTTGATCTCGTCGCGCGCGGAGAACCAGGAAGACGGGTCGTCGCAATAGGGTGCGAGCTGCGGCATCTCGAGCAGCTGGGCAAGTCTTGAGATCGGCGTCATCGCAATGGCGAGATAGCCATCCTTGGCCGGATAGACCCCATAAGGTGCGGACAGATAAGCGTGAGCGCTGCGGAAATCGGAGCGCTTCGGCAGCCGTCTGCCATCGTTGAGGTGGGTCGTCAGCACCTCGAACTGGAAATCGACCAGCGCTTCGAGCAGGCTCGTTTCAACGAGGCTGCCTTTGCCGGATATGCCGCGGCGGACGAGGGCAGCGAGAATGCCCTGTGCGGCGGCGGCGCCGGCAAGCATGTCGCCAACGGCAAGACCGAAAGGGACCGGCCCTTGCGCTTCGTCGCCGTTCAGCCACATCACGCCGGAGCGTGCCTGCGCCAGAAGGTCTTGACCGGGGCGCGTGACCCAGGGACCCTCTTCCCCATAGCCGCTGATCGAAGCGTAGACGATGCGTGGATTGATCGCCCGAACGGCCTCGTAGTCGAGCCCGAGCCGTTGGATGACGCCCGGTCGGAAGTTCTGGATCAGGACGTCGGCCCTGGCGAGCAGCGCCTTCAGTGCCGCCACGTCCGCTTCGTCCTTGAGATCGATTGCCAAGCTCTCCTTGGCACGATTGATTGCGTGGAAAATCGTGGAGTCGCCACCGATCTCGGTGTCGCTCAGGTAGAGGCGGCGCGAAAGATCGCCGCCGTCCGGGCGCTCGATCTTGATGACGCGCGCACCGAGGTCCATCAGCCTCAGGGAGCAATAAGGACCGGAGAGAAACTGGCTCATGTCGACGACGACAAGACCGGCAAGTGGCAGTTCGTTTTCCTCGTGCATCGCTGTTCTTATTTCTCTGTCTTGCCGGCGAAGTCTGCCGGATTCCTGTATTTCACCGTCTGCAGGTGCTCGCAGTAGAGCACCGGTTCGCCCTCGTTCTTGAAGACCTGGTAGCTGGCTCGGATCAGGCCCAACTCCTTGTAGCGCGGTGTTTTGTCCATGTTGGTGCGGATCGTGTAGATCGTGTCGCCCAGAAAGACCGGCTTGATGAAACGCAGCTTGTCGTAGCCATAGGAAAAGGCGTTGACACAGTTCGTGGCGACGAGGCCGAGACCGGCCGAGAAGACAAAGGCGCCAGCCACCAGGCGACGACCGAAAATTCCTTCGCGCTCCGCGAACATCTGATCCTGGACGTAAGGGTGAATGTCGACGACCAGCGTGTTGAACAGGTGGCTGTCGCTCTCCGAGATCGTCCTGCGCAACGAACGAATGCGCTGACCGACCGGCCAGTCCTCGTAAAACCAATTCTCCGCGTTCCAGACCGGAAGGGCCGCATGATCGTCCGGCATGTCGGAGGGGCGCGTCGTCGAGACGCCGACGGTCGGTGCGAATTCATTCATGAGGAAGTCCTGCACAGATTCGCGCCAGGTTCCGCAGTTGGCCATTATTGGTCGTGCTTATCAAAAGGGCGCGACCGCAGTCGTCGAGCATGATCTCCTCCTCGTTTTTCTTATGTAAAGATATTGTTCACATATGGAGCCGCTTTGCAAGATGCAAATGGCCGATCGCTGCCAGGCTCGCCTCCGACAATAGGCACCGACCGCAACCTGACGCGTGATCCGCTAGGGGATGGCCGTTCAAACTCAGAAATCCACTTGCCATTCACTGGCGAGATGCCTCGAGCAATGGCGCCGTCCAGCAATACAATGCGCATACGAGGCGCTTCAGCGCCGGAGCCAGTTCGCGCGCACCTTGACTGGTTACAGGGTCACTACACCGCGCGAAGGGCGGAAACCGGGACCGACTGCCCGGCAAACCGCTCGGTTGCGCGGCGAAGACCACGGATGAACGAGACTAGATCAGCTCACGCCGTGCCAGGTTGCGCATCAGATGCGAGGCACTGAACGTCCATTCCGGGCACTCGGTCGAGAGTTTCACACGGTTGACGAGCGCACCGAGCTGGCCGTTGGAGATGGTCACCACGTCGCCGATCTTGTGCGTGAAGCCTTGGCCCGGCGCGTCGCGGTCCTCGACGGGTGCGAAGAGCTTGCCGAGGAAGAGCACGAAGCCGTCGGGATATTGGTGGTGCCGGCCGCGGGTCTGGGCGACGAGATCGAGGGGATCGCGGCTGATTTCCTTCATGGAACTCTTGCCGCGCAGCACGAAACCATCCTCAACTTCGACGGCGAGATCGAGTTCCGCATTGCGGACGTCCTCGATCGAATAAGTGTCGTCGAACAGACGGAAGAACGGGCCGATCGCACAGGAGGCGTTGTTGTCCTTGGCCTTGCCGAGGAGGAGCGCGGAGCGACCCTCGACATCGCGAAGATTGACGTCGTTGCCGAGGGTGACGCCTTTGATCTTGCCTTGGCTGTCAACGGCCAGCACGATCTCCGGCTCGGGGTTATTCCAGTTCGAGATCGGATGCAGGCCGACAGCAGCACCCGTTCCGACCGAGGACATCACCTGTGACTTGGTGAAGACTTCCGCGTCCGGGCCGATCCCGACTTCGAGATATTGCGACCAGAGGCCTTCCTCGATCAGCGCGGCCTTGACCTTCTGCGCGGTCTCGGAGCCCGCCTTCAGATCGCGCAAGCTCGTGCCGATGATCTGGGCGACCTTTTCGCGGATGCCGGCGGCGCGCTCGGGGTTGCCGGCGGCGCGCTCTTCGATCACCCGCTCGATCATGGAGCGCGCAAAAGTCACGCCGCAGGCCTTTACCGCCTGGAGATCGACGGGTGCGAGAAGATGCAGTTGCGACAGTGTAGCCTCCCGGATCGAGAGCAACTCCGCGAGCGAACCGACGTCCTTGCCCTCCGCCTTGCTCACGAATGCGGCCGGTGCCTCCAGCTCAAGCAGGTCGCGCATGGTTGCAGCCTGTTTCGAGGTAATGTCGTAGACACGGCCGTTGCGGACCGCCACCAGGATCGGCCCCTCCACTTCGGGCGACCAGGCACGGCCGACAAACATTCCGCTGGCGAAAACGCTGGTTGAGCTGTCCAATGGATTACTCCTTGAATCCGAGGTGACCGAAATCGCCGGCTTTTGTCTCTTTCCGGACACGTGCAGTCCCGGCCGCCCCCATCGAATTGGCCTGAGCTTTCGCGGCTTCAGCGTCGAGACGGCGGGCGCGATCGACGCTCAGAACCGAGACCAGCGTAATCAGGCAATAGACCGCCGTGATGATCGCGACGGGCCAGGGCGAGCCATACCATTCGACCAGCGTCGTCGCGAGCAGCGGCAGCGGTCCGATCAGCAGTGCACCCGTGACCTCGCGTGCGAATGCGATCGCGCTGTAGCGCACCTCCGTCGGGAAGATATCGCAATAGAAGGCGGGTTGGACACCGAAAGAGGAGCGCGCGCCGATCGCGTGGCCAAGGATGATCAGCAGCACCGCCGTCCACGGCGTTCCTGCGCCAAGCATATGGAAGTAAAAGAGCGAATAGACCGCAGCGACACCCGCGCCGATCGCCATGACCGGAACGCGTCCGACACGGTCCGACAGAGCGCCGAACACGACGCACATTACCGCGCCGAACGCACTCGACAGCATGACACCGGTCAGCACGATCTCGCGCGCGAAGCCCAGCTTCGATGTTGCATAAGCCAGCGTGAAGGTCTGGAAGACGTAAGAGAGATTGGGCGCGAGGTTTGCTCCCATTGCTGCAAGCATGGTGCGGGGATGCTGGCGGAGAACCTGTACCACAGGCAGCTTCGTGTCACGGCGCTCTTCCTTGACCTGCAAGAACTCCGGCGATTCCGGAACCCGCTGGCGGATATAGATGCCGAGGAAAAGCACCAGGCCGCTGGCGAGGAAGGGAATGCGCCATCCCCAGGAGTTGAAGTCGTCTTCCGGCAGCAGGGTGAACAGCGCGAACACTCCTGACGCAAGGATCGTCGCCACGTCAACGGCGGCCGCAGGAAGGCTCGCGAAGAGGCCGCGGCGCGTTCCAGCAACTTCGCCCGCCATCACCACCGCACCTGCATATTCCGCACCAGCGCCCAACCCCTGGACGACACGCAGGAGAAGCAAAAGAACAGGCGCCCAGATGCCGATGGTTTCATAGGTCGGAAGGCAGCCGACCAAGGTCGTGCTCACACCCATCATTATGAGGGTCAGCATCAACACCGGCTTGCGGCCGATGCGGTCGCCCATCCAGCCGAACACGATCCCGCCGATCGGCCGCACGAGGAAGCCGACCGCGTAGGTCGCGAACGAGGCGAGGATCCCGGTTGTCGGATCGAACTGCGGGAAGAATAGATGGTTGAAGATCAGTGCCGCCGCCGTCGCATACAGGATGAAGTCGTACCATTCGACAACCGTACCGATCGTGCTGGCGAAGATAGTCCTGGCGAGCGCTTTCGACTTGTCCAAGGTTTCCGTCGTCAATTCATCCTCCCTTGATTGAATGTCATTCATTGCCGCCACTGACCGGCGGCGGTCCTGGTCAATGCTCGCTGAAGGCGAGCCTCAGCATCCGCTCCTCGCTCATCTGATCGCGGTCGAGCAGACCGGCGAGCCGGCCTTTCGAGAGCACCGCGACGCGATCGCAAAGCGCCAGGATCTCTGGCACTTCCGACGACGCCATGAGGACGGTCAGGCCGCTTTCCGCAGCCTTGGATATGATGGCGTAGAGATCGGCCTTCGCGCCGACATCGACACCATGGGTCGGCTCGTCGAGCAGCAGAAGACGCGGCTCCGCCATCAGCGCGCGGGCGAAGATGACCTTCTGCTGGTTCCCGCCGGAGAGCGTGGAGATGGGCTGAAGGTCGTTGGCCATGCGTATGCCGAGGCTTTTGGTGAACGCCGCCATGCGATCTGGTTCGCCTCGCAGATCGGAAAATAAGCGGCCTGCAAACCGGCGAAGGCTGGAGACGGCCGCGTTCTCGCGCACGGAATGCTGAGGGAGGATGCCTGCCGTCTTCCGGCCTTCCGGCACGAGAGCAACACCCGCCTTGACTGCCTCGCTCGGCGATTTCGGCGAGAAGGGCCGTCCATTGAGGGAAAGCTCACCGGCAATCGGCTTTCGAACGCCATGCACGACGTCCAGAAGCTCGGTGCGACCTGCACCCACGAGGCCAAAGAGGCCAAGGATCTCGCCGCGCCGAACCTCGAGGTTGATATCCTGGAGATGATGGCCGTCCGATACGTTCCTGAGCGATAGCGCGACCGTTCCGTGGTCGATCGGCCGCGGCTTGTAGTCGTAGATGGCCGGCTTGCCGGTCATGTCGGCGATGAGCTGATCGCGTGAGGTATCCGCCGGCTTTCGCTCGCTGACGATCGCGCCGTTGCGCAACACGACCAACCGGTCGCAAAGGCCGAGCGCCTCTTCCAGCCGATGGGTAATGAAGATGATTGCCGTACCGGCTGCGCGCGCTGTGCGCACATAGGCAAAGAAGCTTTCGACCTCGTGTGGCGTGAGCGAGGATGTCGGTTCATCGAGGATGAGCAGTCGCGGCTGCCGTCTGGCTGCCTTTGCGATTTCGATAAGTTGCTGCTCGCCGGCGCGCAATGCGCCCGCTTCCTGAGCGGGATCGATATTGCCGGCACCTACCCTGTGCAGCAGGGCCTTCGACGATGCCCGCATCAAGGCGTAGTCGACGAAGCCGAGGCGGGTCTTCGGGAAGCGGCCGAGGTAGAGATTTTCGGCGACCGACAGCGCGCCAACTACGGAGAGCTCCTGGTGAACAAAGCTGATGCCGGCGTCGATGCCGTCGCTGACATTGCCGAACTGCACGGGCTGGCCAGCAAGCTCGATCCTGCCGGAATCCGCCTGGAGGCCGCCCGACAGGATGTGCATCAGCGTCGATTTGCCGGCACCGTTTTCGCCAAGCAGTCCCACGACCTCGCCCGGATAAAGGTCGAGATCGACGGAATGGAGAACGGCATTGCCGGAGAAGGCCTTGGCGACCGCCCGTGCACGCACGAGCGGTTCCCTTGATAGGCCGGAATGGGAGCCGCGTTCCACGTCCGTCATTGCATCGGTTGTGTTATTTTGCATCGGCGGGGGTCAGCAGCTTGCCGACGACCGGGATGACCTTCGCGGGCGGCGCAGTGCCGGCAACGAGGTAGTTGTAGAGCATGACGCTGGCATCGAGGGCCTGCTGATAAGGAGCCTGGTCGAGCAGGCCGACCATTTCACCGGTCTTCAGATAGGCCATGTTGTCGGGCGTGTGGTCGAATCCGACGACGCCGATCTTGCCGGTCAGGCCGAGGTCCTTGATGGCCTTGGCTGCACCGAAAGGGCCACCGGCGGTCACATAGACCATGGAGAGGTCCGGATTTGAGGTCACCATGTCTTGGACCAGCGAATAGGCTTCTTCGGCCTTGTCCTTGTTCTCGAACGGCCCGACGACCTGAAGGTCAGGCGCATTGGCCTTGAGGTAGTCGAGCGCGCCATTCATGCGCTGGGTATGTTGGGTGGCACCGAAGTAGCCGGTGATTACGCCGAGCTTGCCCTTGCCGCCCGTCTTTTCCTGAATGAACTTGCCGATCTGCTCGCCGGCCGAGGCCGCGTCCTGGCCGATGAAGGCGAGACGTTCCGATGGAGCGGCACCTTCCGCGACGATGTTGAAGACGGGGACGCCGGCTTCCGTCGCTTCGTTGATGATGCGCGCGGTGCCGTCGAAGATCGGCACGACGACGATGCCGTTATATTGCTTTGCGAGCGCGCCCTCGATGCCGGCGACGACAGCCTCAGCCGAGAGCTCGTTGCCAAGGTCGACGAAATCCACGGTCGCGTTGAAGTTCTCCAGGTACTTGTTGGCAGCCTTCGCGCCTTCGGTGACCGGCGTCCAGAACGGGTTGTTCTGGAACGACAGAAACGCGATCTTGATCGGCCCCTTGGTGTTTTCGACGGCGGCCACAGTACCGCCTTCCGGCGGCTCGCTCGCCTGTGCCGCAGCCAGGATCGAGGCCAGGCCGAATGCGGCAGCGGCCGTTGTTTTCAGAAGTCTGCTGATCATTTTCATTTCCTCCGTTGGAATGATCAATCGTCGTCGCCGCCGCGCTGAAGCCCGTCCAACGCCACCGCGAAGATGATCACGAGGCCCTTGGTGACCACCTGCCAGTAGGCGGAGATGCCGAGCAGCACGAAGGCATTGTTGAGAAGCGCCATCAGCAGCGCGCCGATGACGACGCCGACGATCGAGCCGCGGCCACCGCTGAGCGCGGTTCCGCCCAGGATGACGGCGGCGATTACGTCGAGTTCGTAGCCCATGCCGAGATTCGGATCGGCGCTGGCCAGGTTGCCGGACAGGATCAGCCCGCCGAGACCGGCGAGCAGACCGCAGAAAGCGAAAACGAACAAGCGCGTCGCCTTGAGGTCGACGCCAGCAAGCCGCGCAGCCTTGGGATTATCGCCGATCGCGTAGATCTCCCGGCCGCGCACAGTGCGCACCGCAAAGATATGAACGGCTATCGCCAGCACCACCATCAGCAGGAAGGATACCGGAATGCCGGCGATGCGGCCCGCACCGACGAACTCGGCAAATCCGCCCATCGACACCGGAATACCGCCCGTCATCAGCAGCGCGACGCCGCGCGCGACGGAAAGCGTACCGAGGGTGGCTATGAACGGATTGATTTTCAGCCGAGTGTAAAGCAGGCCGTTGACGATGCCGCAGGCAAGGCCTGTAAGCAGGCCGGCTGCAAGGCCAATGCTCTCTACACCGGTATCACGGATGACAACCGCCGCGACGACGGCCGAAAGTCCAATGACCGAGCCGACAGAAAGATCGATGCCGCGGCCGATGATGACCAGCGCCTGCCCCAGCGCCACGATCGCAACGACCGATGCCTGACGGCCTACGTTCAGAAGATTGCGTGGCGACAGAAAATAGTCGCTCGCAAAGGCAAGATAGACGGTGACAGCGACGAGCATCAGCAGAACCGATGCCTCCCGATGTCGGCCAAACCGCTTGATGGTGGAGAGTCCCGCGTCCATGCCTGCCCCTAACGCCGCCGGAAAACGGGCGAACGCTTTTCCTTGAAGGCTTGCCGGCCCTCCCTGGCGTCCTCGGTGGCAAAGCAGATCGTCTGGAGATCGCGCTCGTATTCCACGGCCTTGTCATGCGGCATGGAGACGGCGGCCTTAAGGTTCAGCTTGGCGGTTTCGGCGGCGATCGGGGCGCGGGATGCGATCGTTTCGGCGACGGCGCGTGCACGCGGCAGCAGCTCTTCGGAGCTGACGACCTCGCTGACGAGACCCCAGCTCAGCGCCTTCTCGGCTGAGATCGGATCGCCCGTCATGATCATCAGCGCGGCATTCGACATGCCCATGGAGTGGACGAGGCCGGCTGCCATACCGCCACCGCCGATCCAGCCAAGCTTGATCTCGGGAGCAGCGAACTGCGCATTCGCCGCGGCGATGCGAATATCGCAGGCCATGGCCGTTTCAAGCCCACCGCCAAAGGCGTAGCCATTCACGGCGGCGATCGTCGGCTTCAGCAGCGCATGGAACGCGTCGCAATAGTCCGGACGATTGCGGAACTGCCACGGCGTCTCATAGGTGTCGAGTTCGCGAATGTCGGAGCCGGCGCAGAAGGCGCGCTCCCCTGCCCCGGTCAGGATGACGCAGCGGATCGCATCGCTGTCGTTGCATTCCCTGACCGCCTCCACGATGGCATCCGCCATTTCGGGCGTCACGGCGTTCAGCTTGGCCGGGCGGTTCAAGGTGATCGTCGCAATCGCGCCGTCCACCTCAAAAATGATCTCCTCCGTCATCGTATTCTCCTATCGCTCCTCGCCAGCCCGACGGTGGGCCTGATAGAGTTCCTGCAGCCGAGCAAGCACGCCCGACGCTTCAGCGCGCGCTTCGAACGCGTCGCGCAGGAGCGCGGATGCTTTGCCCTGAAAGGCGATGTAGCCATGGTGGCGCGGGCGCACGTAGGCAGCCTCAAGCGTCTCGGCAGTATTCTTGTAAAAGTTGCCCCAGCGGGCGTTCACCCCGGCGTCATGCCAGGCCTCCCGCCGGGACGGCTGACCGTCATGGCCAGGGATGAAACCGATCTGTGCATCGTGGCTCATGAGCCAGAGGAGATGCGCTTTCAGCTCCGGGCCCGGATCACACCGTTTGGAAATGCCGATGCCGGTGCCGCCGAGTGTCGAGCCCGGCCGACCGCCAGGGGTACGGCGTGGTGCGTCGGCAAACGTGACGACATGGCCTTCGGTCGGTGCGGCATAGTTCACGTAGCCGTAGACGAGCGGGCAGAGAATGACGTCGGCCTCGTGTGCCATGTGGCCGAGGATACTAATCGGATTCTTGTCGCGCACAGAGCGAGGGCTGTGCGATGCGAGCTCGGACATCAGGTCGTAGACCGCCCGGCCGATCTCGTTGGAGACCAGCATATCCGGATCGGCTTCGGCCGGCGGCTCGCCATGGGCAGCGGCGATCGAAAGGAAGCTCAGCGCTGCATGGGGTCCCGCGAGAGACAAGGCCACTTTGCCGGTTCGCTTCGAAACGTCGAGAACCGCATCCCAGGTCTTTGGCGCGCCGCCTTCGATATGATCGGCGCGCAAGGCCATGACCTGCGTGGCTGCATCGAGCGGCAAAGCCCAGTGCTTCCCGGCATAGCGATAGCTCGAAAGCGACGGGCCGATGCTGTCGGCGCCGAGTTGTCTCACGGTGTCCTCGCCGAAAACGCTTTCGAGCGAACGCAGACAGTCGCCGGCCACCGCTTCACCGACATGCGGATGGTCGATGACGACGAGGTCGTAACGGGCGCAAAGGTCCGCGATCGGGTGAGATTCGAAGCCTTCGAGCGGCTGCTTTTCCCACTGTATGTCGAGACCGGCGGCGATCACCTCGTCGCGCTTTGAAGCGGCGGCGAGCGCATTGTAACCGCGCGGATGGTCCCAGGTCAGCGCCTTGATCGTCGCCATGGTCAGAGGCTTCCCTTCGCGATGGCGCCTTCGGCGACGAGCAACGCGATTGCCGCATCGTCATATCCGGCTTCCTTCAGAACCTCTTCAGTGTGCTGACCGGTAACCGGCGCACCGCGTGCGACGATCGAGGGCGTCTTGGAGAACTTGATCGGGAAGCCCGGCGTCTTCACCTTGCCTTCGGTCGGGTGCTCGTATTCGACAAAGGTGCCGTTGTGCTTGATCTGCTCGTCGTCGACGAGGTCGGCATAGCCATAGACCGGGCCGCACCAGATATCGGCCGCGCGCAGAAGCTCGAGCCATTCGGCGGAGGTCTTGGTCTTCAGCCTGTCACGGGTCTTGGCGAAGATTTCGTCACGCCGCGCCCAGGTATCGACCTCATCGTCCATCGCCAGGAAGCTGTCCTCGCCGATCACTTCGCCGAGCGTCTTGAGCTTCGGGAAGGCAACGATGATGAAGCCATCGCTGGTCGCGAAGGCGCCGTAGGGCGCGCGGATGAAGACATGGGCGTGCGGCTCTGCGGAGCGCTGCTGCGGCTTTCGGCCGACCGTGAAGACCGAAAGCTCCTGCATCTGAATCGTGGTGATCGCGTCGAGCATGTTGACCTGCACGAGCTGGCCTTCGCCTGTGCGCTCGCGATGGAAGAGCGCAGCAAGAGCCCCTTCGAAAGCGGTGTAGGCAGTGATCGCGTCAACCAGATACTGGCCGGCTGCCGTCGGCGCCTCGCCTTCACGGCCGGCCGAAAGCATGGCGCCGGACATGCCCTGAAGCACGAGGTCCTGGCCGGGGCGGTTTACATAGGGACCGTCCTCGCCGTAACCGGACATGGAAACGTAGACAAGGCGCGGATTGATCTTCGACAGGCTCTCGTAGTCGACGCCCAGACGCTTTGCGACACCGGGCCGATAGTTCTGCAGGAAAACGTCGGCCGACTTCACGAGATCGATCAGCACCTTCTTGCCGCCCTCCGACTTCAGGTCCACGGCGAGCGAGCGCTTGTTGCGGTTGAGCGAGAGGAAGGAAACGTTGACTCGCTTGCCGCCCGCACCACCGGCCGCGACATGGCGCTGCCATTCACCGGTCGTCGGCTCCACCTTGATGACGTCGGCGCCAAGGTCGCCAAGCCGCTGAGCCGCAAAGGGCCCGGCCATCGCAATTGAGCAATCCAGAACCCGGATGCCTGACAAGATGCCCATAGAAATCGCCTTCCGAATGTCCGTTCACTGTGGCGGCGAACATACCGACAAAATTCGGCCTGTCCAGAGTGAGCGCTAACTTTTTTATCCAAAAAACGTGCGCACCACGCAATGACCTATGCAGATTTGCGTGCTTGATGGATTAGCGCTAACTTTGGGATTGACCGGAACCGGTATCATGAATAAAGAATTCACTGATAAAGCTAACACGGCCTGGGAAGCCGCGGAGGAGGAAATTCATGAAGACTTTTGAATCGGGCTTCAGCCTGAGCCTGGTTGCGGCCGCGCTGCTTTCGTCGGCAGCCGTTCCCGCCTACGCCGATGCGCGCTCCGACGCGCTCCAGGCGCTGCCGGAAAACGCCCGCGCACTCTATACCGACGCCGTCGATGTCGGCCCGTCCCAATTCGCGGACTTCAAGGCGCCTGCCAAGCCCTGGCGCTGGTGCCACTCGGAATCGTACATGGGCAATCCGTGGCGCGTCACCTTCAACGACGAACTCGCCCGCCTCGTGAACGGCGCCAAGGAAGCCGGCGACGTTTCCGAGTTCGTGGTCTCCGACTCGAACGGCGACACCACACAGCAGATCTCGCAGATTCGCTCCTTCATCGAACGCGGCTGCTCGGTCATCACCACGATCGCCGGCTCTTCGACGGCGCTCAATGCCGTGATCGAGGAAGCCTACAAGGCTGGTATTCCGGTGATCACCTCTGCCGGCGCCGTGACGTCGTCGGCCGCAGTCAACGTGATGCACAACCAGAACCTCTGGGGCTACCAGATGGGCAAGGGCATTGCCGAAGGACTTCCGAACGGCGGCACGATCCTGCAGGTCGAAGGCATTTCCGGCCATCCACTCGTGCAGCAGGAAAATGCCGGCCTCGACAAGGCCGTTGCTGAAAGCGGCAACCTGACGATCGCCCGCAAGGTCAGCGGCGAATGGACAGGCACAACCACGAAGTCCGTTATCCTGCAGGCGCTGGCAACGACCCCGCAGCAGATCGACGCCGTCTGGTCCACCGGCTCGGAAGCACGCTTCATCGCCGAAGCCTTCCAGCAGGCTGGCCGCCCGCTGCCGCTGATCGCAGCCTCCATTTCCGGCGATGCGCTCGGCTACTGGAATGCGAACCGGGATGGGTTCAAGTTCTACGGCGGTGAGGTCTCGCCTCATGTTGCGGCTCAGAACGCCTTCCGCGTTGCGCTCCGCGTCGTGAGTGGCCAAAAGCCAATCGTCAACACGATCATCGCGCCGATGCCAACCATCACGCAGGCGGACCTGCCGATCTGGTACAAGGACTGCATGAAGCCGGATTCGGCCGCAATCTTCCCGATCCCGCCGCAGGATCCGTTCCCGGAAGAGCTGCTCAACGCCTATTTCACGAATGGTGAGGCGACGCCGCTCTACGACTTCTCCAAGGTTCCGGCCTCCTGCTCGAATTGATCCCTCGTTCCGAGAAGGCCGCCGCCGGCATCACCGGCGGCGGCCACCTTTGTTCAGGCTGTGTAGTAGGCTCATGAATGCTTGAAACGATGAAGACGGCATCCGAGCCGATGAGCGGGCAATCGCGCCTCCATCGCATCGTTGCCGAAAACGGCGGCATCGCACCCGCACGCAGCGGATCGGTGCGACTGAAGACGAATGGCCTGACGAAGCGCTATGGCGAGACGCTCGCGCTGAGCAATGCCTCCGTCGATTTCCGCCCTGGCATTCATACGATCCTCGGCGAAAACGGCTCCGGCAAGAGCACGATGCTGAAGATCCTCTCCGGCGTCGTCACGCAGACCGAAGGCGCGGTGCTGCTGAACGATAGCGCCATCGCGCCGCGCAGCCCGCGCGACATGCACGATCTCGGTCTTTCCACCGTGTTCCAGGAGGTGTTGATCGCACCGCATCGCTCGGTGCTGGAGAACATCTTCCTTGGATATGACAGCCCGCTGAAGCGCCGCATACCAAAAGCCAAGCGCGCGCCGCTCGCCAACGCGCTGCTCGCGCGGATTTCCCGATTTCCAATCCCTCTCTTTGCGACGGCCGGCGAACTGCCGCTGGCGAGCCAGCAACTGATCGTGCTTGCCCGCGCGTTCCTACGCCTGCCGTCGATCCTGCTGCTGGACGAGGCGACCGCGGCGCTCGACTACGCCGACCGCGATCTCGTCTTCGACGCCATCGAGGATTATGCAGCAGCCGGCAACATCGTGATCTTCATCTCGCACCGACTGGAGGAGGTTCGCCGCCTGTCGAACCGCGTTACCGTCCTGCGCAGCGGCCAGGTCGTCGAGACGCTGGAGCGCGACGACATCACAGCCCAGCGCCTCCTTAAACTCATGGCCCCGGAGGCAGCGCTCCATGTCCTCTAAGAACGTCGTCCTTCGCTATGACAATCTCGTGCTGGCCCCCGGCAGGAGACCGCTGTCGGGCGTCATTCGGGCCGGCGAGATCACCGGCGTCGCCGGCCTCGAAGGCCATGGGCAGGAACAGTTCCTGCTGGCACTCGCCGGCCTCAGCCGCTCGCGTGACGGTTCGATCGCCGTCGCAGGTTCGGGCAAGGGTGGCGTCGGCTATAAGGATCATTACGAGGCCGCACACTACGGCGTCGTATATCTGCCGCGCGACCGGCGATCGACGGGCATCTTCCCGGTGCTCTCCGTGCTCGACAATTTCGCCGTTCCCGCGATGCCGCGCTTCTCGTTCGCCGGTATTCTCGATCGCAAGAGGCTGAAGCAGGAGCTCGCCTCCTACACGGCCTTCCTGTCGATCCGCTATCCCTCGGCGGATGCACCGATCTCGGCGCTCAGCGGAGGTAACCAGCAGAAGGTTCTGCTTGCGCGCCTGCTGGCGTTGAAGCCGCGCGTGATGCTGCTCAACGATCCGACGCGTGGCGTCGATCTCAACACCCGCCTCAAATTCTACGAAGCCTTCCGAACGCTGGCTGCGGAAAACGGCATCGCTCTCGTCATTCTTTCCAGCGAGATCGAGGAAATCCTGCAGCTCTGCCACACAGTCGCGATCTTTCGGGACTTCGAGTGCAGCACGGTTCTCGACCGCGCCTCGATGTCGATGGATCGGGTAATGGCCGCCATGTTCGGCCAGGAAGGAGGTCACGAATGAGCGCCGACCCCGTGACATTCCGCAAGCCGCCCTTTTGGGGGCGCAGCGAGACGCGGCTCGCGGCTATCCTTTTCGTCGTACTCCTCGCGTTCAACGTCTTCCTTAATCCGGTGCGTTTCTCGCCGGGCAACTGGCCGGCGGTGCTCGGCCTTGCCTCGCCCCTGCTGCTTGCGACGCTGGCGGCGACCCTTCCCTTCCTCGCCGGTCGCGGTTCGATCGACGTCTCGGTCGGCCCGCTGATGGGGCTTATCAACGTCATCATCATCAAGGTGGTCATCGGCGATCTCGGCTTGACCGCCCCATGGATCATCGTGCCGGCCGCCTTGCTGTTCGGTCTGGCATCGGGCGCGCTCAATGGCTTGCTCGCTGCAATCTTGCGCATCCAGCCGATCGTCGCGACGCTTGCCACTTATCTGATCTATAGCGGGCTTGCGCTCTCCATCCTGCCGTCGCCCTCGGGTAGCGTGCCGGGCTGGCTTTCGAGCCTTGCCGGACCGATGTCGATCCTCCCTGTCGGGCTGGTCGTCATCGCCTGGATCCTCATCAAACGCCTGCCGTTTTACGAACTGCTGATGGCGGTCGGCAGTGATGACCGGGCGGCCTTTACAGCAGGTGTCGGTGTTCCGGCCATCCGGTTCTTCTCCTATGTTCTCGGCGGCCTGATCGCCGGTGTGGCGGCACTGGCGCTGACGGCCCTGATCGGCTCGGGCGATCCCAATATCGGACCCGGCTACACGCTGATCGCCATCGCTGCAACAGCACTCGGCGGCGTCAGCCTTGCCGGTGGTGTCGGCGGCCTGGCGGCCGCCTTCATCGGCGCGGCAGACATCTTCCTGCTGCAGAACATGCTGACCTCCTTCAATGTATCGACCTTCGTGCTTCAGGCCGCCTACGGCAGCGTGCTCGTGCTCGCCGTCTGCCTCAACTCGGAGAAACTCAAGCAGCGATTCCAGACCTGGATGGAAAGCCGATGAAGACGTCCGTCGCCTCCAATCGCGCCCTGATCGCCTTCATCGGCGTCGCTGTGGTGTTCCTGCTGGGGATGCTTTTCATCCCGGGCTTCGGCAGCCTGTTCTCCGTACGCGCCATGCTGATCCTTGCCTCGCTGCTCGCGATCGCCGCGCTCGGCCAGACGCTCGTCATGATCCTCGGCGGCATCGACCTGTCGATTCCCTTCGTCATCGGCTTCGCCAACGTGGTCTTTGCCAGCCTCTATGGCAACGGCATGCCGGCCGTTGTGTCCCTCCTGATCGTAATTGCCCTTGCCGCATGCATCGGCGCGATATCCGGCGGCCTCTCGGCCGGGCTCTCGATCCATCCGCTGATCGTTACACTCGGCATCGGCACCGTGGTTCAGGCCGGCGTCCAGATTTGGACGCGCGGCCTCCCGACCGGCTCCGCCCCGCCCTTCATCAACGAGTTCGTGTCCTTGGGCGGCACGATCGGCCCGCTGCCCTTCCCCTGGCTCATTCCCTTCACGCTGGCACTAACGCTCGGCTGCCGTTTTGTGCTGCAGCGGACAGTCTATGGTCGCCGGCTCTATGCATTGGGCTCAAACCTTAGAGCGGCCGAACTCGCGCTCGTCCGCCCCGTCGCCATGTGGATGACAACCTTTGCTCTCAGCGCCGTGTTCGCGGCGCTGGCCGGCATTCTGTTTCTCGGCTTTACCGGATCATCCAGCGCCACTGTCGGCACGCCCTATCTATTCCAGACGGTCTCGGCCGTCGTGATCGGCGGCACCGCGCTCATCGGCGGTCGCGGCGGCTTCGTCGGCACCGTCGCGGGCGCAGTCGTCCTCGTCGAACTGCGCACGCTGCTGATCGGTCTCGGCCTCTCCGAAGCACTGGTCCAGTCGGCCCTCGGTATTCTCATTCTCGCCCTCGTCGCTGCCTACGGTCGCGACCAGCACATCCGCAACCTGATCTGAGGAGGGACCCGTGGAGGAACGGCTCGCCAAGACCATTGCCGCCATCAAGGAATCGGGAGCGGATTGGGGCCTCTTTACGAGCCCGGATGGGGTTGCCTACGCGCTCGGCCATGTCTGCGGCATCGAGGCCGGACCATCGCCCTTTGCCGGCGGCCCGAGCCTCGGCATCGTCGGCGCCGGCGGCGAAACCGCCCTGCTCGTCACCAATCTCGAGGCCGCTACCCCGAGCTGGGCGGAGACGATCGTCACCTATACCGGCTTTTCCTACCAGCAGCCTACCGATGTCCTCGAAAACTACCTGGCGGAAGCGAAGACGCTTTTCGCGCGCCTCAAGGTGGGCGGGCGAATAGCCGTCGAGCGTCACGCCTTGCCGTCCTCGATCGCCAGCCTGCTTGAGGACCACGCACTCCTTTCGATCGAACCCGCATTTCGCCGGCAGCGGTCAATCAAGACCAAAGCCGAGATCGGCCAGCTGAGGGAAGCAGCGCTCACAGCATCCGCCGGCCAGAAGGCCTTTCTCGCTGCCACGCGCGCCGGCATAAGCGAACTCGAAGCCTTCGCCGCCATCCGCCTTGCGATGGAAACCCGTGCTGGCGAACGCCTGCCCGTGACTGGCGACCTGATCTCCGGCCGGGAGCGCACTTCCCAGTTCATGGGCTGGCCCAACAACCGCATCATCGAAAAGGGTGATCCGCTCATCTGCGATCTCGCCCCACGTGTTGCCGGCTACTGGGGCGACAGCTGCGCCTCCGCCATGATCGGCACGCCGTCGGATGGCTTCCGCAGGCTCTTCTCGGCGGCTCGCTCGGCACTCGATCTTGCAATCGAGACGAGCCGGCCTGGACTCGTCATCGGCGAGCTCGACAGGAGTCTCCAAGCGGTGATCGCCCGCAACGGCTACAGCTATGCGCATCATTCCGGCCACTCGATCGGCACCGGGGTGCACGAATGGCCACGCATCGTCGGTTACGAGCGTGAGGCGCTCAAAGAGGACATGGTGATCATGATCGAGCCCACGGCGCTCGATCATGATGTCGGCGGCGTGCGGTTGGAATTTATGCTGCATGTGACGGCGACGGGCTGCGAAATCCTGACCGATTTCGAGCATCGGCCGGACATTCCGGCGTGATCAGCCGCTGTCGCGGATCATCAGCTTGAAGCCCATGTCGATCAGCGTCGGTTCGGACTTGATACCGCGCATACCCTCGAGCAACAGCCGGCCGGCCTCCCGGCCGATTTCAGCGGATGGCACCGCGACCGTCGTCAGCGACGGAATTAGATGTCGCGCCAGTTCAAAGTCGCCGAAACCCGTGATCGCCAACCGCTCCGGAACTTTGAGCCCGATGCGGATGCTCTCCTGCAACGCGCCCGATGCGATGATGTCCGACGAGAACATCACCGCATCCGCCTCCGGATAACGTGCGAGAGCCTTGCGCAGCATGTCGGCACCGGATGCCATTGTGAGCGGCAGATCCCGCGAAATGGCGATGCGCGGCGTCTTGCCGGGGAAGAGCTCCTCCATTGCCGCCGCGAACCCGTCACGACGTTCGGCGGCACGGCTGTCGCCCTTGCGCAGGACGCCGGCGAAGACGATGTTCGTCCTGCCGGAGCGGGCCAGATGACGAGCCATTTCGGCAATCGCAGCAGAGTTCGAGAAACCGACGAGCCGGTCGATGGGCTTATCGATCATGTCCCAGCCTTCGACAACGGGTATACCGGCGCGCTTCAGGAGGGTGATGCTCGTGCGCGTATGGTGCGCGCCAATCAGGAAAACCCCGTCCGGTCGCCGGCCGAGCAGGCTTCGGATCACCTCTTCTTCCCGGTCCTGACGGTAATCGGTGTTCCCGAGGAAGATCTGATAGCCTTCCTGATGAAGCACGTCGGAGAAATGCTGCATGGTTTCGGCGAAGACCGAAGCCGAGAGTGTCGGGATGACGGCCGCGACCGTGTTGCTCTTGTGGGATGCCAGATGGCTCGCGGCGAGATTATGCACGTAATGCGTCTTGCGGATCGCCTCGTCGATCAGCTTGCGGTTCTCGGGCGTTACCGTGTCGGGAAAGCGCAGCGCACGCGATACCGTCTGCATGGAAACGCCGGCCGCCGCGGCCACGTCCGCCATCGTCACGCCGGCACCCTTGCGCCGGCCCCTCTTCAAGGTCTGCTTCTCGCCCGTCACAGGATGAATGGCCTCACGCAGACAGGTGTGCCGATCTCGATGCGTTTGCCGCTATCCGTCAGGGCCCCTGTTTCCTCGTCGCGTCGGAAGATGACGATCGCATCGCCGTTCTGGTTGGCGACCAGCATATGCCGGCCGCTTGGGGTCAGCGTGAAATTACGCGGCGTCGCGCCGCCGGAGGAAACAATATCCAGAAGAGTGAGCGTACCCGTCTCCTGCTCCACCGAGAAACAGGCGATGCTGTCATCGCCGCGGTTCGAACAATAGAGAAAACGGCCGTCCAGGGACAGGTGGATATCGGCGGCGTGGGATTCCACACCCGGCCGGACAGTGGAGATAGTCTGCTTCACGCTCAACGCCCCCGGTGACCTTCGAATGAACGACACCGTCGAAGCGAGCTCGTTGGAGACATACACATAGCATCCGTTCGAATGCTGGGCGATGTGGCGAGGACCGCCACCCGCCGGAACGCAAACAGATGCGATCAACGACAGCGCACCATTCTCCGCCAGCCTGTATTCCGCAACCATGTCGAGGCCGAGATCGGCAACGAGCACGCTGCCGCCTTCCGGCACTTCGGTAACCATGTGCGCATGCGGCCGCTCCTGCCGGTCGCCGATCGGCCCGAGTTTGCCATCGAGCCGAAGCGATGCGGTCGCCGGCCCAACACAGCCATCAGTCATAACCGGAAACACGGCGAGTGATTTGTCGGGGCCGCCCGACCCCATCGCATAATTGGCGACCAACACGAAGCGCCGGTCGCGCGTCACCATGTTGTGGGCTGCAATGCTGCCAAGCGTCGGCTGCTTGTTGAGATAGGAGAGTAATCCGTCCTTTGCCTCGAAGCGGAAAGCACTGAGCGTGCCCTCGTGCCACCCGAATACTTCGGAGTTCGCGTAGATAACTCCGGTCGCCGCATTCACAGTGAGGAAAGTGGGATTGTCGACCGTGTTCGTCCCGACGATCCGGTTCCATTCCAGCTTCTTCTCGTCTAACAAGTAAATGGTAAGCCCTTCGCCGCGCGCCCCCTGAAAATAGGGCGCTTGCCTGTTGAGCGACCCGACGGCGAGATAGAACTGCTGACCCACCCCGAACTCCCATTTTGGCGGACGACACGGACGAATGGCACATTCGCTGCAGTGATGCTAGTTCATCACCCAGCCGCCATCGACATTGAGCGTCTGGCCGGTGATAAAGCCGGCTGCATCTGATGCCAGAAACATCAGGGCGTTGGCAATGTCGCTCGCGCTGCCCCGTCGCTTGATTGCCTGATGGTCGAGCACGAAGCGCGTGTAGCTTTCGGGGTCGGCATGGATCTTTTCGGCATCCGTTGGGAAGGCCCCCGGAGCGATGGCGTTCACGGTCACGCCATAAGCACCGAACTCCCGCGCCCAGGCGCGCGCAAGACCGATCAATGCGCCCTTGGACTGGACATAGGGCGACAGGTTCGCCCAGCCACCATAGGCCGTGACGCTCGCGATGTTGATGATGCGACCCCAGCGCTTCTCGCGCATGTGCGGGAGGGCCACCTGCACGCAGACGATACCGGCATCGACATTGATGCGCTGGACGCGCTGCATTTCCTCGATGGAATATTCCTCGAACGGTTTGGAGGGATAGATCGCGGCGTTGTTGATCACGACGTCGATACCACCGACCTCCATAGCGAGGGCTTCTAGGGATTTGCGCAACGTTTCAAGGTTGGATAGATCCAGCGCCCGCAGGACCAACCCCTTCAGGCTCTCCTTACTTGCGGCAAATTCCAACGCGGCGTTCTTGGCCGGATCGTTGTCGATCGCTACGACCTTGGCGCCGGCTCTCAGGAACGCGAGCGTTGTCTCCGCGCCCAGGCCTCCGGCAGCACCGGTGTACAGAATGACTTTGCCGGCAACGGACATGGCGGATTTCCTTTCTTCAGCAACGGCGGTGAGCTGGCCGTTCATTTGCGCCCCTCCAGGGCAACGTGATTGCCGGATGGCTCCGGATAGTCTTCGGCCGGCTGCCCGGCGATCGCCGTAATCCGCGCCTCGCTCGCCGCGACTTGAGCGGTATCGCCAAGAATGCGGATGGTCGTGTCGTAGCGCCGCTCTTCGCCGTTCTCTAGCCAGATCAGTTCACCGCGTTCGCGTGCGGCACCATGCCCGAGAACATGGTTGGTCGAGGGCTCGATGCCGAGCGCATACTGGCCCGCCTGCAGGTTCTGCCATTCGTACATGCAGGGGAACTGATCCTTGCGGGTCACGACCTCAAAGCCCAGCCCCAGGCGATCATTGACCAGCGCGACCGGGACCTCCCCGTTTGCGTCCGCTCCCATCTCGTGCTGCCAGACCTGTTCGTGGAAGCCGAGCTGCGGCGCCGGCATGGTGCGATAACCAACACCCTGCTTCCGGTAATCCGCGCCGGCGTGCGCGGCCCAGACCACATCACGGATCGGCGCGAGATAGCGCGAGCCTTCGCTCAGCACCGGATGGCCGGTATTGATGTGGTAGCAATACATATGCGGGGTGCGATAAAACCCGCGATTGACCACCCTATCCGCGATGCTGATGTCATTGGTGCCGACCTTGATCTCGATGCGGCGCTTAAGTTCCAGGTGCTCGCCGAACACGGTGCCCTGGATGACGGTGCCTTCGCACCAGAGATAGCAGTGATCACCATCCCAGCGTTCGCCATAACCGTCGAGCTTGCCGGGAATGGTGCCGATGCGGCCGTGGATCGAGTGACTCACCGTCTGCTTCGGCTTGTAGTTATAGTGATCGGCCGGCTCGTCATACATGAATAGGATGTGGTCAAGACCGCAGGTGACCATCAGGCCGGAGAACGAGCGCATCCAGCCAAGACCGCCCTCACCTTCATATTCGTGCAGCCCCGGATGGCGGAAACCGGACGGGGAATGCCAGCCGATCGCCATGCCGCGATACTCGCAATCCGCAATATCCAATGCGCGATCGACCAACACCGTGAAGCGCAGCCCCGTGCCGCTCCTGAATTCGAGCAGGCGTATGCCGCGCTCCAGGCCATCGCCGAGCGTCATCAGCCGAACGCCGGCAAATTGCGAAAGAGATCCTGCACTGGCGGCGAGTTCGCGGCGTGACCTCGCTTGCCCGTAAAGTTCGACCATCGTGACTTTCCTTCTCACCTGCGGATGCAGGTCATGCTGTCTTGGGAGCGGCCGGGCGAAGCCCGGCCATATTCATCAGAGGCCTTGGGCGCGCAGCTTGCCGTCGAGGAACTTCTTGGCGCGCGGAACATCGCTTTCATCGAGGTGCTCGATGATCATCGGGATGTTCGGATGCTTCTGGCTGAGGCGCTTGAGGTAGAGGTCGTAGTTCAGCGAACCTAGGCCGGGAGCCGGCAGCTCGATTTCGCCCACGCCGCGGAAGGTGTGGCTTTCGAGCGCTTCGGCATCGCCGATATCGGCATGCTTTTCCGACTTGTCGTCGCCCGAACGCTTCACGTCCTTGGCATGGCCGATCTTGATCTTGTCGGAGAGCGTGTCGAAGACCTGGTTCAGGATCTCGTCCATGCTGTCGATGTTGTGGGTCTCGAAATAGTTGGTCGGGTCCATCAGCAGGCCGAGCCCCGGATGATCGACCTGCGCGAACATCTTCACGGTTTCCTCTACCGAGCCGACGACGTTGTTGACGTAGGTTTCAAGCAGGAAGACCGCGCCGTGGTCATAGGCGAACTGCGAGAGGTCGGCGATGACCTTGCGGCACTCCTCGAAACCTTCAGCGGTCTTGTTCTTCGGGTGATGCACCCAGTCCGACTCGGTGTTGAACGTGCCGGTCTCGGAGATGACGTAGGGCGTGCCGAGATCCTGGGCGTGGCGGATAATTTCCTTCAGGTAGCCGACGCGGCGTTCGCGCTCTGCCTTGTCCGGATGGATGATGTTCGTATAGCCGGATATGCAGGAGATCGGCAGGTTATGATCGCGGAACGTCTCGCGGATCCTGACGCACTTTTCCTTGGTGATCTGGCCGGCCGAGAGGTCGATGTCCTTGAAGTGCATGTCGAGCTGGACGGTATTGAAATCCAGTGCGCGGATCTTCTTTGCGGTCTCTTCGAGGCCGTAGGGGAAATAGCCCGTAAAAATACCAGTCTGCATCATGATGAGTATCCTCCCTCGGTGTTCATGAATGGATCGAAATTTCGGAAAGCTCGACGGTTCGGCGTTCGTTGATCGACCTGTAGCCGGCCTCGATGAGCGCCACGGTCTTGACATTGTCGGCGACGGAAAGCGCAGGCGGTTCGCCGGTCTTCACCGCATACTGGAGCTGCTCCATCACACCGAGGAAGGCATGCGGGAACCACATGGTTTCCCATTTGGGCGAGACCCATTTGCCGCCGGTCGTCTTCTTCGATGCGTAGGTGAGCGTCGACGGCGAACCATCCGGCCAGCCGATCGTGCCCTGGGCGACGCCGTCCGTCCCCTCGACACGCCACTTGATGTAGATATCGCTGTCGAAGCCCTCTTCGCGCGGACCAGACCAGACGTCTTCCATCGAGACCGCCATGAGGCCGCTCGGGAAGTCGAGGGTGGAGACGGTGATGCCGTCCTTATGCTCGAACCTGGTGCGCGGGTCCTTGCGCGTCAGCGTGGTGATCCTGTCCGGATCGCCGAACAGGAAACGCAGTACATCGAGATGGTGAACGCTCATGTTGGAGAGCGTCAGGCGGTCATACTCCTCGAGGAAGGTCTGCCAATGCGGAATGGCGCGCATCTCGATCGTGGCGATGACAGGCGTACCGAGCTCTTGCCTGTCGAGGATCTGCTTCAGCACGCGCATCGACTGGTCGTAGCGCATATTCTGGTTCACCGAGAGGACCTTGCCGGCCTTGGCGGCGGCATCGCGCAGCTCGATCGCCTCTTCGAGGGTGAGCGCCAGCGGCTTCTGCGCCAGAATGCCCTTGATATGAGCCTGGGCCAGCGCCTTGCGGATGAGCTCCGGCTGCTGGTCCGGAGGAAAGGCGATGTCGAGGATTTCGATGCTCGGATCGGAAATGAGCGCATCCGGCGTGTCGTGCACAGTCGGGATTCCCCAGCGCTCCGCAACGGCCGCGGCCTTGTCACGCGTGCGCGAGGCGATGGCGACGACCGGGAAGCCGGCTTCCTTGTAGGCCGCCAGATGGCACTCCGCCATGATCATGCCGGCGCCGATGCAGCCGATCTTGAAATCCCGCACTCGCACCTGCGGATCCGGTGCAAAACCCTTGGGTTCCCTCATAATCACCTCCCGTTTGATATGTTCGTTCACAGGCTGACCGGCCCCCGCCTGCTTGAAGAAATAGTCACGTGCCGGATTGCAGCTAACCGCCACCGCGCTGTCGATGCGGGGTATCCGGCTGACCACGCACCAGTGCCTTCAGCTTTTCCGAGCCGGTATCGACGGCTCCCCCCGGACGCACGCCGATCTCGGATACGTTCGCCGGCACGACATCGAGCGGCAGACTAATCATGCCTTCCGCCGCTCGCAGCCCGGCGCTCCACACAGCCGGCATGATGTTCATCATCGGCCCGCCAGCAGCTGCGACCGGCCTCCACGCTCGTCACGGTGATGAGTAATGACGATGCAGCCGATCAGAGTCAACATCAAAATAAATCAAATTCCATCTTTCAGTTGGATTGGTTCCGTCTTATGATGAGCTCAGGTCGCCTAGTTATGAGAGATGAGGTGATCTGATGTGAGGCGCGGGTATTCCGCGTGATTTCTGAGGATAAGGCCGCGATGTCGCTGATGTCGCCCTTGTTTTAGGGCAGCATCGAAATACTCATTTCCCATCAATGCGTGAAAGGACAGGCCTTGCGTTCGACTTTGATGGACATTGCGCGCGAAGCCGGCGTTTCCACGGCGACGGTAGATCGGGTCCTCAACAATCGGGAGGGCGTGCGGGAAAGAACGCGGCAGGCCGTGCTCGAAACAGCCCGTAAGCTGGGCTACGTCACGCCACCGGACGAGGAGGGCGGTAACGCGAACGCTCCCGTGCGCCTCGATTTTGTACTGCCGGCCGGCACCAACACCTTCATCGCCAATCTTCTCGATCAGCTTGTCACTCAAGCCGGTGCACAGGATGGCATGGACGTGCACGTGCATTCCATCGAGGGCTTCAATCCGGACAGCCTCGCACGACAGCTCGACGCCCTCACCGGCACCACCCAGGGCGTTGGTGTCCTCGCGCTCGATCATCCGACCGTGCGGGAAGCCATGCGCAAGCTGGCGGCGTCAGGCGTCCCGATCGTCACTCTGGTCTCCGACATCCTGCACGTACCGCGTCTCGGCTATGTGGGCATCGACAACCGCGCCGCCGGGCGCCTCGCCGGTTACCTTCTCGGCCGCCTTCTAGGCAAAGGCGCAAAGCGCAAGATCGCCCTCTTCGCAGGATCCCTCTCCTATCGCGGCCATGAAGAGCGCGAGATGGGCTTCCGGCACGTCATCGCCGAGGAGTTCCAGGACCTGGAGGTGGTGGAACTGCGCGAAATCCGCGACGACCGTCAGCGCGCCTTTGAGGAAACCGCCGCCCTCCTGAAGCGCCACCCGGACCTCTCCGGCATCTACAACATCGGCGCCGGCAACGCCGGCATCGGCCAGGCCCTGCAGGAAGCAGGCTTCGCCCAATCCGTGATCTTCGTCGGCCACGAACTCACCGAACGCACCAAGCGCTTCCTGCTCGACGGCACAATGGACGCCGTCATCGACCAAAATCCCCGCGTTGAAGCTCGCGAGGCTCTGGCCATGCTGAAGAACACGGTGCTTGGCCGGCGGTTCGACTATCATCCCCCAAGGCTGCAGGTGATTTTCCGGGAGAACATTCCGGAGTTTTGAGAAGCCGCCCCTGCGGGATCGTCGAAGTAAGCGAGCACACCGTCGCCCATGTACTTCCTTGCTCGATATTCATCGGGCGGTTGGCGGCCGTCATCTCTTCGCGATTGGCGTCGGCAATGCCAATCCGTCCTGCGCAGTCGAACGTGTCGTCAACCGCTCAGTCGCGGATGCGCTGAATCAAGCCGAACGGCTGCTGATCGGCAGATTGGGCGAGGTCACACTCCCTGAGTTGGCGGAAACGATTCGATGCCGTTTGCCGAGCGGAACTTAAGCAGTAGCGCCAGTCGGTGCATTGCCGTCCTCGATCAGTTGTCGGGTGTCAAAGGGTAGCGGCTCACATCGCCTGAGGGGCCGATCCTCTTAGCACACAAGAGGAACATGCTCGTGATGAGCCGGGCACGAGGCCCGTGAAGGACGGATGCCCAAGCCACCCGCTTGACACCGACGGCCGTGCCCCAAGGCCTTAGGCGTCGGCGAATCGAGTTTTGCGCCATTCAGCGTAACGGACAAGCGTTTCCTCATTGGGTGGATAAACACCAAGCGTTGAGCGCCCGGATTCGATCTCGGTTTTCAGGAATTCCTCTTGTTCTTCCATTGCAATCGCCTCATCCGCGATTTCCTCCACATATTCCCGTGGAATGACGATGACGGCTTCGCTGTCACCGAAGATGATGTCGCCCGGATAGACCGCCACGCCGCCGCAGGCGATCGGCTGGTTCATGTCGGAAGCATGATGCGCCACCAGATTGGCAGGCGCGGCCGGCCCGAGGCAGTAGGTCGGAAAACCGAGAGAAGCGATGTCGACGGTATCACGCACCCCGCCATCCAGAACCATTCCCGCAGCATTGCGATAAACGAGGCGTCGCGCGAGCATAGCGCCAATGCCGGCGACTTCGGCGAGCGCCCGGCAATCAAACACGAGCACATGACCATCCGGTATCGTGTCGATTGCCTTGCGCTGGAAGTTCGACGGATCGGAACTGTAGGTGGAACCGTCAATGTCTTCTCGGGCCGGGATGTAGCGCACCGTTACAGCCGGACCGATCATTGGCTTATCGAGCGCTGAAAGAGGGCGTACGCCGCGAATAGCCGTGTTGCGCAATCCCCGCTTCAAAAGCAGGGTGCTCAAGCTTGCCGAATTGGTACGCGCCAGTTTGGCCAGAACCGAAGAATTCAAGGTCGTCATGAAGCTCCTCCATCGCATGTTGGAAAAGCATCTAACAGGCAGCTCGCCTATGTTCAATATAGAATTTCATATTTCTTATTTGGATAGAGGATGTCGCCCGTCTATGGCTTTTGTCAGAAGGGTGGCACAATCGAGCGCCTCCCGGCGGATTGAACGCGCCCTATCCGGCGTAGCCTCCCCGATAAATGGGACACTGATGGTCGCAACGAGCTGACCATTACCGTCGAAAACGGGCGTAGAAATCGCACGCACCCCGAGGTTGGATTCCTGATTGTCCTCGGCATAGCCATTGCGGCGGATTTCTATAAGAGCCTCCTTCAGGGCGTCCGGGTCGGTGATTGTATAGGGCGTTCGCGCCTCGAGTCCGGCGGCGCAATAAGCCTCGACCTCGCTGTAATCGGAAAAAGCGAGCGCCAGCTTCCCCCCTGCCCCGACATGCTTGCGGGAACGCCCGCCAACCTTGATGAAAAGCGAATAGTCGCCGGGGCTTGGCGCTGCAAAAATCGTCATCATTTCAAGACCTTCGGGTGCAGCGAGCTTAAAGGATTCCATTATCCTGTCGGCTGCGGCCGTCAGAAGCGGCTTTGCCGCCTCCACCAGCAAAGCTTTGTCCGCACCGGGAGAAATGCGGCGCGCGAGCTCGACGAATTTCGGCCCGAGTTCATAAATGGAGCCGCCGTTGACGCGCGCCACCAGTCCATGAGCACTCAAGGAATTCAGGATTCTATAGACCGTGGAACGCGGCACGCCCAGCTGCTCGACCAGCGACGCGAGCGAAATTCCTGTACGCGCGTCCGCGATCGCCTCAAGGAGATGCGCGGTCTTCTCAACCACCGGCGAACCATGCTTAAGTTCACTCATGAACTATTTATTCCTCATTTGAATTATCAATATTGACATTCTGTCCTCATATGCGCATTTTTCCCCGGCAAATGTCAGATGTGACACTACGCGCTTGCGGGAGGAAGTAAAGCGGCTTGAATGCGCCTTGCGCGCCGGAACAAAGCCGCTTCAGCAACAACGTGCGCCTGACAAAAAACACAGCAACGGCGTGGCCTTGCAGGAGGAGGATTTCATGTGGACTACATCGATCGGCAAATCTGCAAAGATTGGCCTTCTTGCGTTTTCACTGGCAGCCAGCGTCGCCATTCCCAGCTATGCCGCATCTGACGCACTAACAGTCGTGGTGACGGATGAGCCGAAGTCGCTGGACCCTTGCGACACGGATCTCTCGGGCAATGCCCGCGTCCTGCGCAACAACATCACCGAAACGCTGGTCAATCTCAGTCCCGCTGATGGCTCGGTCGAACCCAGTCTTGCGACGGCGTGGGAACAGGTCGGCGATCTAGCCTGGAAGTTTACGCTGCGCGAAGGCGTAAGCTTCCACGACGGAAAAGCCTTTGATGCCGCCGCCGTTGCCGTGGCCCTGAAGCGCGCCCAAGACCCCACGCTCGCCTGCGAAGTCGGCCTTGCCACACTCAAGGGCATCGTTTTGACACCGGAGGTCGTCGACGCAAAGACGCTGGTGATCCACACTGATTTCGTCGAGCCCATCCTGCCCAACAAGCTTTCTGCTCTCGACATCGGATCGCCGGATACGCCGACGCATGCGAAGTCCCGCGAACCGATCGGTACCGGCCCGTACAAGCTTGCGGCCTGGACGCCGGGTCAATCGATCACGCTGACGGCATTCGACAAATACTGGGGCGACAAGCCCGCCATCAAGGATGCAACCATTCTCTGGCGGGCAGAATCGGCGGTTCGCGCCGCTATGGTTGATACCGGCGAAGCGCAGATCGCCTATGAAATCGCGCCGCAGGACGGCACGACAGCAAATGACCATGCGTTTCCCAATGCCGAAACATCCGTGTTGCGCATCGATCAAGAGGTTGCGCCTCTGAATGACAAGCGCGTGCGCGAAGCGCTCAATCTCGCGATCGATCGTGACGGGCTGATCGGCACGATCTTCCATCCTCAGGCCCAGAAGGCGATGCAGGTCGTTCTGCCCTCCGTATTCGGTTACAATGCTGATATCCCGGTCTGGAGCTACGATCCGGAAAAGGCACGCGGCCTGTTGGATGCCGCACGTGCTGACGGTGTGCCTGTCGATACCGAGATCGTCATCTACGGGCGCATCGGAATCTATCCCAATTCGTCCGAAAGCCTGGAGGCCATCCAGACCATGCTCGCCGATGCCGGCTTCAATGTCCGTCTCGAAATGCTGGAAACCAGCCCGTGGCTGAAGAAGCTCCTGAAGCCATGGGATGGCGGTCGCCAGCCCTCCATTCTGCAGACCCAGATCGACAACACCGAAGGCGACGCGGTCTTCACGCTTCCCAACCGCTTCACCAGCGACGGCAATACGTCATCGATTGCCGACACGAAGCTTGATACCTTGATTTCCGATGCTTCCAAGGCAACGGGCGACGAGCGCAAACGCCTCTTCCAGGAAGCGTTCAAATATCTCGCCGTCGATGCAATCAATATCGTGCCGCTGTTCCATATGGTCACGATCGCGCGCATTGCACCGGATGTGAACTATACCCCGGATGTTCAGGCCGGTAACGAGATCAAGCTGAAAACAATCAGCTACCGCTGACCATTTTCTTCGATCGTTACCCGAGGAGAACGGATGTCGCTCGCCTATTTTGTCAGAAGGATGGTCTTCGCCGCGCTCGCGCTTGCGGCGTTGATGACCTCCGCCTTCATCCTCGTGCGCCTTACCGGCGATCCCGTAAACCTCTACTTGCCGGTCGATGCATCCGATGCGGCGCGTGAGGCGATGCGGGGTCGTCTCGGCCTTGACCGCTCCCTCCTGACCCAGTTCTTCGACTGGGCCGGAGACATGCTCCGGCTCGATTTCGGCATGTCGCTCTGGCATAACCGGCCAGCCATGGATGTGGTGCTCGAAGCCTTGCCGAACACGCTTGCCCTGGGCGCAATTGCCCTGACGCTCGCCTTCGTGGCGGCCATCGTTGTGGGCTCCATTGCCGCCGTCAACGCCGGCGGCTGGATTGATCGCGGCATCAATGTGCTGTCGCAGGCCGCGGCGAGCGTTCCCGACTTCTGGCTGGGACTGATGGGCGTACTCCTGTTTGCCGTCACCTTTCGCTTGCTGCCGACATCCGGCTTCGGCGGCCCGGTCTACTGGGTTCTTCCGGTCGCCTGTCTTTTCGCCCGACCTTTCGGAACGCTGGTTCAGATCGTTCGCGGCTCGATGATCGAGGCGCTGAACGCGACATTCGTCCGCACCGCCCGCGCCAAGGGCGCCCGCAGCAAACGCGTGATCTTCGTGCACGCGCTACGCAACGCGTTGTTGCCGGTCGTCACGGTCACCGGCGATCTGGCCGCGCAGTTTGCCGGCGGCGGCGGTGTTGTCGAGGTTGTCTTCGGGTTCCCCGGCATTGGTAAACTTCTGATCGACGGAATTCTCAAACGCGATTTTGCCATCGTGCAGGCGTCGATTTTCGCCGTCGCCGTCGTGATCTTCATCATCAATATCCTGGTCGACATGCTCTACGCGTCCATCGACCCGCGCGTGAGGGTGGAATGACCGAAGCCACCTCAGAATCGCTCAGCGAACGCAACTCCGGAACCGGCCGCCTCGCCTGGTTCCTTCGTGCCCTTCGCGGAGATCCCATGGCTGTCGCCGCCTCGGTCTGGCTGCTGATCGTTGTCCTCGCCATTCTGGCGGATGCCTTCTCTCTTCTGGGAGACACCCGCATTTCGCTGAAGGCTCGCAATCTGCCGCCTTTCGACTTCAGCCAATCCTGGACGCTGTGGCTTGGTGCGGATGCGCTCGGGCGACCGCTTCTTGTGCGGCTGATACAGGCAGCGTCAACAACGATCGGCATTTCCCTTGTGACCGTGCTGACCAGCCTGCTTGGAGGAACGCTGCTTGGGATTGTCGCCGGCTATTTCGGTGGCCTCATCGGCAATGTCATCATGCGGATTTCCGATATCATTCTCGGCTTCCCGACACTGCTCGTCGCGCTCTTTGGTCTCTACCTGTTCGGCCCGAGTATCCTCAATCTCATCCTCGTTCTCGCGATCACCCGCATGCCCGCCTATATCCGCGTTGCCCGTGCTGAAACGCTCGAAGCGCGCGAACGCCTGTTTGTCGACGCGGCCCGCGTCTTTGGCGGCGGATCGCTCTGGATCCTGCGTGTTCATATCCTTCCAAGTGTCGCACCGACGATGCTGACACTCGCATCCGTCAATCTCGCCATGGTGATGCTGTTCGAATCCGGCCTCAGCTATCTGGGTCTCGGCATTCAGCCCCCGGCCGTCAGCTGGGGCCTGATGGTCGCGCAGGGACAGGGCTATCTCTCCTCCGCCTGGTGGCTCGGCTTTTTCCCCGGCCTTGCCGTCATGCTCACCACTATGTCCTTCAATCTTCTCGCCAACTGGTTCCGGATCGTCAACGACCCCTCTCAGCACTGGCGTCTCGTGAGCCGGAGACGGTAATGGCGCTCCTCGAAATCAAGGACCTTCAGGTCAGCTTCGACACGGCAGCCGGACGCATTCTGGCTCTCAACGGCGTGTCTTTCTCGCTGGAACGCGGTGAGGTGCTGGCGCTGCTCGGCGAAAGCGGATCAGGCAAATCCGTGACAGCGGCTGCGATCATGGACCTCATTCCCGATCCGCCCGGCGCAATCAATAAAGGCGCTATTCATTTCGACGGCACCAATATTCTCCGGCTTGCCCAAAACGAGCGCCGGGACCTCTGCGGCAGTCGCATTGCCCTGATCTTCCAGGATGCGCTCGCCGCCCTCAATCCGGTTTATCCGGTCGGCTGGCAGATCGCCGAAATGTTCCGTATCCATGGCCTCACACCAGAGGCAGGCATCGACAACGCCGTTCTTGATCTGCTGACGGCGGTCGGCATTCCAGACCCTGCCCGGCGCGCGAAACAGTTTCCGCATGAATTCTCCGGCGGCATGCGCCAGCGGATCATGATCGCGATGGCTGTCGCGCTCGAACCGGACATCATCATTGCGGACGAGCCGACGACTGCGCTCGACGTCACCATTCAGGCCCAGATCGTCGATCTCTTGGACCGCGTGCGCAAGAAAAGCGATGCCGGCATGATCTTCATCACCCATGATCTTGGTGTCGTCGCCGAACTCGCCGATCGTGTTGCGGTGATGTATGCCGGCCGGATCGTCGAGACGGCGAATGTTTTCGAGTTGTTCGAGGACCCGCGCCATCCCTACAGCGAGGGTCTTCTTGCCTCGCAACCGCGCATGGATAGCGAGGATGCCGAACTCACGCCGATCCCCGGTTCCGCTCCCAATCCGGCCTCCCTGCCCTCCGGCTGCGCTTTTCGGACCCGCTGTCCCAAATCTGAGGATATTTGCGCTCAGGTCGTTCCCGCCCTTCAGCCCATGGGTCCCGGCCGACAGGTCGCGTGCCATTTCCCGGTGTTATCCGCATGAGCAAACCGCTTCTCAAGGTCGAGAATCTTTCGCGACATTTCGGTAGCCCGCAAGCGCCGATCCGCGCCGTCGAGGACGTCAGCTTCGAGATCGCGCGAGGCGAAACACTGGGCCTTGTCGGAGAAAGCGGCTGTGGCAAGACATCGCTGGTCAGAACCCTGCTGAAACTTGGCCCGGCAACCAGCGGTCGCGCGGTGCTTGATGACGTCGATATAACGAGCGCGAGCGGAAAGCAGCTTCATGCCCTGCGCCGCAAGATGCAGGTGGTGTTCCAAGACCCTTACCAATCGCTCAATCCCCGCATGCGTGTCGATCGCCTGATCTCGGAGCCCTGGGCGCTACATCCGGATGTTTTGCCGCGGTCACGGTGGTGCGCAGAAACCATCGACCTTCTGGAATCCGTTGGCTTGCGGGCCGAGCACGCCGAACGCTACCCCTCCGAATTTTCCGGTGGCCAGAGACAGAGGCTTGGCATTGCGCGAGCGCTCGCGCTCAATCCCGCCCTTCTCGTCTGTGATGAGCCCGTATCCGCACTCGACGTATCAGTTCAGGCGCAGGTGGTGAATCTTCTTGCGAAACTGCGGCGCGAACGAAATCTGGCCATGCTGTTCGTCGCCCACGATCTCGCAGTCGTTCGGCATGTATCCGATCGGGTTATGGTCATGTATCTCGGCAAGATCATCGAGACGGGGCCGAAAGAGGCGATCTTCAGCGCGCCGGCGCACCCCTACACGCAAGCCCTGCTCTCGGCGGTCCCAACACCGGACCCGAAGTTGCGACGCACGCGTCAACGCATCGTTCTCCAAGGAGACCTGCCAAGCCCGGCAAACCCTCCGAGCGGCTGCAGGTTTCGCACCCGCTGCTGGAAGGCGACTGAGATCTGCGCAGAACGCGAGCCAAACTTGGTTGAAAGAACAGCGTCGCCTGGCTTGTTTACTGCCTGCCATCATGCAGACATCGCAACGTAGCCAGTCAATTGCGCCTTCAACCCGGACTCTGACGCCGGAGGTCGGCCGATCGAGTTGTGTGACTGTAGCAGTTGCCCATATGGCAGTCTCAGGTGGACGCGCCCGGTGGAACGCTCCTGTGCCCGGTTGCGGCCAACGGCTCAGATGAACCCTCGCCCGCGAGCGTCACTTCGTGCTCGCCTGTGTCCTGATGGACTTGAAGAGATTCGATCGGGCAACCCAGCAATCGAGTTCGCCCGCCCGGCGACTGCCTTTGCGGAGTGACCAGCCCCACAAACGGAACAATAAGCGGTGGAAGCCGTTGTGGCTGCTGATCAAGAGGAGACAGAAGCGATGCCCACTGAGCGTGACAAAGCCCCCCAGCAGCCAATCGATGAAGACGCTCCGGGGACGATCGTCGGCGGCCCCGAGGCTCACGCGCGGGAAAAAAAGGGTAAGGATCCGGTCAACAAGAAAGAGCCGACCGGCACCATGACGCCGCCCTCTCGCGGGCCCTCGAAGTCCGATCGAGACGGACGCGCCTGACAGTAGCCTCTCGGCAAAGAGATAAAAAAGCCCTCCCCGAGACGTCCGGGGAGGGCTCATTTCGTGGTGCCAGGCAGATCAGCCGACCAGATCGAACCGGTCGTTGTTCATGACCTTGGTCCAAGCGGCGACGAAGTCGTTGACGAACTTCTCCTTGCTGTCGTCCTGTGCGTAGACCTCGGCATAGGCGCGCAGGATCGAGTTCGAGCCGAACACGAGGTCGGCTCGGGTCGCAGTGTACTTCGCCACGCCCGACTTGCGGTCGCGGATTTCGTAGCTGTTGCGGCCGGTCGGAACCCAGGTATAGGCCATGTCCGTCAGCGTGACGAAGAAGTCGTTCGTGAGCGCACCGACGCGGTCGGTGAACACGCCGTGTGCCGTGCCGCCATGGTTCGTGCCGATGACACGCATGCCGCCAACCAGAGCCGTCATCTCAGGAGCTGTGAGGCGCATGAGCTGGGCACGGTCGAGAAGCATTTCCTCGGGGCTGACCACGAACTCGGTCTTGGCCCAATTGCGGAAACCATCGGCCAGCGGCTCGAGCGGAGCAAAGCTCTCGGCATCGGTCTGCTCGGCCGTCGCGTCGCCGCGACCCGGAGCGAACGGAACGGTGATATCGAAACCGGCAGCCTTGGCAGCCTGTTCAACACCCCAGTTACCAGCCAGGACGATGACGTCGGCAAGGCTGACGCCCGTCGACGCCGCAATCGGCTCGAGAGCGGCAAGCACGCGGGCGAGGCGAGCCGGCTCGTTGCCTTCCCAATCCTTCTGCGGAGCAAGGCGAATGCGTGCTCCATTGGCACCGCCGCGGAAGTCGGAACCGCGGAAGGTCCGTGCGCTGTCCCATGCGGTGGCGACCAGTTCGGCTGACGGCAGACCGGCAGCAGCGATCTTGGCCTTGACTGCGGCGACGTCGTAGTCCTTGCGGCCGGCCGGGATCGGGTCCTGCCAGATCAGGTCTTCAGCCGGAGCATCCGGGCCGAGGTAACGCGACTTCGGTCCCATGTCGCGGTGGGTCAGCTTGAACCAGGCGCGAGCGAAGGCATCGGAAAACGCGTTGAAGTCGTTCATGAAACGCTCGGAGATCGCCCGGTAGGTCGGGTCAACCTTGAGCGCCATGTCGGCATCGGTCATCATCGGCATCCAGCGGATGGACGGGTCCTCGACGTCGACCGGCTTGTCTTCCTCGGCGATCGAGACCGGTTCCCACTGGGTGGCGCCGGCGGGGCTCTTCACCAGGTGCCATTCATGCTTGAACAGCATGTCGAAGAAGCCGTTGTCCCACTTGGTGGGCTCGCTGGTCCATGCGCCTTCGAGGCCGGAAACCACGGTGTTGCGGCCGATGCCGCGACCCTTGGTGTTCATCCAGCCAAGTCCCTGGAATTCGGGGCCGGCCGCTTCCGGATCGGGGCTGAGATCAGCCGCGCTGCCATTGCCATGGCACTTGCCTATCGTGTGACCGCCTGCAGTCAGGGCGACGGTCTCTTCGTCGTTCATGCCCATGCGTGCGAAGGTTTCGCGCATCTGAGCGGCCGTTGCGAGCGGATCGGACTTGCCGTTCACGCCTTCCGGGTTGACGTAGATCAGGCCCATCTGCACGGCTGCAAGCGGGTTGGAGAGGGTCTTCGGGTTGGAGACGTCGCCGTAGCGGTTGTCGCTCGGCGCCAGCCATTCCTGCTCGTCACCCCAGTAGACGTCCTTTTCCGGATGCCAGATGTCTTCGCGACCGAAGGCGAAGCCGAAGGTCTTCAGGCCGGCCTGTTCGTAGGCGACGGTACCGGCGAGCGCGATGAGGTCGGCCCAGGAGATGCTGTTGCCGTACTTCTTCTTGATCGGCCAGAGCAGGCGACGACCCTTGTCGGTGTTGACGTTATCCGGCCACGAGTTCAGCGGAGCAAAACGCTGGTTGCCGGTGTTGGCGCCGCCGCGGCCATCGGCCGTGCGGTAGGAACCAGCCGCATGCCAGGTGACGCGGGCCATCATGCCGACATAGCTGCCCCAGTCGGCAGGCCACCACTCCTGGCTATCGGTCATCAGTGCACGGAGGTCGGCCTTTAGAGCCTCTACGTCCAGCTTCTTCAGCTCTTCGCGATAGTTGAAGTCCTTGCCGAGGGGATTGGTCTTGGTGTCGTGCTGATGCAGGATGTCGAGATTCAGCGCGTTCGGCCACCAGCCTGTCACCGACTTGCCGGAAGCGGTATTGCCGCCGTGCATGACAGGACATCTTCCGGTCGTCGTTTTGGTATCCATTTAGATCCTCTTGAATTTTCTTTGTCCACAACGGATACGGCATCCGCACTTCTCGATCGATCCATTGGACGCCGAGTCGAGGCAGCTACCGGATGACCTCACATAGCAAGGTGGATCAATAATCTCCAATTGTATATTCTAACGCCTGCGATATGTTTGTCTTATGACTAGCCTGTCCATGAAGCATCTGCGCTATTTCGATGCGCTTGCCCGTATTGGCCATTTCGGTCGTGCGGCCGAGAGCTGCGCCGTGTCCCAGCCCGCGCTTTCGGTTCAAATCCGTGAACTGGAACAAGTGGTTGGCTCGCCTCTCGTCGAGCGCGGCGGGCGTCACATCCGGCTGACCGGGCTCGGAGAGGCATTCGCGCTGAGAGCACGCGCCATCCTCCGACTGGTGGACGAGCTCGAGGATCTCGGCAAGGCAACCCGAGGACATCTCAGCGGGCGGCTTCGCCTCGGTATCATCCCGACGGTAGCCCCCTATCTATTGCCGGACATCATCAAAACTCTGAGCGCCCGCTTTCCTGGAATTGACACCAGGCCGCGTGAAGCGATCACGCATAGGCTGATCGACGATCTTGCCGAGGCGCGCCTGGACGTAGCGATCGTCGCGCTTCCCGTGTCCGAGCCATCACTGGAAGAGGTCGCGCTGTTTCAGGAAGAATTCGTTCTGGTGCGGCCGCTGGAAGACAGCGGCAAGTCGGTCCCCGACCCCGACCTGCTAAATGAAATGCGGCTGCTGCTGCTAGAAGAGGGGCATTGCTTCCGCGACCAGGCGCTCTCCGTATGCAATATCACCACATCGTCCGCACGGGAACTCATGGAGGGCAGTTCGCTGACCACGCTCGTGCAGATGGTCGGCGCAGGCATAGGCGTGACACTCATCCCGCAGATGGCGGTGGAGATTGAGACGCGGTCCTCGCCGGTCTGTGTATTCCGCCTCGCGGAGCCGCGTCCCACCCGTACGATCGGCATGGTCTGGCGCAAGACCAATCCGCTAACGGCGCAATATGCACAGATAGCCGATGTCGTGCGCAATGTCGGGCTGCAGAAAGTCAAGCGAGTGTGACACCCTCTGTCACCTGAGACCCAAGTTTCCTCCGGGATTTCGGAGAGTCTTGGGTTGTTTCGGCCGAGACCGAAGCTTGGACCGCCGGGAGTTGGAGTTTCCTGCTTTGATCAGGCCGGCGGGCTGGCGACGCCACCAGGCATCCAGCCCGCCGGCCCTTACAAGATGCCGTGCGTGAACTCTCGCACCTCTTGGGCGATCCAATTGCGGAAGGCGTTCACCTTCGGATGGTCCTGGTTGCCGATCCGGTAGACCAGGTCGTAGCCCCATTCCACCTCAAGCCGGGCTTGGGGAAAAAGCGATACGAGCCGGCCGGCTGCGAGGTCTTCGGCGACGAGGACGCTCCGTCCGAGCGCGACACCCGCGCTACGGATAGCCGCCTCGATGGACATGCTCCCATGGCTGTATCCAGGACCCCGCATGCCCGGATAGGGCAACTGCATCATGGCGAACCACCGCTCCCATGTGGTATTCATGCCGATCTCGTGAATGAGCTTGCATTTCGTCAAGTCTTCGGCCGCGTGCAGCCCTCCCATTTTCCCCCGATAGTCCGGAGAACAGACAGGCGACACGGTCTCGTTCATGATGCGCTCGGCCGTCGCAAAGGGATACTGCCCGTTGCCATAGCGTAGGGCGACGTCCACATGACCGGACACGAAATCCACGGGCACGTCAGTGACTTCCAGATGCACGTCGAGGTCCGGATAGTTTCCCATCAGGCGATGCAGGCGCGGGGTCAGCCACTTGCTCGCGAAGGACACGCCGCAACTGACAACAAGGCGACTGGTATCGCTCCTGCGCCGTATGTCCTCAGCTTCGCGTGACAGCTCGGAGAGGAGCCGCGTGACGGTGCTGAAGAACGACTGGCCTGCTTCCGTCAGTTCGATTCTCCGTATCATGCGACGAAAGAGCTGCACACCCAGATGGTCCTCCAAGGCCTTGATCTGACGGCTCACTGCCCCATGGGTCAGATGGAGTTCTTGCGCCGCGAGCGTCATGCTCAGCCGCCTGCCCGTTGCCTCGAAAGCGCGGAGCGTCTGCAGGGGAGGAAGCTGGTCAGTCATGGCGTCGAATGCGTGATCAAACGTCACGCGTCCTGTGAGAACAAATGGTTTGTCGAGCGGGTAAAGCTCGGACTACACATGGCATAGACTCACGCCAAAACCAACTCGACGGCCACCTGAACATGTCACAATATTCGCTTGAAGCGGCGGTTTTGCCGCGACCGCTGGCTCCATCCGGCTTCTTGTCGACGAAAAGCCTCGGTGCGATGTTCCTGCTGGCGCTGATGTGGGGCCTATCGATCCCGATCACCAAGCTTGGGCTCGGCACAATACCGCCGATGACGTTCACGGCCCTGCGCTTCATGGTCGCTGTGCCTCTGTTCATGTTCCTGGCGCGGCGCGAGCTTCGGGTACCCAGAAAGGCCATTCCCAGCATCATTGGCCTTGGCGTGATGGGCATCACGCTCGGCAATGTCGCCCAGTCATTCGGGGTGCAGGGGACATCGGCTTCCGTCGCGACGATCCTTTCGGCCACCATCCCCGTCTTCATGGTCATCCTGGCGGCCGTTCGCTTCAAGCAGGCGGTGACCCGCCTGCAATGGGGTGGCCTCGTCGCCGCATTCTTCGGCATCGCGCTCGTAGCCGTCGGCAGCGGGTCAGGTGTCGACGACATGTCGAAGACGACGGTCGCCGGTGTCGTCTGGATGCTGGTATCGGCGGTCGGTATTGCCTCCTATTACATCTGGAGCGCCGAGTTGACCGAGAAATACGGCCTCATGCCCGTTGCTGCATGGAACATGCTCGTCGGGCTTCTTACAGTCCTGCCGATGGCCGGCTGGGAAATGACCCGGCAACCCGTTGAGATCACCGTCGAAGCCTTTGCCGCCATCACCTATCTCGGCGTGATGGTGACGGTCGTCGGCCTGATCCTTTGGCTCTATCTGCTGAGGGCCGTACCCGCCCGCGTCGCGGCGAGCGTCCAGTACCTGCAACCTGTCTTCGGCATCACTGCAAGCGCCTTCTTGTTCGGCGATAAGCTCGGTCTAATGTTTGCCGCTGGCGTGGCGCTGGTTCTCGCAGGCCTCGGGCTCGCCGCGTCTGGAAAGCGTGCCGATTCCTCATCTGCGTGAGGTCGGACGAGCACGCGAACTTTCCCCCCGCTCGGTTACTCCCCGAGCGTACTTGGCCTGCCCGTCGTGGCAGGCCCCTTCTTATGAACGATTGAGGAATACCGCCGTGGTGAGACTGCCGAGGGAGAACGACAGGCAACGGTCATGATATGCGCGCCACCCTGCCTCCACGTTTCGGCATTCCCGCTGTGGAGTTCAGCCTTTCTCGGCATCCGCCACACATCCGACCTTGGGCCGATATCGCTTGCCCTCTTCTGGCGTACGCTGGTTGCCGGCTGTTCCTCGATCTGCTGCGACAGAGAAAGCATGGTTATCACTCACGAGCTTTGACGCCGAAATGGAGGCTCGCCTAAGCGGGCCTCGATTGTGTCTTACCGGCGCCGACAGTCGCTCCGGTGATGACAGACATCAAGCGCTACGAGCGAGTGGCATATTTGGTTGAACCGGTTTCAATCCGAAATGTGATCTCAAGGTGCTTCCTTCATAGTCAGTGCGGAAGAGACCTCGCTTGCGAAGTATCGGGACGACCTCGGTTGCGAACAGCTCGAACTGCTTGTGAACGATCGGCGGCATGACATTGAAGCCATCGGCTGCGCCGGTCTTGAACCAGTCCTCGATGATGTCGGCAACTTGTTCCGGCGTTCCTGTCGCGGTGAAATGTCCTCTGGCTCCCGCCAGCTTCTGCAACAGCTGGCGCAGTGTGAGGCCTTCCTTGAGGGCCGCATCGACATAACCGGTCGCACGGCTTTTGGACGCCTCGACTTGTGTCGGATCTGGAAAATCTCCACGCGTCAGGACGCGATCCAGCGGGATTCCGGAGAAGTCATGCCCACCGAACCGCGCCGAGAGGCGCGCGAGCCCGATCTGCGGGCTGGTCAGCGCGTCAAGCTCCTCCCACACCTGCTGCGCTTCACGCGTGGTCGATCCGATCGCGGCGCTGATGCCTGGGAGAACAACGATATCTTCCGGGTGGCGTCCGAAGGCGCCCGCCCGTCCCTTCACGTCTGAATAGAATGATTGCGCGGTTTCCTTGACGAGGTGGGCAGTAAAGATTGCTTCGGCCCAGCGCGCCGCGAAGCTGCGTCCCGATTCCGATTGGCCGGCTTGTACATAGACAGGCCGACCTTGCGGGCTGCTCGGGACGTTTAGCGGTCCCTGCGTACGGTAATGGGTGCCGCGGTAATTGACGGGCTGTATGAGGGCTGGATCGAGATATTGCCCGGAGTCCCGGTCGTCCTTAATGGCTCTGGACGGAAAACTGCGCCAAAGCGCGTCGACCGCCTCCACGAATTCTTCTGCGATCGCGTAGCGATCTCCGTGACCGACATCCTGCTCGAGCCCATAGTTCAGGCCGGCCTGAGGCGCCCAGGAAGTAACAATATTCCAGCCCACTCGACCGCCGGACAAATGATCAAGGGAGGCAAACTGCCGCGCATGCGTATATGGCAGACTGTAGGTCGTCGAGGCAGTTCCGATCAGGCCAATCTTGTTTGTACGTGCCGCCACCGCAGACAGAAGCGTGACCGGCTCCAGAGAACCGGTGGCAACCAGACCGCCATTGTTGGGAGCAACCAGAACATCAGCAAGGAATACGGCATCGAATTTTGCGGCCTCGGCAATTTTGGCAGCTTCGACATAGAGTTCCAAATCGGTCAGGGCACGGCGCGTAGAGTCCGGATGGCGCCATGCGCCCTCGTGGTGTCCGCGGGGCATCAGAAAGAGGTTGAAGTGCAGTTGACGCGTCATGGCAATTTTCTTTCAAACGAGGTTTGGTTCAACGCCTAGGCTGCGCAGCAGCGTCTGGCGGAGTTCGATAAAGGTCGGGTGACCGGCGCTTCGGGGATGCGACAGGGCGAACTGGTGGTCTTCGGCTATCCGACCATCTTTCAAAACGAGGACACGATCGGAGAGAAGCAACGCCTCATCGACATCATGGGTGACGAGCACGACCGTCGGCTTGTGAAGTTCAACGAGGTGGAACAACAGGCCATGCATCCGAATGCGTGTAAGCGCGTCGAGTGCGCCGAACGGTTCGTCAGCAAGCAGGAGTTGCGGCTGACGAAGGAGCGAACGCGCCAGCGCCGCCCGCTGCTTCTGGCCGCCGGACAGAGTGGCCGGCCAGACATCGGCCTTGTCGCCAAGTCCCACCGCTTCCAGCATTGCCAATGCTGCAGGTTTCGCGTCAGCCCGTCTCAGACCGAGCGTCAGGTTGTCGACGACGCTCATCCAGGGCAGCAACCTCGCATCCTGAAACAAGACCGACGTGTTTCGGGGTGCCCAGAACTCTCCCTCGGTTTTGGCATCGTCGTCCAGGCCGGCGAGCGCTCGCAACAGGGTTGTCTTCCCGGAGCCCGATTCGCCAAGAAGCGCCACAAACTGCCCCTTGGGTATATCCAGCGTGATATCCTTGAGGATCGTCTTATCGTCGAAGCCACGCGACAAGTTCCGCAGGGAAACCGACGAGAACGAGGGTGAGTGGACGTTCATGCTCCCAATGCCTTCCGATAAGAGAGCGTCCGCGCCTCGACCAGACGAACCACGGCGTCGGAAGCAAGGCCGAGTATCGCGTAGATGAAGATCCCGACGACGATGATGTCTGTCTGACCCCAATCGCGGGCACGGTTCATCAGGTATCCGATGCCGGTCTGCGTATTGATGAGCTCGAGCACGACCAGCGCTGTCCAGCAGAGCGTGACGGCCAGGCGTAGAGAGACGAAGAAGCCGGGGAGAGCACCTGGAAGCGCAACCCTTCGGACGAATTCGGCTCGGGTCAGGCCGAGGGTTCGAGCCAATTCGACGTGACCGATGTCTATTCCGCGCAGGGCCGCATGCGTATTGATGTACACCGGCACGAGAACGGCGGTGAAGATCAGGAATATCTTCATGGCCTCGCCGATACCCAGCCAGATGATGACAAGGGGGACGAGCGCCAGCGTTGGAATCGCGCGCTTTATTTGCACCACGCCATCGATCAGTGCTTCGCCGCTCCGTGTCAGCCCAGACACGAGCGCAAGGACGACGCCGGCCGTGACGCCGAGAAAAAGGCCGGCATAGGCACGCACCGCTGAAGCCAAGAGATGTGGCAGCAGAGTGCCGTCGGCCAACAGTTCATAACCGGTCACGACGGCGGTGGAAGGCGCCGTCAGCGTGTAGGGGGAGAGAAGCCCGAGGCGAGACGCAGCCTCCCATACCAGAACGACCAGGGCAGGACCAAGCAGCCTTGCACCCGAAGGAAGGCGTCCTGGCGTGAGGCGTCCGCTCCAGGCGCGTTCGGCTGGCCGATCGACGATGGGTGCGGGCTTGGGCAAGTTGGCTGGAAAGGTACGGTCGGAAATGAACTCGGTCACGGTTCCTCCTCTCTGCACAATGGCTCGCTCAGCGCTCCGCCGCGATGATTGAGTCGTAGGTGTCCACGAAGGACGTCTTTGCGTCGAAGCGCTCCCTGAGCGACCCCGCCTGATAGAGGATGTCGATCAGCTTCTGGTGGTGAGGAATGGCTTCCGCCGACGTCTGCAGCAAGAGCGGGGACTCTGCAGCGACAATTGCCGCCGTTTCGTCGGGCGAGATTCGCTGGAAGTCGGTGAAGTAATACTTGGCCCAAGCCTGCCTGTTCGCATTGCTCCACTTGGCTGCACGGGCAAACGCGGCAAGGAAATTTTCGATAGCTGCGGCCTTCTTGGAGTCGGCCAGGACATCGGGCCGGGCATAGAAATAGCTCGTGCTGGGCAGGATTTGCCGTTCGACCGGATCAAGCACCGGAGAGGCGCCAGCTTGCCTGACGAGACGCGTGACATGAGGTTCGGTCAGAACGGCCACGTCGACAGTACCGGACCGGATCGCATCGGGTAGGTCCGCGACACGAAGGTTGACGAGCTCAACGTCTTTCAAAGAGACCCCGGCCCTGTTTAGAGCCTCGATCAGGAAAACCTGGCGCCCGGATCCCTCGACATAGCTGAGCTTCTTGCCCTTGAGCTCCGCCAGTTTGTTGATCACCAGTCCAGGGCGGCTCGTGAGCCGGTATTGCGCAACCTGACGCGTAAATGTGCCGACGATCGGCAGGAGTGTGCCGGCGGCACGCGCCTGGATCGGCGGCGTATCGCCGACATATGCTATATCCAGCGCGCCCGCTCGGATCGCTTCAAGGATAGCCGGCCCACCGGCAAAGTTCGGAAAACTCGCCTTGAATCCGAGCTCCGAGGTTTTGCCGCTGGCATCGAGGAGATTGCGCACGAATTCGCTCTGGTCGGCGATTGCGAGTGTCGTGCTGGCGTCGACGTTCGCGGCCGCTTTTGGGAGACCCAGTGCAAGTCCAAGCGAAAATGTCGAGGCAAAGGAAAGAAATGTACGTCGGTTCATCGACTGGCGTCCCGGATTTCATTGATGGTGCTGGAGTGCAATTGCCAGCAACTAAACTGCATAGAATTGATAGATTTTATAAGCAAAGAATTTTCTCAAATCGAACGCAAGATGACATTTTCGTTCCACCTTGCGCTGGGCCTTGGCTTTCATTGCTGGCGTGCGAACGGTCACAGCGTGAAGGAAAAAGGCCCGACGACGGTCGACTTGTCCGATGTGATGGAGGCTGGAACGAAGGTTTCGGCGCAGCGCCGGACGGTAACGCCCAATCCCGAGCCCTCGTCTCGCCGATTGGACCGGGGGCAGGGCGCCGGACGGCGTGGCGAAAGGTCTCCGTCAGAACGGAGACTCCCTGCTCGGGTGAAGACGCGACCGATCGGGAGTGCAGGCAGCGTCAGTCGCCTTGACGGACCACGCTGCGAATCCAAAAAGTATACGTTCGACGATATGGCCGGCTAAGCCGTCAGCTCGCAGCGATAAGCACTTCAATGCCGCGGCGCTCAAATTCTTTCGCATCGCGATCGGAAATGCCGTCGTCAGTAATGAAGGAGTGGACGACGTCCAGGGAACCAAGCCGTGTGAAGGAGGATTTGTTGATCTTGGTGGAGTCGGCCACGAGGTACACGTGGGCCGCCGCCTTGATCATAGCCTCCTTTAGCTGCAGGTCGGCGAAACTTGGATAGGTCAGTCCCGCGTCCAGCGCCACACCAGCTGTCGCAAGGAACAGCTTGCCGGCAAAGATGTTGCGAAAATACTCGACGGACTTGTCCCCCGACAGCGAAAGCGTCGGCGACTTGAACTGGCCACCGGGCATATGAACAGCAAAGGTCGGCACCGAGCCAAGGATGATGGCGATGTTGAGTGCGTTGGTGATCAGCGTCAGGTCGCGCCGGCTGGTCAGGCGCATGGCGATTTCAGTGGTCGTCGTCCCGGCATCGAGGATCAGAGTTTCGCCATCCTTGACGAGGCTCGCGGCAAGCGCGCCTATACGGCGCTTTTTGTCCATGTTTTCCTGGTGATGGAGCGTCATGGTGCCGATCTGGCGTGAGCCGGCGTTCAGGTAGGCGCCGCCATGTTCTCGGGTGATGAAGCCTTCGTTTTCCAGTCGCTCGAGATCCTGGCGGATCGTCGCCTCGGAAACGTGGAACGCGGCTGCGAGTTCGCGCACCCGCGCGGAGCCTTCTTCTTCCAGCCATTCGAGGATCCGCCGGCGCCGCGGTTCGGACAACAGCCCCACCATGGACTCGGAAGCATCGTTCTCTGTCTTCGCTTCCATCTGAACCTGCCTAAACCCCGATAATCGCAATCAAACGAATTTAAATCGATTCTACCCCATGGCACCCTTACAGCAAGACACTGCGCGCTGAAATCCTCAATTCGCCTGCTGCTGCAAGATCACCCGCGCCTGCAGCTTCTGCTGGATCTGGTCCACCACGACCGCGGCGATGATAACGAGGCCTTTGATCACGGTCTGCCAGAAGGACGAGATGCCCATCATGATCATACCGTCGGCCAGAATGCCGATGACGAAGGCGCCTATGATCGTCCCGCCGATGCGGCCGCGGCCGCCCGACATTGACGTTCCACCGAGCACCGCTGCGGCGATCGCGTTGAGTTCGAAGGTTTCGCCGGTTGCCGGATGGCTCGCCTGCAGCTGCGACGAAATGATCAGGCCGACGAGCGCGGCGCAGAGACCGGAGAACATGTAGACGAAGAGCTTGGTCCGGTCGACGTTGACGCCGGAGAGAGCCGCCCCGCGCTCGTTGCCGCCGACGGCGTAGATGTGCCGGCCGAGCGGAGTGCGCGCGGCGAGATAGGCGGCCAGAAGGGCGACCACAGCCATGATCCAGACCGATAGCGGGAAGCCGAACAGCGTTCCGGAGCCGATCAACTTGAACGTATCCGAGCCGTATTCCGGGTTGCCGCCGAGGTTCGGGAACGTGCGTCCGTCGGAGAAGAGCAGTGCCGCGCCGCGGGCGACATAGAGCGTACCAAGCGTGGCGATGAACGGCGCGACATTGAGTTTCGTTATCAATATGCCGTTGATGAGACCGATGAACACACCGACCACCAACACCATCAGGCAGATTTCCAGCGTGTTGAACTGGATGCTCCAGCCGATGCCGAGATCGATGCCGTAGAGCACGAGATAGCCGGCGACCATGGCGCAGAGGCCGACAATGGACCCTACCGAAAGATCGATGCCACCGGCGATAATGACGAAGGTCATGCCGATCGCCAAGAGCGCGTTGAGCGCCACGTGCTTGGAAATGATCAGCATGTTGGCGGTCGACAGGAAGTTCGGGGCGGCGAGCGCGAAGAAGCCGAAAACGAGGATCAGCGCGACGAAGGTCCGCATATGCAGGAGCAAGAGAAGCGCCGAGGTTCCCGATGCCTTGGGGCCCAGCTTCGCGGCGGTTGCGGTGTCGATGCTGCTCATTGTGTTTCAACCCTGCTCAGATTGGGCGTGGCGGCGGAAATGACCGCCGACGCTTCGGCGCCGGACGGGAAACTCCCTGTCAGCTTGCCATTCGCCATGACGAGAATGCGATCGGAAAGGGCCAGAACCTCCTCCAGATCCGATGTAACGAAGAGAATCCCGAGACCTTCGGCGGCCAGACGCCGCATGGTGCGGAAGATCTCGGCCTTGGCGCCGATGTCGATGCCGCGCGAAGGCTCGTCCATCAAAAGAATCTTCGGCCGCGTCATCAACGCCTTGCCGATGACCACCTTCTGCTGGTTGCCGCCCGACAGGCTGGAAACCGGGTGCTCGAGGCTGGCGATCTTGATCGCCATGCGCTTGACGAACTCCGTCGCCTTGGCAGCTTCCTGCTTGAGACTGAGATGGATGAAGCGGGTGAAATCGCCGAGCGACGACAGCGTCAGGTTCTCGCGAATGGTCATGATCTGCACGAGACCGTCGCGCTTGCGGTCCTCGGGGATCAGCGCCAGTCCGCGCCGGATGCGGCCGGAGACACTCTTTTCCCGCACCGGCTCGCCACCTATGAACAGCTGGCCGGTGGCGTTCGGATGCTGCGCCATGATGCATTCGAGTAGTTCGGTGCGGCCCGCGCCCATCAGGCCATAAAGGCCAACGATCTCGCCCGCCCGCACCGAAAGCGACATATGGTCGACCGCGTAACCGACGGCGGGGCTCGGCAGGCATATGTTTTCGACCCGGAACACCTCCTCGCCGAGACTGTGCTCAACGGTTTTCGGAAACTCCTTGGAGGAACTGCCGATCATGTTGCTGACGATCCAGGGGATATCAACGCCGGCCATGGAGCGCGATCCGGTGATCACGCCGTCGCGCAACACGGTGATGTAGTCGCCGATGCGGATCAGCTCTTCCAGCCGGTGGGAAATATAGACGATGCCGACGCCCTGGCGCTTCAGGTCCGTGATGACCCGGAACAGAACCTCGACCTCGGCCGCCGACAGAGCCGAGGTCGGCTCGTCGAGAATGAGGATGCGCGCGTTTTCCGCCAGCGCCTTGGCGATTTCGACAATCTGCTGCTGGCCGATGCGCAAATTTCCAAGCGGCGTTTCGGGATCGATATCCTGCTCCAGCCGCTTCATCAGCGCGCGAGCCGCTTCCGTCTGGGCAGCCCGGTCGATGTGGACGCGGGCGCGCGTCTTCTCGCGGCCGATGAAGATGTTCTCCGTCACCGTCAGGTTGGGAAAGAGGTTGAGTTCCTGGAAAACGATGCCGACGCCGTGGCGGGCGGCATCCGACTTGTCGCCGAAGACCACGGGTTTGCCGTCGAGCTCGATCGTGCCCCCATTCAACTGTTCGACGCCGGCGATGATCTTCATCAGTGTCGATTTGCCCGCGCCGTTCTCGCCGACCAGCACGTTGACCGCGCCCATGCGCAGGTCGAAATCGACATTCTTCAGCGCCTGGGTTCCAGGATAGACCTTGGAGCCGCTGCGAATGGACAGACCGATCGGATGCGCATCGGTCATGGCGCGATCTCGACCGAAACGGGGACGATCAGCGGCTGTTCGGTTGCCGAGCGGATCGTGGTCGCACCGACGAAGGCGACCTTCTTGCCCTTTAGGCTACCCTTGGGCAGGGACAGGCTCGACACGGCCTTGTCATTGAGCGCGCGGCCGAGCTTGGCATATTCGATCTGGTCACGGAACGTGGAGAAGTCGTAAAGTTTCGTGGTGTCACGCAGCGCCGTGCCTTTGACGACGGGACCGAGCTGCAAGGTTGCATCGGCCTTGCCGTCGCCGTCGATATCCACCTTGGCCAGGGCCGCCTTGCTGGCAAGATCCTCTTCCACCACCACGCCTGTCCCCTTGACCGGGAAATTCCACCCGCCGCCGGCGCCGCCGACGCGCACGCCATGGGCTTTCCCTGCGGCGTCGAGGCCGCCCTTGATCGCCGCCTGCAACGTCGGCAGGTCGACGGCCTTTTCCTTGAGCGCAGGGACAAGCTTGCCGTCGAACGTGGTTGCGACGAGGCCCGAAACGCGCTCCTGATCGCCACCGGGACCAGCCGCGGCGCCGTTCTTGCCGCCTTCGCCGGTCTTCACCAGCTTGCAGCCGGAAAGACAGAGAACCGCGAGCATCCCCGCGGCGAGGAACAGTTTCATCTTCATTGGCGCAACCGGATCTTACACGTCTGAAAGCACGTCCCGGGAAATCGATGCTCCCGGGACGTGTCGATTTGACGTCAGTTGGAAAGAGCGAACGTTTCGAGATTCGAAGCGTTGTCCGCGCTGATGAGAACGCAATCCATCAACTGCTTTTCTTCCAGGCCGGTGGAGCCAGTCTTGATGAACTTGTCCGCCTGTTCCACGGCCAGCTGCGCCTGCTGATAGGCCGGCTGGAGAACGGTGGCCTTGATGCCGCCCTTCACGATGGAGTCGCGCACGTCGTTCGAGCCATCGAAACCCACGACGATGACGTCCTTGCGACCGGCGGCTTCAAGAGCGGCATAGGCGCCCATGGCCATCGTGTCGTTGCCCGAGATCACGCCCTTGATATCCGGGTGCGCCTGCAGGATCGATTCCATCACCGTGTAGGCTTCCGTCTGCGACCAGTTCGCGGTCTGCTTGGCGACCGACTTCATCTCCGAATATTGGTCGATGACATCGTGATAGCCCTGGGACCGGATACCGGCGTTGGTATCGGACTCCTTGCCGACGAGCTCGGCGTAGTTGCCCTTCTCACCCATCAGCTTGACGAACTCCTCGGCGCCGAGCTGAGCGCCCTGGTAGTTGTTCGACACGATCTGGGAAACGGCGACGCCCGCGGTGGTGATTTCGCGGTCGATCAGGAAGGAGGGAATGCCCTTGTCCTTGGCCTTCTGCACGGCGGCGACCGAGGCGTCGGCGCCGGCGTTGTCCAGGATGATGGCCTTGACGCCCGCGGCGATTGCCGAATCGAACAGTTCGTTCTGCTTGTTGGCATCGTCGTTGTGCACGAGAACCATCGTCTCGTAGCCAAGCTCCTTCGCCTTGGCGGCCGCGCCGTCGGCTTCCGCCTTGAAGAACGGGTTATCGTGGCTAGGCGTGATGATGGCAATCGTATCGGCCGCCATGGCAAAGCCCGGCACGAAGCCGGAGAAGCTGAGAGCGCAGACGGTAACGAGCAGGCGACGTGTGATTTTCATGTGAGAACCTCCCTTTCTCAATCCAGGCACATAGGTGACCTTCTCAATCACTATCGAATGTTATCGAATTCTGTCAATCTATTTTTGTTTATCTGTTATTTTAAGCGAAACAACCTTCCCGCACTATCGATCGCCAGGGCTTGAGAGGGAGAAACCCTTATTTTGTTGCAATGCGGCATTTATACTGGGAAGCATTGCGGTTTTTCCCTTGCTGAAACAATCAAAATGTGAAAAATATCGAAAACAAATAAAAATAACCGAAAGCATCCATTCTAGCGCTTCTCTAGGCCACGTAACGGAGGAACCCATGTCCGCACAGCGTTTTGGCGCCGGCATCTGGCACTTTGCCACCTATCTCGACCGCTATGCCACCGACGGCTATGGCGCGCCGCGCAGCGTCATCGAAGCCATCGATCTTGCCGGCCAGGTGAAGGACCTGTCGGTGGTGGACATCAACTATCCGTTCTTCGGCGGCGATTTTTCCAATGCCCAGGTCAAGGAAGCGCTGGACCGCAACAAGCTCGGCGTCATCGGCATAACGCCGGAGATCTACACCCGCGAATTCGTCAAGGGCTCGTTCACCAACCCCGACGCCGGCGTCCGCCGCCGCGCCCACGAGCTGGTCACCGAGGCGTGCGACCAGGTGCGCTATTTCGGCGCCGATTACGTCAAGCTCTGGCCGGGCCAGGACGGCTGGGATTATCCCTTCCAGGTCGACTACGGCACGCTGTGGAAACATTCGCTCGACGGCGTCGGCCGGCTCGCCAGCGAAAACCCGGACTTGAAGTTCGTCATCGAATACAAGCCGCGCGAGCCGCGTGTGCGTATGAGCTTCGGCTCGGTCGCCCGCACCCTGCTCGGCATCGAGAAAATCGGCCTGCCCAACGTCGGCATCCTGCTCGACTTCGGCCACGCCATCATGGGCGGTGAGTCCGCCGCCGACAGCGCCCAGCTCGCCATCGATTACGGCCGTCTGTTCGGCATGGACGTCAACGACAACTACCGCTCGTGGGACGACGATCTCGTCGCCGGCAGCCTGCATCCGATCGAGATCTTTGAATTCTTCTACGTGCTTCGGAAGAACAATTGGGAAGGCGTTTGGCAGCTTGATCAATTTCCGTTCCGCGAGGACAGCATCGCCACGGCAAACCACGCCATCGACTTCCTCAAGGCCGCGGCGAAAGGCCTCGACGCTCTCGACGTCGATGCGCTGAAGGAAGCGCAGAGCCGCCACGATGCCATCAGCGGTTTGAAAATCGCGCAGAAGGCTTTGTTCGGCGCCATGTAGGGGCGGCGGGATGAGCAAGGGTTTGAGACTGAAAGGCTTACAACTATGCTGAGAAACGATACTGTCGCAACGATCCAGGAAAAGGCTCTGTGGATGCGCCGCAAGGCCTTCCACATGGTTTTCGACGCACAGCTCGGCCATCCGGGCGGCGACTTTTCCGCCATCGATATTATCGCGACGCTCTATTTCGGCGTGATGCGTTACGACGCAAAGAAGCCTGACATGGCGGAGCGCGACCGCTTCATCATGTCGAAGGGGCATGCGACGGGCGCGCTCTACACCGCGCTCTGCGCTGCCGGCTATTATCCGGAAGACTGGCTCTCGACCTACATGGGGCCGAACTCGAAGCTCAACGGCCACCCCAACCGCAATTACCTGCCCGGCGTCGAGACGAACACCGGGCCGCTCGGCCATGGCATGCCGGTGGGCCTCGGCATCGCGATTGCCGGCCAGTTGACCAGCAGCGATTACCGCACCTATGTCCTGACCGGCGACGGCGAACTGCAGGAAGGCTCGAACTGGGAGGCAGCCATGACCGCCGGCCACCGCAAGGTCGGCAACTTCACTCTGATCGTCGACCGCAACCGGCTGCAGCAAGGAATGGGAACGGAAGAGACCAATGGCCTCGATCCGCTCGATGACAAGTTCCGCGCCTTCGGCTGGGACGTCGAAATTCTCGACGGGCACGACGTGGCGGCGCTGCTGGACAAGCTCGATTTCGCGCCGGGCTCGCGCCAGCGTCCGCTTTGCGTGATCGCCAACACGGTCAAGGGCAAGGGCGTGTCGTTCATGGAGAACAAGGCATCCTGGCACCATGGCGTGCCGAACGCCGAACAATTCGATATCGCGATGAAGGAACTCGTGTAATGGCCGCTCCCGCTGTGAAACAGGAAGGTTTCTTTGATTGCCGGGACGCCTGGGCCCAGACGCTGGAAGCCCTGGCGCAAGACGATCCCCGCATCGTCGCCGTGGTCAACGATTCCGTCGGCTCCTCCAAGCTCGGAGGTTTCCAGAAGAAATTCCCCGAGCGGCTGATCAATGTCGGCATCGCCGAGCAGAATATGGTCGGCGTCGGCGCCGGGCTTGCCAATGGCGGCCGCATTCCCTTCGTTTCCGCCGCTGCGTGCTTCCTGACGGGCCGCGCGCTGGAGCAAGTGAAGGCGGACATCGCCTATGCCGGGTTCAACGTTAAACTCGTCGGCCAATCCTCCGGTATCGCCTACGGCGAACTGGGGCCGACCCATCACTCCATCGAAGATTTCGCCTGGCTTCGTCCCCTTATCCCCCTCACCGTCATCGTTCCGGCCGATCCGTGGGAAACGGCGGAGGCGGTAAAGTGGGCGGCGAGCCATGAAGGCCCCGTTTTCATCCGCCTCAGCCGCATGCCGGTGCCGAACCTCGAGGTTGCCAACCGGACGTTCCAGCCGGGCAAGGCGGAATTGGTACGGCAGGGCGGCGACGTGGCGCTAATCGCCTGCGGCACTATGGTCCATCTGGCCGCCAAGGCCGCGGCGGCGCTGGAGGCGGACGGCATCTCCGCCCGCGTCCTGAACATGGCGACGATTAACCCGCTGGACGAGGCCGCCGTGGCGGCGGCGGCCAGCGAAACGGGCGCAATCGTAACAATCGAGGAAGCGGGCATTCGCGGCGGACTGGGCGGCGCGGTCGCCGAATTCACCGCCGGCAATTTACCGGTTCCGGTCGAGCGCATGGGTTTCCCCGGCTTCGTGCCGACCGGCTCTGTCAAGTGGCTGTTCGAGCAGTTCGGCCTGACGGTGCCCGGCATCGCCAAGGCCGCCCGCAAGGCGATCGGCCGTAAACGCCCATGACGAGCGGTCGCGTCATCGCCATCGACCAAGGCACCACCAATACCAAGGCCATCCTGGTAGATGGTGCCGGAGGGATCGTCGCCAAGGCCTCGTCGCCGCTGAAATCAACCTATCCCCGCCCGGGCTGGGCTGAGCAATCCGCCGAAGACATTTGGGCGAGCGTACGAGCCGTGATCACCGACATCGTCGCCACCGGCATATCCGACATTCGGGGCCTTGCTATCGCCAACCAGCGCGAAACGCTCGTGGTATGGGATGCCGGCACCGGCTCGCCGATTGCACCCGCGATCCTGTGGCAATGCCGGCGCACCGCGCAGGCCTGCGAGGCACTGATCGAAAGTGGCGCGGGCCCCGCGGTCGTCGACGCGACCGGTCTTTCGATCAATGCCCTCTTTCCGGCCTCCAAGCTGGCCTGGGTCATGGAAAACGTACCCGCGGCCAAGTCGTTGGCCGCTCAAGGCCGGCTTCGCGCCGGCACGGTGGATAGCTGGTTGCTCTATCGGCTGACGGGCGGCCGAGAGTTTGCCACCGATCATTCCAATGCCTCGCGCACCCAGCTTTTCAACACCGACCGACTTGCTTGGGACGAAAGCCTCTGTGCGCTGTTCGGCGCGCCGCTTTCCGCCTTGCCTGAACCAAAACCGTCCGACAGCCTGTTCGGCCACACGGTGGAGGGGGCAACGGCGTTGCCCGCCGGCGTTCCGATCCTCACCATGATGGGCGACAGCCACGCCGCCCTCTATGGTCACGGCGTCCGCGCTCCGGGTCTGGTCAAGGCGACCTACGGGACCGGCTCTTCACTGATGACCCTGACGCCCCGGCGGGTCATGTCCCGGCACGGGCTGTCGAGCACCATCGCCTGGAGCGACCGCGACGGCACAGTTTACGCACTTGAGGGCAACATCACCGTCTCCGCGCAGGCCGCCGCGTTCGCGGCGACGCTGCTCGGCCTCGCCGATACCAGGGCACTCTCCGATTTGGCACAGACCGTGCCGGACTCCGGCGGCGTCACCTTCGTGCCGGCCCTCGCGGGTCTCGGCGCGCCACATTGGAACGACAATGCCACCGGCACGATTTCCGGCATGACGCTGGCCTCCACACCCGCTCATGTAGCGCGCGCCACCTTCGAAGCGATTGCCTTGCAGATCGCCGATGTGTTTTCAGCCATGGAGAAGGACGTGGGCACGCCGCTCAGGGGCTTGCTGGCCGATGGCGGCGCATCCGCCAACGATTTCCTAATGCGGCTCCAGGCCGACATTTTGGACCGCCCCGTCTCGCGCGGCGATCAGGCGGAAGTTGGTGCCATTGGCGTGGCGACCTTGGCGCGGCGTTCCCTCGGGATGGGAAGCAACGGCGAAACCGAGGAGATCCACCGGTTTGCCCCGGGAGGAATGTCCGCTCCTGAACGCGACGGGCTCCTGCGAAACTGGGCGCGGGCGGTTACACAAGCCATCCACGACCGCTAGGACATCCCGTATTTTAGTAACCTGAATGAAATTCAGTGTTTTTTGCACCGCGGCAGTCTTGCATTTCCCGGTCGCTTATCCTTATGTTTCCAACGTTCTCAGGGCGGGGTGCAATTCCCCACCGGCGGTATCGGGAGAAATCCCGGAGCCCGCGAGCGCTTCCGGCGGCGTCGGAAGGTCAGCAGATCCGGTGCGATGCCGGAGCCGACGGTATAGTCCGGATGGAAGAGAGCACGACTAAGGCGACTCCCCCTTCAAGGGATGAGTGTGCCGCGTCTGTTCGCCCAAGGGATATTTTGCCGATGCGCGTCCAGCGCGGATGGCTCAATCAAGCCGGGTCCCCGGCTCAACCCTTGAAAGACATAAAGCATGACTATCTCGAAAATTGATGATGCGATCGCCGCCATTGCCCGTGGGGAAATGGTTATCGTCGTCGATGACCAGGATCGTGAAAACGAGGGTGACATCGTGTTTGCCTCGCAGGACGCAACGCCCGAAAAAATCGCCTTCATGATGAACAAGGCCCGCGGCCTGATTTGCGTGTCGATGGAAGGCGACCGTCTCGACGAACTCGATATTCCGCTGATGGTGCCCAACAACACGGAATCGTTGAAGACGGCCTTTACCGTTTCGGTCGACTACCTGCCAGGCACGACGACCGGCATTTCCGCGGCCGACCGGGCCGCGACCGTCAAGGCGCTGATCGACCCGGCCTCGAAGCCCGCGGATTTCGCCCGCCCCGGCCACATCTTCCCCCTGCGTTCCAATCCTGCCGGCGTCCTCGGCCGCCCGGGCCACACGGAAGCCGCCGTCGATCTCTGCCGGCTGGCCGGCAAGGTTCCGTCGGGCGTCATCTGCGAGATCGCCAACGACGACGGCACCATGGCCCGGCTGCCGGAGCTGGAAGTTTTCGCCGAGCAGAATGGCATGCTGCTGGTAACCATCGAGGACCTGATCGCCTACATGCGCGAGAACCAGACCTCAGTAATCGAGATTGCGGCATAACAAAACCGCGGCTGTTGCGGCGGGCGGCCGCGTGGTGTCGATCGCACCGACCTCGGCCGCGTTTTTTCTGCCACCGCGCTAAGGAAAACGCGCTTCGGGGCTGGAAGGCGACGAGATCGACAGCATCAGCTTGCAAACTTCAGGCGCACGGCGCCCGACGCGGAAATGATTTCCGCATCGATCGAGGCTTGTCCGAAATAAGCGCAGAGGCTTGCGCCACGGAGCAAGACGCCAAACGGCGCCGCGGCGACGTGCGCTTATCAACGGGATCAGGAGACAGATAAGCTTCCCGTTCGAGGCGAAACAGGCACAGCAGGCCGAGAACATTCGTCGTTTAAGTCCGCCTGTTGTTCGCGGTCAAGTGATAGGACCCACGGCGCTGTAGTCGCGCGGCGCCACGACGCGACTGCTCCGCGTCCTCGATGAACGGCTTGCGGGCCGCGACTGGGTGATGGGCGCTGACTAAAGCATCGCCGATATTTCGCTGCTCGGCTGGGTACGCAACCTGATCGGCTTTTACGAAGCGCGCGAGCTCGTCGGCTTTGACCGCTTTCTTCATGTGCAAGCGTGGCTCGACCGGCAGGCGAGAGCGACGGGTGGCCGCCCCCATCGCGGAGATGGAGGCGGCACCTTCTCACTGGCGCTTGTGTTGACCGATCAGGGCTTCCATCATCGAGATTTCCTCCGCCGAAAGATCCTGCAGCGGCGAGCGAACAGGACCTGCATCGAAGCCCTGGAGGCGCACGCCAGCCTTGATGGCCGACACCGCATAGCCCTTCGCGCGGTTGCGGATCGCCATGAACGGATAGAAGAAATCAAGAAGGATCTTCTCGCACTTCGCTCGCTCTCCGGCACGCAACGCCCTGTAGAACTCCAATGCCAAGCCCGGCACGAAATTGAAGACCGCCGAGGAATAGGTGGTGAAGCCGGCGCCGAGATAGGCTTCCGCGAAGAGCTCAGCCGTCGGCATGCCTCCGAGATACGTCAGGCGGTCGCCCATCTTTGCGGTAATCTGGCGGACAAGGCCGATGTCACCGGTACCATCCTTGAAGCCGACAAGGTTCGGGCACTCGTCGCAAAGGCGCGCCAGCGTGTCAGCCTGGAGAACCGAATTATCGCGGTTATAGACCATTACGCCCATGCCGGTCGCCTGGCACACAGCCTTGATATGCCGATAAAGGCCTTCCTGCGGCGCATCGATAAGATAGTGCGGCAGGAGCAGAATGCCGTCGGCGCCCGCCTTTTCGACGGATCTGGCGATCGAGACGGCAATATTGGTGCCATAGCCGCAACCGGAGACGATCGGGGTCTTGCCTGCCGCTTCCTTGGCAACACGCACGATCTGCGGAATTTCCTCCGGCGTCAGCGAAAAGAACTCGCCGGTGCCGCCGGCGGCGAACAGGGTAGCCGCCTCGAAACCGGAAAGCCAAGCCACGTGTTCGGCATAGCTCGTGGCGTTGAAGTTGCCCTCCGCATCGAAATGCGTCACCGGAAAGGAAAGCAGACCGGCGCCGAGCGCCTGCTTCAGTTCTTCAGTTTTCATGGGTGTGACCCTCCTTTGGAGGAAGCATCGTAGAATGCCGATGCTTCCGGGTTGACCTGGTTGTCAGGGGACGTTTTCTCCGGCCTCAAGCGACCGCACCATGGCGGCAAGACGCTCGCAGGCACCCTCCAGTTCGCGGTCGGATGCCGCGATTGACAGGCGGATGAACCCGGGCGCACCGAACGCCGCACCGGGCACGCTCGACAGGCCGAATTGCTGCAGCAGATGCGAGGCGAAGGCCGTATCGTCGGCGATCAACTGTCCTGTCGCCGTCTTCCGGCCGAGCAATCTGGCAACACTGATAAAGGCATAGAAGGCACCATCTGGCGGGGTGAAATCGATCCCCTCGATGAGTGCTAGACGTTCGGCGATGATCTTCGCGCGGCCGGCGAAGGTTTCCGCGGCTTGGGCGACAAAAGCCTGATCACCCGTCAGCGCGGCAAGCGCGGCCGCCTGCGCGACGGTCGAGACGGACGTCACGCTCTGCGACTGCATCTTGTTGAGCGCAGCGATCAGAGCCCTCGGTCCGGCAGCGTAGCCGACACGCCAACCGGTCATCGCATAGGCTTTGGACACACCGTTGACGATGAGCGTCCGGTCGCGCAGACCCGGGCAGGCCGAGGCGAAGGAAACGAAAGGCACATTCTTCAACAGGATGTGTTCGTAGATCTCGTCCGAGATCACCAGAACTTGCTGATAGCGCGCAAGCACCGCCGCAAGCTCGCGGAACTCGTCGGCGGAATAGATTGCCCCCGTCGGGTTGGACGGCGAGTTCAGCATCAGCCAGCGGGTCTTCGGCGTGATCGACGCCTCCAGTCTCTCGGCGGTGATCTTGAAGCCGGTGTCCGACCCGCAACTGACGTAAACCGGTTCTCCACCGTTCAGGGACACGATGTCGCCATAGGACACCCAGCACGGGGTGGGAATGATGACCTCGTCGCCGGGCTCCAGCGTGGCCAGGAACACGTCAAACAGGATCTGCTTGGCGCCGTTCGCCACCGTCACCTCGTCAACGGCATAGTCCAGTCCGTTTTCCGTCTTGAACTTGCCAACGATCGCCTGGCGCAGGCTCTCCATGCCGGCCGGCACACCGTAGCGTACCCTGCCCCTTCGGATGGCCTTGCAGGCTGCGTCGGCAACATGGGCCGGCGGTTCGAAATCCGGCTCGCCGAGCGACAGATCAATGATGTCGCGGCCTTCCGCAGCCAGTTTTTTTGCGGCTACAGCGATTGCCATGCTGGGGGACGATTTGATGCCCGCAGCGCGCTTGTTCTCGAACGTCATCTCCGGCTTCCTTGAATTGATCTTACACTTGAGGCCGGACGAAGTTTTCACGTCGCCCGACCCCGGGGAGGGTCACTCGGCGACGACGTAGTCGAAATCGCTGTCACGCCGCACGGCGACCGGATCGCGCCTGTCGGCCGGGCCATAGCCGCCGCCGCCGGGAAGCTGAAGGATGAGCCGGCGGCCGGCCGGCACATGCTGGCGTCCCTTGGCCGCAAGGCGTGTGCCGTCGTCCAGCAGCACGGCTCCGGGGGCACCGTTCTCGCCGCCATCACGGCCGCGTGCCGGATGCTCGATGCGATCGAACATGGCGTTGAAATGCATCTCGTGACCTTCGGTGGGCGAGATCTCCACGACCTGACCGAGACCGCCGCGGAATTGCCCGGCGCCGCCCGATCCGTCGCGCAGTTCCTTGCGCCAGAAGATGACCGGGCCGACATGCTCCGTCGCCTCGATCGACATGGAATGCACGCCGCTCGGGAATGCTGTGGCGCTCAGCCCGTCAAGCATCGGACGTGCACCGGCGCCGCCGCTGTTGAACAGCAGGACTTCGGCGCGCTGGCCGCCGTCGGCCGGTGCCTTTTCGCCCTGCAGCGGCCGTACGCTGACATGCAGGTTCCACAGCGCGCCCGCTCCTTCCGCGGGCACGCGACCGGGCAGCATCTTGTGAACCGCGCCGAGCACCGCATCGGGAACGAGGTGACCGAGGACGTGGCGTACCGATACGGGCGCCGGATGCTGGGCGTTCAGGATGCAATTTTCCGGCGCCGTCACGCGGAACGGCAGCAGGGACGCGTGATTGTTCGGGATCTCCGGTGCGATCGAGCACTTGAGGCCGTAGCAGGCATAGGCTGCGGAATAGATGATCGGGCAGTTGATGCCCTTAGGGCTCGGCGGCGAGGTTCCCTCGAAATCGGCGAGGATGTGGTCGTCCGCGACATCAAGACGAACGGCGATATCGATCGGCGAACCATAACCATCGACTCGCATCACGTTGGAATAGGAGCCCTTCGGCAGCGTCGCGAGCCGCTCCAGCGTTGCGTCGTAGCTGCGCTTGAAGATGAAGTCGGCCAGTGTTTCCAGATCCGCGAGATCGAATTCGTCCATCATGTCCATCAGCCGGCGATGGCCGATCTCGTTGCAAGCCGCCAGCGAATAGACATCGCCGACCACCTGGTGGCTTTCGCGCACATTGTTGCGCAGGATGTTCACGAGGTCCTTGTTGACCGTGCCGCGCTCCGCGAACTTCATGATGGGAACAAAGATACCTTCCTCGTAGACCTCGTTGGCATCCGGACCGAAGCCGCGGCCGCCGACATCCACGACATGCGCGGTGCAGGCGAAGTAGCCGACCAGGGCGCCGTTGCGGAAGGTCGGAGACACGACGGTGAAGTCGTGCAGATGGCCGGTGCCCTTCCACGGATCATTGGTGATGTAGACGTCACCCTCGAAGATGTTTTCCGGACCGATATCGCGGATAAAGTGGCCGACAGCCTCGGCCATGGCGTTGACGTGGCCGGGGGTACCGGTCACGGCCTGGGCGATCATCTTGCCACCCCGGTTGAAGACGCCTGCAGACAGGTCGCCGGATTCACGCACGCTGGTGCTGAAGGCGGTACGGATCAGCGTGACGGCCTGCTCCTCGACCACGGAGATGAGCCGGTTCCACATGATCTGCATATGGACGTCGGAAAGTGCATCGGTTTTCATGGATTATTCTCCGTTCAGGCGGCTTCTTTGGCGCGCACGAGCAGGCAGCCATCGGCCTGCATGACGACCTCGCGGCTCGCCGTGATGATGGTCGAGGTTTCGCGTTCCGTGATGACGGCCGGGCCGACGACCCAGTCGCCCGGCTTCATGTCGTGGCGGGAAACGATCGAGGCATTCTGGAAGCTGCCTTCCTGGACATCGAAGATTTCGCGCCTGCCGCGAATGGTTGCGGCGACTCCCTTGGCGGTTTTGCCGATCCGCTGAGGCGGGGTAACCTTCGAGGTGGCGCGCAGCGACCAGCTGACGATCTCGACGTCGAGGCCATCGATCACGCGGCCGAAGAAGCGCTCATACTGCTCGTCGAACAGCGCGCGGAACAGTGCGCCATCGCCGTCAACATATTCGCGCACCTCGATGGTGACCGGCACTTCCCAACCCTGGCCGACATAACGCATGTAGGCCGTGCACTCGAGGTCGGGGTCAGCATCCGGCGCGCCGGAACGGACGAAGGACGTCGCCTCCCCGATCAGATCCGAAATGGTCGCGGTGATGGCCTTCGCTTCGAAACGGCTAAGGCGGCTATAGGCGCTGCGGACAGCTTCGAAGCCGAAGGGCGCGCGCAGGAAGCCTATGGCCGAGCCGACGCCGGCACCCGGCGGGATCAGCAGCTCCGACATGCCGAGCTTTTCGCAAAGGCGGGTCGCGTGGATCGGTGCTGCGCCGCCGAAGGCGATCATGGTGAATTCGGAGAGTTCCTTGCCGTTTTCGACAGCATGCATGCGGGCGGCATTGCTCATATTCTCGTCGACCACTTCGCTGAGGCCATAGGCGGCCGTCGCGACATCGGTGTCGAGCTTGGCCGCGATGTCCTGCTGCATGGCCTTGTCCGAGGCCGGGCGGTCGAGCTTCATCGCGCCGCCGGCAAACTCGTCGGCATCGAGACGGCCGAGGACGAGGTCGGCATCGGTGACCGTTGGGTTCTCCCCGCCGCGGCCGTAGCAGGCCGGACCCGGCTCGGAGCCGGCGCTGTGCGGGCCGACGCGGATCTGACGCATGCTGTCGACCGTTGCAATCGAACCGCCACCTGCGCCGATCTCGACCATTTCGATGACCGGAATCGAGATCGGCATGCCGCTGCCCTTTTTGAAGCGCCAGGTGCGGGCAACCTCGAAGGTCTTCGACGTCTTCGGCGACTGCTTCTCGATCAGGCAGATCTTGGCCGTCGTTCCGCCCATGTCGTAGGACAAGACCTGATCGAGGCCGTAGCTGCTGGCGATATGGGCTGCGAAGATCGCACCGCCAGCCGGGCCGGATTCAAGCAGGCGGACCGGGAATTCAATGGCGCTTTCGACGCTGATGATGCCGCCGCCGGAATGGATCATGAAGACGGGGCAGCGGGTACCCTCTTCCGTCAGCCGCCCGACGAGGCGGTTGAGATAAGAGGCCATCAGTGGCTTGACGAAAGCGTTGGCGCAGACCGTGTTGAAGCGCTGGAATTCGCGCATCTGCGGCGAGACCTCGGACGAGATCGAGATTGAGATGTCGGGCTTCTTGGCGAGCAGACGGTCGCGCACGACCTTCTCATGGGTGCCATTTAGATAGGAATGGATGAAGCCGACGGCGACGCTTTCATAGCCGGCGGCAATGATACGATCGCAGAGAGCATCGACCTCGGCGAGATCGAGCGCCTTGAGCACCGAACCGTCCGCGCCGATGCGCTCGTCGAGCACGAACCGCTCGTTGCGGGCAACCAGCGGCGCCGGGAGAACGATGTCGAGATCATACTGCTCAAAACGGCTTTCGGTGCGCATCTCGATGACGTCGCGAAAGCCCTCGGTGGTGATGAAGGCCGTTTTCGCGCCGCGGCGCTCGATCAGCGCGTTGGTGGCAAGCGTGGTGCCGTGGATGATCGTGTCGATCTCGGCGAGAGCCACGCCCGCGACTTCGGCAACCTGGCGGATGCCTTTGACGATCGCGTTTTCGGGGAACGAGTAATCCGTCAGCACCTTGATCGAATGGAGCGTGACGCCTACCTCCATCGCGACATCGGTGAAGGTACCGCCGATATCGACACCGACCCGGATCTGCTTGCCATCTTTAGCCATTTTCTTGCAATGCTCCATAAGCGAGCTGTTGTTGCGCCACGCCCGAGAGGGCACCGTTTCGACGCAGGCGGGCAGTCCCCGCCCGCACGAACAGGCGGAGGCCAAGAGCTCTTCGGTTGTTGATGTTTCTGGTGCCCTGCGCGGAGGCCTGCGCCGTCGCGCAGGGCTGAGCGCTACTGCTTGCCGGTGAAATCGACACCAGGAAGCGTGGTTGGAAGCTTGGCGCGGTCTACACCGATCCACTTCTTGTAGAGAGCGTCCAGCGAACCGTCAGCAGTGTGGCGGCTCACGAAATCCGTCAGAAAGTCGAGCATTGCCTGGTCGCCTCTGCGTACGGCCATGCCCTGGAAATTATCTGCAGCCTTGTACTTGCGCTCGTATTCCGCGTTATGGCCGGTCTTGTCGATGACAAGGCCATAGGTCACGCTGCCAAGGATGGCATCGACCTGGCCGGACAGAAGCGCCTGCACCGTCGTGGCATCGTCGTCGAAGCGCTTGATCTCGGTGTTCGGCGGGGCCGCCTTGACGAGGATCGGCTCAAATGCGCTGCCGCGGTTCACGCCGATGACATATTTTCCGAGATCCTCGTTACCCTTGATCTCCGCGTCCTTCCTCCCCCAGACGGTGATGTCGTTCGATGAGTAGGGAATGACATACTGGATGACCTTGGCGCGCTCCTCCGTAATCGTCATCGACGGCACGAGGAAATCGACGTTGCCGTTGACAAGCAGCGGAATGCGGTTCTGGCCGGTGATGCGCTCGAACTTGACATCGACGCCGAGCTCCTGGGCGATCAGCTTGGCGATTTCGATGTCGAAGCCATCGTTCTGACCGCTTTGGTCGATGAAGCCCCAGGGAAACTGGTCCATCTGGACCCCGATGACGGCCGTGCCCTTGGCCTTGATCTCTTCCGGGGTAACAGCCTCGGCATTGGTGGCGAAGACGGTTGCCGCCAGCAGAACTGCTGTAAGGCGCGACAGGACCCTGGAACCTGAGTTGGTCAGTGCTGAATTGAACATGGAGATTACCTCTGGTTGGCTTTGGTTACGCGTTCTTCTTATTATCGGGCGGCGTTGAGGCGCCGTTCGACTCTTGCGCTGAAGTAGGTCAGGGGAAGGCAGATGAAGAAGTATACGAGCCCGACCGCCCCGTAGACTTGCAGCGGTTGAAAGGTAATGTTCGCCATCAGCTGGCCCGAGCGGGTGAGCTCGGTCAGGCCCAGCAGCGCCGCCAGCGCCGTGCCCTTGATGAGGTTGACCATGAAGCCGATGGTGGCAGGAAGGCCGATGCGAAAGGCCTGCGGCAGCACCACATCGATCATGCGATGGACATAGCCGATGCCGAGTGCGCGGGCAGCCTCGCTCTGACCCGCCGGCACGGCCTGGATGCTACCGCGCCAGATCTCGCCGAGGAACGCACTGGCATGCAGCGACAGGCCGATCGTCAGCGCCACCCAGATATCCACCTTGAGACCCAGAAGTGGCAGGCCGAAGTAGACAAAGAACAGCTGCACCAGAAGGGGGGTGCCCTGGAAGATCTGGATGTAGGTTGCCATCAGGCCGCGCAGCACCGCCCACTTGCTGGTGCGGCCGAGCGCAACGGCGAGACCCAGCGCACCTCCGACGGTGAAAGCGAGCAGGGATAGGATGACCGTCCAGCGGGCACCATCCAACAGGAACCAAAACTCTGCGAAACCAAACTCACGGATCATCGCCTCGGCCTCACTTTGTCGGATAGGAGAAGTAGGTTCTGCCGATGAACTGCAGCGCGACAGAGAAGAACTGCGATAGCAGCAGATAGATCGCACCGAGCACGAAGTAGATCTCGAAGCTGCGGAACGTCTGGGCGTCGAGGGTCTGGGCCATGTAGGTCAGCTCCTCTGCCGAGACTGATGCGACCAGGCTCGAATTCAGCATCATCAGGATGAATTGGCTGCAGAGCGCCGGAAAGACCGCCCGGATCGCGGGCCGGAAGACGATAAAGCGATAGATGTCGAGCGTGTGTAGGCCCAGCGCCCTGCCCGCCTCGATCTGGCCGGGACGGATGGACTGCACCCCGCCGCGGACGATCTCCGCGGCATAGGCCGCACAGTTGAGCGACATCGCAAGGACTGCCGCCTCTTCGCCGCCCAGCTTGATACCGAGCGTCGGCATCCCGAAATAGATGAAGAACACCTGCACGAGAAATGGCGTGTTGCGGATCAGCTCGATATAGCCGATTGCGACCATGCGAAACGGGGCGAGCTTGCTCATGCGCATCAGCATGAAGACGATGCCGAGTGCCAGGCCCGCAATCATCGAGATTGCCGACATTCTGAGCGTCTGGATGGCACCGTCCAGAAACATGGGCCAGGCGGCGAGAACCGGGGCGAAGTCGAAGGAATATTGCATCGATCGACCTCCGGCCTAGTGATTGAGGATCTGGCTGAGGAACGACTTGGTGCGCTCGTGGGTCGGATTGCCGAAGAACTCTTCCGGCTCGGCGCTTTCGATGATCTCGCCACGGTCCATGAAGATGACGCGGTGGGCGACCGCACGGGCGAAGCCCATTTCATGGGTGACGCAGATCATGGTGATGCCGTCGTCGGCGAGCGAGATCATCGTGTCGAGCACTTCCTTGACCATCTCGGGATCGAGCGCCGAGGTCGGCTCATCGAACAGCATGATCTTCGGATCCATGCAGAGCGCACGCGCAATCGCAACGCGCTGCTGCTGGCCGCCGGAAAGCTGGGCCGGGTATTTCGATGCCTGTTCGGCGATATGCACGCGCTCCAGGTGGCACATGGCCTTTTCCTTGGCTTGGGCCACGGAAGCCTTCCGCACGCGGCGCTGGGCCAGCATACAGTTTTCGAGCACGGTCAGATGGGGAAAGAGATTGAACTGCTGGAAAACCATGCCGACATCGCGGCGGATGTGGTCGGCATTGGCTCCTTTCTGGCTGAGCTGCGTGCCGTTGACCGAGATAGTGCCCTGCTGGACCTCCTCCAGATGATTTATGCACCGGATCAGCGTGGACTTGCCGGAGCCAGACGGCCCGCAGAGAACGATGTGCTCGCCACGAGGGACGTCCAGGTTTATGCCCTTCAGCACCTGCAGGGAGCCGTACCATTTGTTGACGCCAATCATTTCGATGGCTTTTTCGGACTTGGTGCTCTCGCTCATCGCCAGTTCCCCTTCCCGCTATCGTCAGGATTTCGTTGCGACTTCAAACACGGCATCGACCTCGACGGATGAGCCGCGTGGAAGTGATCCGGCGCCGAGTGCCGTGCGGACATGGCGTCCCTTGTCCCCGAAGATTTCGACGATGAGGTCGGAAGCACCATCAATGATGGCCGGATGGCCCTTGAAGCTCGCCGGCGCATTGACAAAACCGCGAACCTGGACACAAGCCAGCACGCGGTCGAGATCACCTTCGAGAGCCGCATTGACCCGGGCCACGATGTTCAGCGCACACAGCCGTGCGGCCTGATAACCGTCTTGCGGGGTGATGTCCTGCCCGACCACTCCAACGAAGTGCTCGACACCATCGATCCTCGGGATCTGGCCCGATACAAAGAGGAGGTTTCCCGCAAGCCGATAAGGAATGTAGTTGCCGGAGGCCGAGGCAATCGAAGGCAACACTATGCCTAGCTCGGAGAGGCGTGCTGAGACGTCGCCCATAGCAGTTTCCACCTGATTTTTGCGTGCACCACAGGGGCGCAAATTTCGTTCCCGGAGCCATTCGCCACATCCGCCTCATGGGTCAGCTATGTCGGCGGCTCGCTTTTCTGAGGTCAGAGATTATTGAAATAGTATCTCATGTCAACAAGGAATTTAGAGATACTATCTCTTGTGGAAATGACGCAAAGGCAAAGTCGCAAAACCTTTTATTATCAATTATTTCGGAGACTATTTGGTTGTGGATTTCGACACACACTTCCATTTTCAGCAAGAAATATCGTGACTTCTCTGCGCAAAATCGAGGCGATCTCCGCTGCGGAAGTCGCCATCACCGGGAGTGTGTGCACACTTTCGAGAAACGGTGGTCAAAGAGATAGCATCACAACATCATGTAGTGCTATCTTGTCAGAGCGGTTGCGAATCCCTATTAATCAGACATCGCCGATGGAGAATGCGGCGCCAGTTAAGCGAGTGGACCTTGGACACACTGACAAGCCGAACGATACAGGCGATGAAGGCCCATATTGTCGAGAGCCAATTCGGCAAGGGACACAAGCTCGGATCGCTGAACGAATTGTCCCAGCAGTTCGGCGTGAGCCGCACAGTCATTCGCGAGGCTGTCTCCGCGCTGCGGTCAGACGGCGTCGTCGAGGCGCGTCATGGCGTGGGCGTCTTCGTGCGGGAAATGCCGCAGCCGGAGGACCCGAACCGTTACGATTCCGACCTGGTGCTGGCACCGCTGCGGCGGTTGAAGACTTCGTTTATGGACCTCCTGGAACTCCGGATGGCATTCGAGGTGCATGCAGCCGGCCTTGCCGCGACCCGGCGCTCCTGGGCACAGGAATCGAATATCTGGAACGCCGCTCGCCAGTTCGAAGCCTCGCTCGACGACGAAGCCGCGCTCGATCATCTCGACTTCGTGTTTCATCGCTCGATTGCGGAAGCAACGAACAACGGCGCCTTCATCGAATTCTTCAACCTGATGAGCCTTCAGATCCTTCCCCAGCCTGCGTTCTCAAAGGAGCTGAACCCAGCGCTCATCACGCCGGAATATATTCAAAACACGGTGAGAGAACACAGGACCATTTGTGAGGCGATTAGCATCGGAAATTCAGAACAGGCGCGCGAGGCAATGCGGGCCCATCTCAATCGAAGTCACCTTCGTTATCGCGGTTTTTCAGACGACGCCGCCTCGCCTCTCAGCAATGTAGCGCGAGAAGATTGACTCAAAGATCTAAGCAGGATCTTCACCGATTCTCGAATCGGAGATCCGTAAGCTGATATGTGGAGTTTCGACCTGTGGTCGACGACGGGTGAGCGATCCGACCGCTACAGCGCCGTGCGTCCTTCAGGACGCACCAAGGACGCTGCAAGTCTTCGAATCTACGCATCGTGCTTTCCGAAAATCGATTCCGATTTTCGGGCCGATGCGCTACTGCATGTCTCCTTAAATCGACCTCGGCTTAAGGACAAAGACATGCAGCAATTCAAAGTGCTACAGCGACCTTTGCGCGTCTGATAAGACGCGCGGCGCTGTAGCAAACTCAAGCAAGGAGTCTCCCGGGAAAGCGCTTCGCCTTTACGAAGCGCGCGTCGCGGCAGTCATAACCCGTCGACCATCCACCCGGTCGTTCACAAGAACGCGGCGGCCGTTAGCTATGAGTTCTGATTTTTCATAAAGGCCGCGTGCCATTTCGCCAGCATGGACACCGCTTCCTTGAGAAAGGCCGGATGGGTGCCGGGCAGGAACTCGATTCGTGGGGCCTTTCCATCGAGCCTCAGGCGCGCGAAGACACGGCCCGCCTCGTCCCTCAACTCCTCCGGCTTCTGCGGCTCCGGCTTGTCGTTCTCAGACAGGCGATTGAAGACGAGCTGGAAGCGCTGGTCGGTGTCTGCTGCGCGGAATCGCGACGCGCCGATCTCGGCATCCGCCAGATCGCGGGCCTCCTCCCTTTCGAGCAGCGTGGCGATCGCCATCCACCGCTCCCGCCCTGCCTTCGGCGCCGGCCCGATGGCACGGGCGAGATGATGCGGCACGCTGTCGGCCACCTGGAGAAGGCGCGACAGCTCACTCTTTTGCACGGCAAGCGCATCGCCGATCACCTTGCGGTCGAATCCGCGCGCGGCAAGCGCCGCGGCGAAAAGCGCCCGCTCGATGAAGGAGAGGTTGCGCCGCTCGGCGTTTTCCTTGCCCTGGGCGAGCACAAGCTCGTCGTCGGAAAGCGGCCGAACGATCGCCTTCACCTGCAGTTCGAGCCGGCGGACCGCCTTCAACCGGCGATGGCCGTAGGCGGTCTGGTAGTGACCCTGCTTTTCCGGGTGCGGACGCACGAGGATCGGCGATTGCTGGCCGTTCTCGCGAATGCTTTCGACCAGCGCCAGAAAATCGGGATCGTCGACCTCGCCGTCGGTCAGCCGGTCCTCGACGAAGGAGCCCTCGATGAGCGCCGGATCGAGCGCCACCACGCGCTCACCCTGCGTCAGAGCTTCCCGCAACGCGCGCGCCTCTTCCGCCTCGCGTGTGATATTGCCGAGCGAAAGCCCCATCGCCCGGACCGCGCCGGATGCGGCGCGCGGGACCTCCGCAGTGGAGGCGGGCCGGCCGTTGACAGGTGTCAACTCGCTCTCGGCCTTCTGCTCCGTCGGTGCCGCCGGAGCACCGCCCGCAAACAGCGCCCGCAATTCGTTCTTCCGGTTGTTGCCAGCCATGTCTTAGCGCCCCCACGCCGCATGAATGAGAGCCTCGACTTCGCCGTTGACGGCATTCAGCGACTCGATCGCCCGGTCGTAGGTCGCGCGGGTGAAATTCTCGCGGCCGACCTCGTAGAGCGTCTGTTTCGTCAGGCCTGCATCCGAGATCGCAGTCGATTTCACCATGGCCGAGGTCAGCACGCGATCGCCGAAGAGCGAGCGCATAAAGCCGACGATCTGCGCCTGCGGCCCGTCATTGGGCTCAAAGCGGGTGACGAGATAGCGCAGGAAATCGAAATTGAGTTCGCCGCCGGCTTCGCGCACGACGCCGAGCAGGTCCGAGGTCATGTAGAGGAACTGGTTCATCGAGGCGACGTCGAGCATCTGCGGATGCACGGTGACGATGACCGAGGTCGAGGCGCAGAGCGCCGAAAGCGTCAGATAGCCGAGCTGCGGCGGGCAGTCGATGACGACGACGTCGTAGTCGTCGGCAACGCTCGCAAGCGCCGTCTGTACGCGCGCGAAGAAAAGCGGGCCGGCGTCCGCGCCACTCTGGCGGGCGCTCAGCGCCTGCGGCGTGGTATGCTCGAACTCCTGCAGTTCGAGATTGCCCGGCACCAGATCGAGCCCGTCGAAATAGGTCTTGCGGATGATGTCCTTCAGCGGCCGCGCCTCGGCATCGTAGCGGATGGCGCCGTAAAGCGTGTCGTTGCCGGTCAGGTCCAGTTCCGGCTGATAGCCGAACAGCGCCGAAAGCGAGGCCTGCGGGTCGAGGTCGACGGCGAGCACCCGGTGGCCGGTCAGGGCGAGATACTGGGCGAGATGGACGGACGAGGTTGTCTTGCCCGAGCCGCCCTTGAAGTTGGTGACGGAGATGACCTGCAGGTGCTCGCCCTTGGCGGCATCGCGCCATTTCAGGTAGCTGCGCGCCTTGGCGGCATTGCCCTTGCCGAGCGCCTGGTCGGCGAGATGGCGGCGAAGCGCATTGATGTCGAAGAGCGAATAGGAGCGCCGCCCGCCGGATCCGGTATCGGGCTGCGGGCCCTCGCCCGCCAGCGACAGCTGCCGAAGATAACCGTCCGAGACGCCGATCAGCCGGGCGGCCTCGCCCGAGGTGAAGCTTCTGAGCGTCTTCATCGCCGTTGGCGGGAACAGACGCTCGCGCATCGCCTTGAGTTGCTCCGACAGTGCCCGCGCGTCCGCCGCGATCGCCTCGTCCGCGGGTCGCCGATAGTCCGTCCCGCTCAAGCCCCCCGCTTCTCCGACCACCGCCGTCGATCCCGCCATATCCATTCCCAAATACCCTCTCATGCTTCGCATCGCATTTGCGGGGTTCAACAGTGTCCCTATTGCGGCCGCGCAAATGCGCCCGCAATATCTCCTTACAGACCGGCCGCTGAACTACGCTGAAATGCGGAATATGCGATCTATTCCGTTAGAGGGTGATTCATCCTCTGATTCGCGTCAAGCCCTTTCGGAAAGGGGCGAAGCATCGTCACCGGTTCGGCGGCGTACGGCCGTAGAGGAGCAGCATGAAGATGATGACGACGCCGTAGACGATCTGGCGGCCCGCTTCCGGCATCTGCATCACCGAGAGGATCGATTGGAGGAGCGTGATCAGGATCACGCCGGCGACCGTGCCCAGATAGGAGCCGCGCCCGCCAAGGATCGACGTGCCGCCGAGCACGACGGCGGCGATTGCCGGCAGCAGATAAGCATCCCCCATCGCCTGCGCCGCCTTGGAGGAATAGCCCGCGAGCAGAACTCCGCCAAAGGCGCTGAGCGCGCCCGAAATAGCAAAGGCGATCATGACGATGCGCCGCGTGTCGACCCCCGACAGATAGGCCGCGCGTTCGCTGTTGCCGATCCCGTAGACCGCCCGGCCGAAGGAGGTGCGGGTGAACAGGAACACCATGATGGCGCTGATCGCGACCCAGACGAGGATGGCGTTCGGCAGGCCCGGAATGACGAACCCCGTCGCGAGCCAGCGCACAGCCGGAGGCGCGGAGTCCTGCGGCGAGAAGCCGCCGGTGTAAACGACCATCAGCCCTTGCGCGACGACATTGCTTGCAAGCGTGACGATCATCGACGGGATGCGCAGATAGGCGACGCCAAAGCCGTTCAGCAGGCCGAAGACCGTGCCGCAGAGGATCCCGAAAGGAATGGCGATCACCGGCCCCATGGCCCCGAAGCCGGCAGCGGCACAGGCCATCATCGCGCCGGTCGTCATTACCCAGGGAATAGAAAGATCGATATGGCCGAGAAGAATCACCACCATGACGCCGGCGGCCACGACCCCGAGGAATGACGCGACCTTGAGCTGTTGCAGGAGGTAGTTGAGCGACAGGAAATTGCTGGAATAGAGGCTGCTCAGAAAGAGGAGCAGCAGGATGCAGCCGAAGGCGGTGAGCACGGCCGGATCGGCGCGCCGGAGGAACGCCGGCAGGCGGGTCCTGATCGAGATGCGGTCCTCGGATGTGTCGCTCATTGGAACCAGTCCAGACGGTTGCGCACCCGCAGCAGAGCCAGCGAGCCGATGCTGACCGCGATCATCAGGACAACGCCCTGGAGCAACGGCTGCCACAGCGGATCGACGTCGAAGACGAACAGCATATCACCGGTCGTGCGGGCGGCGAAGGCGCCGAAGATCGCGCCGACGGCGCTGCCGCGGCCGCCATAGAGCGACACGCCGCCGAGCACGACCGCAGCGATCGACCAGAGCGTATAGCCGCTGCCGCTGGCATAGGCCGCCTCGCCGGTATAGGTGAAGAAGGTCAGGAACAGGCCGCCCATGGCGGCGAGCAGTCCGGCGAGCGTATAGGCCGCAAACTTGCCGCGCCGGATCGGCACGCCGGACATGAAGGCCGCCTGCTCGGACGAGCCGGCCGCATAGGCAGCTCTGCCGAGTCTCGATCGCCGGAAGGGCAGCCAGACCAGGACAACCGCCGCCGCCAGCGCCACCAGGCTCGATGGGATCACGCCGAAGAGGCGGCCGGTCAGCGCATCCGCGAGGTCCTCGTTGACCGAGCCGCCGGGAAAGGGTCTCAGCAGCAGCGCCAGGCCGAAATAGACCGCGCCAGTCGCGATCGTCGCGACGATCGGCTGTAGCCGACCGTAGATCACCAGAAGCCCGTTGATAGCGCCGCAGACCATGCCCGCCGCAAGCACGGCGACGACGCCCAATGCGGTCGGCAGCGGCTCGCCGACGACGATCCAGGACGCCAGGCAATTGGTCAGGATGAAGATCATGCCGACCGAGAGGTCGATGCCTGCCGTGATCACCACCAGCGCCTGGGCCATGGCGACGAAGGCGAAGAGCACCCCCTTGTTGGCGGCGGTCTGGGCGACGTTGGCTGTCAGACCGGCCGGATGGTTCGCGATGTAGACGGCAAACATCAGGAGAAAGATTGCGAGCCCCATCAGCGTCCCGCGTTGCTCGTTCAGCCAGTAGCGCCATTCGCTCATGTCGCCGTTCCCTCCTGGCCGCCCTCGACATTGAGAGCGCTCGCGATCAGCGCGTGCTCGGTGATATCCCGGCCTTCAAGCTCGCGGACGATACGACCGTCATAAAGGACAAGGACGCGATCGCAGCAGCCGATCAACTCGTCATAGTCGGTCGAATAGAAGAGGATCGCGGCGCCGGCGTCGGCCAGCCGGCGCAGAAGCTGATACATCTCCTGCTTCGTGCCGACGTCGATACCGCGTGTCGGATCGTTGAGCAGAACGATCCGCGGCTGGCGCATCAGCCACTTGGCAATGACCACCTTCTGCTGGTTTCCGCCCGATAGCGCGCCCACCGGGATGTCGAGCCCGGCCGTCTTGATCGCGAGCAGGCGCACCATTTCATCGATCAGCTGTTCTTCCGCGGTGCGGTCGATGATGCCGCCGCGCGAAACATGATCGAGTGCGGCGAAGGACAGGTTCTCCCGCACGGTCATCGGCAGCATCAGCCCCTCGGTCTTGCGGTCTTCCGGGATGAGCGCCATGGCGCTGCGCGAGGCGCGGGCGGCCGCGGGGCTTGCGATCGTCATCGGCGCCCCGTCGATGAGCAGAGAGCCCGTGGTGCCCCGCAATACCCCGAAGAGAGCGAGCAGCAGGTCGCGCTGGCCTTGGCCGTCCAGCCCGCCCAGGCCCACCACCTCGCCTTCGGCGACCGAGAGCGAAATGTCGCGCAGCCGGTCGCCCCAGCCGAGATTCCGGCATTCGAGGCGGGGAGGCTTGGCGTTGGCCGCACGTGGCGGCTTCGGCGGAAAGACGTTGCTGTATTCGCGCCCGATCATCATTTCGACGACTTCGCTGTTGCTGCGGGTGCCGGCGCGGAAGCTCGCGACGTTGCGGCCGTTGCGGAACACAGTGCAGGTGTCGGCGAGTTCGGCGATCTCATGCATGCGGTGCGAGATATAGAGGAGCGCCAGACCTTCGGAACGCAGGCGCTTCAGCACCGCAAACACCTTGGCGACATCGCCGGCCGTCAGCGCCGACGTCGCCTCGTCGAGGATCAGGATGCGTGGCTTCGATGCCAGCGCCTTGGCGATCTCGACCACCTGCCGGCGCGACAGCGGCAGGTCCTTCACGGCCGCACGCGGGTGAATGTCCTCGGCGCCGGCCCGCGCCAGCGCCTCTTCCGCGATCACGCGCTGGGCCCGACGGTCGATCAGGCCGAAGCGGCGCGGCGGATCGGCAATGGCGATATTGTCGGCGACGCTGAGGTCGGGGATCAGGGACAGTTCCTGGAAGACGCAGGCGATGCCCGCGGCTGAGGCTGCAGCCGGCGAACGGAAGGTGACGTCGCGGCCATCAAGCAGCATCCGCCCCTCGTCCGCTGCAACCACGCCTGCCATGATCTTGATCAGCGTCGACTTGCCCGCGCCGTTTTCGCCGAGGATCGCATGGATGTGGCCCGCTTCGACGTCGAGCTTGGCATTTTCCAAGGCGCGCACGCCACCATAACGCTTGGAGACGCCCTCCATCCGGAAGAGCGGTGGCTTCGCCTCTATCTCTGCCGTCGTCATCCGTCGCCTCGGCTACCGCAATTTTCGCGCATGCCGCGCCTGAACGCGACATGCGGATCAGGAAGGACCTCTACTGGTTTTCCTTCGTCTGCCCCATGATCTCCTGGGCGGTAAAGTTGATGCCGCAGGTGGGGAAGGCATTGCCGACGAAGAAGTTGTCGGACTGATCGGGATAGAAATCCTGCCCTTCCTTGAAGTTCGGATCCTCGACGATTGCCAACGGCAGCTTGATCGACTGCGGCACCACCTGTCCCTCGAGTGCAGCGATCGCCGTCTTGATGGCGACGGCAACCTGAGCCGGGCCGGTGCCGGCCGACGAGCACTTCAGCCCCTCGCCGGCATGCTTGGCACAGAACTTCCGGAAGCCGTTCTCGGTCTCGCCGCCGAACGGAACGAAGGGATGGCCGGCGTCGATCATCGCCTGCACCACGCCGGTATCGCCGCCCTGTGCGGTGATGCCGTCAAAGGTCTTGTGCACAGCGATCGCATCGGCGGTCGCCTTCTGCGCTGTCGGGTCGTCCCACTTGCCGATCACCTCGACGACGTCCCATTTCTTGCCGGTCGACGCAAAAGTTTCGTGGATGCCGTTGTGGCGGTCTGTATCGACCGACGTACCGGCGACACCACGCACCTCGAGGACTTTGCCGCCGTCCGGAAGATGCTGGGCAAGCCATTTCGCCCAGAGGATGCCGAGACCCTTCTGGTCGACGTTGACGTTGATGGCGTCCTCGGTGTCGAGAATGTTGTCGAAGGCGACCAGGACCACGCCGGCTTCCTTGGCACGCTTGATGACCGGCCCGAAGGCGGTCGGGTTCTGGGCGTTGACGACGATCGCGTCATAACCGGAATCGATGAAGTTGTTGATGGCCGATATCTGCGCCGGCACGTCCTCGCCGGTGGAAACGACCTTGAACTCCTTGAGCTTGGCGGCAACGTCCGGCTGCGCCGCGTAGGCCTTGGCGGTCTGGATCATCTGGATGCGCCATGTATTGGCGATGAAGCCATTGGCGAGCGCGATCCGATATGGCCCGTCCTTTTTCGGGAACTTGAAGAACTTCGTTTGGGCCGTCCATGGCACGAAACAGCCCGGTTCGGCTGCGGGACCGCTGACGACTTCGGGTTCGGCATAGGCTGTCGTCGATAGAAACGTGAGCGCAGCGGCCGCGAGAATGCCGCTGACGAATGTTCTGGTCATCGAATTCCCTCCCATTGTGGTTATGTCGGGACGGGGTATCGAAACAGGGGCCGTTGGAGCATCCCGCTTTGGGTGGAATCCCGAAAAGCGTCCTTGTGCGTTCACTCCAGCGCCGCGCGTCTCAGACGCGCAAAGGACGCTTTAGCCCTTTTAAGTGCTGCATGTTTTCATCCTTGAATCGGCTGCGATTTAAGGAAACATGCAGTAGAACGCACAAGGCTCTAGACGTCGAGCATTCGCCGCAGGCAGCACCTGCGTTCGTTGCCAATCCGGCACGACATGTCGATACGCGAGTCCGGTGACGTCAGACAGGTCTCCTCCCGAAACGTCACAAGCTGGAATGGTAGCGCTACCAACAGGCATTGTAAAGCGGCGCATTCTCGCTGAGCCGCGGTCAGATCGCGGGTTTCGCGGGAAGCGTCGTGCTCTCGCGAACTTTCAACTCGAAGCCGAGATCCACGACGGTTCGCCGTGGCCGCTCGCCGGCAATAGCGGCACGCGCCATGGCGATGGCACGGCGTCCGATTTCGTATCGGGGGGTGCGCACGCTGGTAATGGAAGGCGACGCGACCTCCATCATTTCAAGGTCGTTGAAGCCGGCTATGCTGATTTGAGCCGGAACCTGCAAGCCTGCGCGATGGCAGGCGAAGAGCACGCCGAGCGCCACGTCGTCATTGTTGCAGATGACCGCGTCGAGATCCGGGGTTTTTTCGAGCGCCTTGTGAAAAAGGCCTACCCCCATCGAAACGCTGGAGGGCGAAATGGTTGTCGTCACGAGTGCTGCATCGAAGCGACCGGCTTCGCGCATCACCGCCTCATAACCTGCGAGGCGCCGACGCGAGCGCGGATCCATGCGGGCGCCCAGAAATCCTATGCGCTTGCAGCCGACATCGATCAGGTGCTGCGCCACTGCCTTGCCAGCATCCAGATGGGAGAAGCCGATCATCATGTCGACCGGGTCCGGCCCGATCTCCATGATCTGCACGACCGGACAGCCTGCCTCTTCCAGCATCTGCCGCGTCTTCGGCCCCTGATCTATGCCGGAAACGATCAGCGCCGATGGACGCTGCCCGAGGAAGACCCTCAGCAGTCGCTCCTCCTCCTCGCCGGAATAATGCGTGTTGCCGAACTGGATCTGCAGCGGGCAGTCCCCCAGGCCGTCGTGGATGCCGCGCAAGACTTCGGAAAAGACATTGTTCGTCAGTGACGGAACGAGCACCCCGATGACATCGGCGCGCGCCGAGGCCAGCGCACGCGCGCTCGGGTTCGGCACGTATCCGAGCTTATTGACTGCCGCGGCGATGCGCTGGCGCAACTCCGGCGACACGCGCTCGGGATCGCGTAGCGCGCGGGAAACGGTGATGCTGCCGACGCCGGCGAGACCCGCAACATCCGCGAGCGTCGGGCGGCCGCTGCCACGGCGCGATCGATTCCTGACTTCGCTGTCGTTGGACGACGCCACACCCCGCCCCAATCTAGCCCATCGGCAACGCTCGCCGCTGCCTCTTCTCGCCTACTGGTGCTTCGCGCCGCTGATAAGACGCGCGGCGCTGTAGTCGGCGCTGGGGAATTACGCATGGCCTGGCGCTCCCCTCACCCTATCTTACGGCATAGAATGAAAGGAAAGAACTCTCCGTCGTGCGGTGACGGCGCTGCGGGCCCACATCGGCAAACGCTGACAGCCGGACAACGAAACAGCGCGGCATGACGGCCGCGCTGTTTGTGCAATCCGGGTTCCGTACTGTCACTCAGCGTGAAGCGGCTGATTGAAGCGGTCGACGAAAGCTTCGATCGAACCGCGCCCGAAGCGCCTCAGCCGGCGCCTGACCAGAACGGACATGACGCGGGCGGCAGTGGAAAAGGGCATCTCGTCAAGCGGTCCGCGGCCGCTCCATGGCTTGCTCAGCCGGTCGGTGACGATACCGAGCATGTTGGCGGGCATGATATCGGTGCAAGGTTTCATCCAGTCGAAAACGTCGCCGATCGGCAGGACGTTGCCTTCGTAGGGTACGATCGGTTCCGGCATCCCCTCATCCCAGTCGTCATAGGCCTCGAGTGCGTCTCGAAACAGATTTTGCAGGGTGATCGGGGCGTGCCCTTCGTAAAGGGCGGGCAGGAAATTCGTCATTTGTGTCTCCTCAGAATGTGTAAATCGGGAAACGCGAATGGCCAATTCTGTCGGTTACGAAATACGATGCTCCTACAGCGCCGCGCGTCTTTTCGGACGCGTAACGGTCGCTGTAGCCCTTTGAATTGCTGCATGTCCCTGTCCTTAAATCGACATCGATCTAAGGAGACATGCAGTAGGCAGCCGAGACGCGAGCAGCACGCAATCGATAGATTGCGGGCAAAGACGGAATGCATGATACACGAATAGGTTCCCGGCGGCGGTACTTTTTCTTCAGGAAAATGCCGCACACAACTGCGGCCTTTTGCCTGCCGGCAACCGCCGTCCACTGATTTTTGAAGAGGATACAGACGGTTTCCCGCCGGCTTTCCACGCCCGCCGCAGTGATCATCCGCCAGTCGCGCTGCGCTGCGGATACGTCATTCCACATAGGTGACGAGGGAAGAAGGCGTTTAAATCAAGGGGGAGGCTCGTCGCCGCTGACAAGCTATCTGAGTGCCTTCAGGATGCTCCATGCCCAACGCGTCCGGATCTGAAAATCACGACGAGACCGACGACCAGAATCACGAGCAGGATGATGTGGAATGTCTTGTCGGCCGCGGTCTGCGGACCGATCCCGACGGTGATGGTGAAGGCGCCGACCAATGTCCCGAGTAGCGCAAACGCCTGAACCACGAGGGCGATGAGGCGCGTCCGCCCCGGCACGCCGATGCAAGCCAGCAGGCCAAGGACCAGGACTGCCGCAATCACGCCCTCGGCAGTCGCGGCGCGCGAATGTTCGTAGCCGCCGAACAGGATGCCGGCGTGGACAAGTGAGGCGGCAGCAAACAGCAGTGCCTCGAATCCGAGTATCGCTTTTATCGAGGAGACGGGCATCACATCTCACCTCTTGGGCAGTTGAGCCGACCATGGGCTCAGCATCACGGGATCACTTCGCCGTGAGGCCTACAGCGTCGCGCGTCTTATCGGACGCGCAAAAATCTTTAGCACTTTGAATTGCTGCATGTTTTATCCTTAAATCGGCTGCGATGTAAGGATAGCCAGCAGCAGGCTGCGGCTTGAAACGGGAATGAGCCGCTCCAGTTCCTCCGGCAAATTCAGCTTGTATTCGGAGGGCGCCGATGGACGTCTTTTCCCTAAAGGCCGGATTTCTCTGCGCTCGAATGCGGTTTCTCGCGCTGGCAGCGCTCGCCTCCGGCGTGGCTCTCGGCCCGGCACGGGCCGCCCTGCTCGCCCGCGTTCCCGCCGCGCGCGAAATGGCGGTCTGCGGCGACATCGTGTTCGTCGGAACCAAGGGTTCCTCGGTCTATGCCGTGCCGTTGTCCGGCGGCGGAGCCCGGCGGGTCGCCTCGGGTTTCTCCGCTGCGAACGGAGTCGCATGCTCCGGCGGTCGTCTGTTCGTCGCTTCGAGAGACAGCGTAACCGTGTTCGACATCGGGCGCGGGGGCGATCTGAGCGGCAGGCGTGATATTCGCCGAGACCTGCCGAACTCGGGAGCCCATAGTTATCGCTATATCGCCGTCGGCCCCGATTCCCGGCTCTACGTCTCGTTGGGATCGCCCTGCAATATTTGCCGGCCGCGCGGGCAGCAAGGCACGATCGTCAGCATGAACCAGGACGGTTCCGATCTTCGGCGCGTCGCATGGGGTGTGCGCAATTCGGTGGGCTTCGACTGGCGCGGCGGGACCATGTTCTTTACCGACAACGGCGCCGACCGTATGGGCGACGATGTCCCGCCCGACGAGCTCAACGCGCTTCGCCCGGGCGGCTTTTACGGTTTTCCCTACTTTGGAGGCCAGACGCGCCTCAAAGGATTTGAGGACGCATCGCCGCCCGAGCGGCAGATCCCGCCCGTCTTCGACTTTCAGGCGCATGTCGCGGCGCTCGGCATCCATTTCTTCCGCAGTCTCGGCGGTGACGCTCTGGTCGCCCAGCACGGCAGCTGGAACAGGTCGGTTCCGGTCGGGTATCAGGTGGTGCGGGTACGCTTCCGGGGCGCCCGACCGGTCTCGGCAACGACTTTCCTCAGAGACGTCGGCCGGCCCGTGGACGTCAAGGAAGCGCCCGACGGTTCCGTCCTCGTTTCCGACGACGCTGGAGGCGCGATTTACATCTTCAGGTGATGACCCGGGCCAGCGGCTTCCCGGCCGTCAGCGCGGTAGGATCTGTTCGTAAGTGCACTGGCGCGGATCCTTGTCCGGCCTCCACCGCATCAACTTTGTACCGTGACGAAAGCGCCGGTTGCCGACGTGGTCGAACCGAACCTCGACGACGAGTTCCGGACGAACCGGCTCCCATTCGCCGCTACGCTCGCTGCTCCAACGGCTGGGTCCGCCGGGAGCCTTGCCGGTAAAGCCCGGTGGTTCGCGCAGGCCCTCGAGCCGGCGCGTCAGCGCAGGCCGCTCCTTGTCGGAGATCGTCGCGGTGAAGCCGACATGGTTCAGCGTTCCGTCTGCGTCGTAAAGACCGAGCAAGAGCGAGCCGACCTCCGCGCTGTCGCTTTCGTACCGGAAGCCGCCGACGACGCAATCGGCGGTCTTCAGGCGTTTGACCTTCACCATTGCGCGCGCTCCGCATTCGTAGGGGCCGTCGAGGTTTTTTGCGACAACGCCATCGGTGGCGCCTGCTTCCCACCCGGTGAGCCACCGCTCGGCTTCCTCCCTGTCGAGCGTGAAGGGCGAAAGCTCCAGCTTGTCCGTAACGGCGTTCTCCCTTGCGAAGGCTTCGAGCGCAGCTCGCCGGACAACGAGCGGCTCGCCCGTGAGGATTGCGCCGTCGGCGCCGACCAGCACATCGAAGAGGATGAGCTTGGCGGGCGTCTCCTGCGAGAGCTTTCGAACGCGGCTCGCCGCCGGATGCAGACGCATCTGCAGCGCGTCGAAGGAAAGCCGTCCATCGACCTCGATTACCAGTTCGCCGTCGACCACGAACTGTGCGGCGCCGAGCTGCCGCAGCACGGCAACGACTTCCGGGAAGAAGCGCCCGAGCGGTTTGCCGGATTTCGCGCGGAGATCGACCTCTTCGCCGGACTTGAAGGCCAGGCAGCGGAAACCGTCCCATTTCGGCTCGTGCTGCCATGCACCATCAGCCGGGAGCTCCGGGGCAGAGCGCGCCTCCATCGGCGCGGTGCTGACGGGCAGGGCGAAGCGGCCGGCAGGTGCGACTGCGCCGGTGGTTCTTGCCTTACGCGCCGGCCGCGGTGCCTTCGCCCGCCTCGTTGGTCTTTCACGCGTGCGCAGAGCCATCGTCCAACCCCGCTAGCTCAGCCTGGCGCAGCGTTCCTTCGCCGAGCCGCAAAGCTTGCCAAGCTCATCGAGGAGGGCCGCTGCTGGCGGATCGGTGAGACTGCTCGCCTGGTCGAGAGATTCAGCAATGCCTGCTTTGCCGCAACCGGTGGCCGGTCTCTCGTTGCTTGGCCTGGCGGCTTTCTTGGCCATGGAAGCACTCCTTTGGTCGAGTGCACGAAACCCCAACCCACAGACGTTAGTTCCAGCTGTCGACCAAAATCGAGCTGCCTCGGTTGGCGCAATGGGCGGTGATTATTCCGAGCCGTTGCGCCACCGATCATCCGATGTTCTCCCTGCACGGCGCACGTTTCATTCGACGTTGGCGAAGGAAGCAGGAAGCAACGATCTGGCCGCAGCATAATTTTGCCGGTTATTGGAAATCCGTGAGCGCCGGCGGTTATGATGGACACAGCGACAAAGGGAAAAATCATGAAAGCACGAATCAAATGGGTTGAAGAGCGGACGTTCGTTGGCGAGTCCGGGAGCGGTCACAAACTCGTATTCGGAACGGCTTCAGGGCCGGAAGGGCGGACGCCCGGGCCGAGCCCGATGGAACTGGTTCTGATCGGGGCCGGCGGCTGCTCGGCCTATGACGTCATTCACATCCTCGAAAAGGGCCGCGAGGCGGTCGAAGACTGCACCGTCGAGCTCGACGCAGAGCGAGCCGAACAGGACCCGAGGGTCTTTACCCGCATTCACATGCACTTCGTGGTGACGGGGCGTGGTCTCGCGGCGAAGAAGGTGGAGCGCGCGGTCGCGCTGTCACTGGAAAAATACTGCTCGGCGTCGGCGATGCTGGCCAAGACCGCGACGATCACGCATGATTTCGTCGTCATCGACACGGTGGCTGTAAGCGGGTGACCGTTCTAAGCTCGCTTTCGCCTTTTCTAAATTTGGCTGGCACCCGAGGTTCTGCGCGGGCTAATTAGGTGGTGAGGGAGATGGCCGGCAAGCCTGTAAGCTCGTCGCCCCTCCCCGAGCTGCCGGAGGCTTGCGCAACGGTCGACGCGCGGAGTCCTTGCGCCAAAAAAAGAGCGCGGCCTGGACAACCAGACCGCGCCACACCGCAAGACTGCGGTCTTGCCCTGGGAGGCAGCTTATTCGGCGGGCTGGATCGCCGCCGGGATCGTCTCGACGGCAGGTGTTCCACCGCCGAGTGCGGCGGAGAGCTGCGCCTGATCCAGTTCGCCTTCCCATTTCGCCACCACGACCGTCGCGACAGCATTGCCGACGAAATTGGTGAGCGCGCGGCACTCCGACATGAAGCGGTCGATGCCGAGGATCAGCGCCATGCCGGCGACCGGTACCGAGGGGACGACCGAGAGCGTTGCGGCAAGGGTGATGAAGCCCGCGCCGGTGATGCCGGCAGCGCCCTTCGAGCTCAGCATTGCGACAAGCAGGAGCAGGATCTGGTCACCAAGCGACAGCGGGATATCGGTCGCCTGCGCGATAAAGAGCGCGGCAAGCGTCATGTAGATGTTGGTGCCGTCGAGGTTGAAGGAATAGCCGGTCGGGATGACGAGGCCGACGACCGAGCGCTTGCAGCCTGCCTTCTCCATCTTGTTCATCAGGCCCGGCAGCGCCGCTTCCGAAGAGGACGTGCCGAGCACGAGCAGCAGCTCTTCCTTGATGTAGCGGATGAGCGCGACGATCGAGAAGCCGTTGTAGCGCGCGACCGCACCAAGCACGATGAAGACGAAGAGGAACGACGTGAGATAGAAGGTGCCGATCAGCATCGCGAGATTGGCGATCGACGCCACGCCGTACTTGCCGATGGTGAAGGCCATCGCGCCGAAGGCGCCGATCGGAGCGGCCTTCATCAGGATCGCCACCAGGCGGAAAATCGGCAGCGTCAACGCATGCAGGAAATCGACCACCGGCTGGCCTTTTTCGCCGACCATGGCAAGCGCGATGCCGAAGAGGACCGAGATGAACAGCACCTGCAGGATGTCGCCCTCGGCGAAAGCACTGACCAACGTCGTCGGAACGATGTTCATGAGAAAGCCGGTGACCGACTGTTCATGCGCCTTTTCGGTATAGGTGGAGACCGCCTTCATATCGAGCGAGGCCGGATCGATATGCATGCCGGAACCAGGCTGCACCACATTAGCGACGATCAGACCGACGACGAGCGCGAGCGTCGAGAAGGTCAGGAAGTAGATCATCGCCTTGCCGGCGACGCGCCCGACCTTGGCAAGATCGGTCATGCCGGCAATACCGGTCGCGACCGTCAGGAAGATGACCGGCGCGATGATCATCTTGACGAGCTTGATGAAGGCATCGCCCAGCGGTTTGAGTTCGGTGCCGACATCCGGATAGAAATGCCCGAGCAGGATGCCTGCGGCGATCGCCGCGAGGACCTGGACATAGAGATGCCGATAGAGCGGTGTCTTGCCGCGGACCTCCGCGGAATGTTGTGCGATCATGATATCCTCCACGCGGGCCTAGTCCGGCAACAGCCGGGCCTCCCAGGCCACTCTTCCGAAGACCGACAGCACCCGGCTGCCATGCGGAGGGACTTGCAACGTCCGTGCCAGATTTGAGGAACAAGGACAACCCATTGATTCTTAACCTCTTTAAATTTCACCCTTAATGATTCACGCTGGATTGGGCGGAAATCCGCACAGATGAATTGGCACGATGAGCGAAAAGATGCACAATGCCGCCCATGGCCATTCCACTCAAAAACGATCTCGGCGATCTCCAGCGCCGCGCCGTGCGGTCGTGGTCGATCTTCGCGCTCGTCGCGGTCGCGCTACTTGCGGCGGGCTTTTTCGCCGCCGGCGAATATGGCCGCACGAACGCGCACCGCACATTGACCGACCAGAGCCGCATCGACGCCAGCCTCAAGGCGTCGCTGTTGCGGGCCGTCGTCGAAAGGCAGCGTGCGCTGCCACTGGTGCTCGCCGACGACACGGCGATCCGCCAGTCGCTCCTCGCCCCGGACGCAGCTGCGCTCGACCAGATCAACCGCAAGCTCGAGGCGCTTGCCACAAGCGCCGGCGCGGCGGTCGTCTATCTGATCGGGCTGGACGGCGTCGCCATCGCCGCGAGCAACTGGCGGGAGCCGACGAGTTTTGTCGGCAGCAATTATGGCTTTCGCGACTATTTCCGGCTGGCGATCCGTGATGGCCAGGCGGAGCATTTCGCCATGGGCACGGTCAGCAAGCGGCCGGGCCTCTACATTTCGCGGCGGATCGACGGTCCAGCGGGGCCGATCGGCGTGATCGTCGCCAAGCTCGAGTTCGATGGCGTCGAAGCCGATTGGGCGAACACGGGCAAGGCCGTCTATGTCACCGACCGACGGGGGATCGTTATCATCACCAGCATCCCCTCCTGGCGCTTCATGACCACGAAGCAAATTCCCGAGGAGCGTCTGGCGTCGATCCGTGAAAGCCTGCAATTCGGCGATGCGCCCCTGCTGCCACTGCCCTTCAGCCAGATCGAAGCAGCGGCCGATGGTTCCTCCACCCTCAATGCCCTGCTCCCGGGCGGTCACGCCGAGACGTTCCTGCGCGTCGAAACGCTGGTGCCGTCGACAAACTGGCGGCTGGAGCAATTGTCGCCGCTTACGGCAGCGCTGTCGGCAGGCGCACGTGAAGCAAGGCTGCAGATGCTCGCGGTCCTGGTGCCTGTCCTCGCGCTTGCGGCCTTGCTCATGCGCCGGCGCCAGGTGGTCGCCTTTCGTTCGGCGGCCGAACGCGCGGCCCGCAACGAGCTCGAAACGCGCGTCGAGGAGCGGACGCGTGACCTCACCATGGCCCGCGATCGCCTCGAGACGGAAATCGCCGACCATCGCCAGACGACGGAAAAGCTGCAGGCCGTTCAGCAGGACCTCGTGCAGGCCAATCGGCTGGCGATCCTCGGACAGGTCGCCGCTGGCGTCGCGCACGAAATCAATCAGCCTGTCGCCACGATCCGCGCCTATGCGGACAATGCCCGCACCTTCCTCGATCGCGGCCAAAGCGCGACTGCGGCGGAAAACCTCACCAGCATCGCCGAGCTTACCGAACGTGTCGGGACAATCACCGACGAGTTGCGCCGGTTTGCCCGCAAGGGAAACTTCGTCGCCGAGCCGACCGAGATGCGGGACGTCATCGAAGGCGCGATGCTTCTGCTTCGCAGCCGCTTTGCCGGCCGCATGGATACGATCAGGATTTCCCTTCCTCCAAACGGCTTCAAAGCCATGGGCAATCGCATTCGCCTGGAGCAGGTGCTGATCAATCTTCTCCAGAATGCGCTGGAAGCGCTCGGCGACGCAGAGAGCGGCGAGATCAGGGTGCGCTGCGCGGAGACCGAACGCGGCATCGAACTGATGGTCGCGGACAATGGCCCGGGCATTCCGGAGGATGTTCGCGATGAGCTCTTCACGCCCTTCAACACCTCGAAGGAAGAGGGGCTTGGCCTCGGACTGGCGATCTCCAAGGAGATCGTCGCCGACTATGGCGGTGACATCGCGGTCGAGACAGGCGCCTCCGGAACCACATTCACGGTCCATTTGAAAAAGGCTCAAGCGCAATGAGCGACGCCGCTTCCGTTTTCCTGATCGACGACGACCGCGACCTACGCAAGGCGATGCAGCAGACCCTTGAACTTGCCGGCTTCACCGTCTCGCCCTTCGCCAGCGCGATCGAAGCGCTTGACGTCCTCAGCCCGGAATTCGGCGGTGTCGTCATCAGCGACATCCGCATGCCGGGCCTCGACGGGCTCGCCTTCTTCCAGAAAGTGGCCGCCCTCGATCCGGACCTCCCCGTCATTCTGGTCACCGGGCATGGCGACATCCCGATGGCGGTGCAGGCCATGCAGGACGGGGTTTATGACTTCATCGCCAAGCCCTTTGCCGCCGATCGACTCGTCCAGAGCGCGCGGCGCGCCGAGGAGAAGCGCCGCCTGGTGATGGAGAACCGTGCGCTCAGACGCGCGGCGGAAGCCGCCTCCGACAGCCTGCCGCTGATCGGCCAGACGCCGGTGATGGAGCGGTTGCGGCAGACGCTGAAACACATTGCCGACACCGACGTCGACGTCTTGGTCGCGGGCGAAACCGGCAGCGGCAAGGAAGTGGTCGCCACTCTCCTGCACCAGTGGAGCCGGCGCCGGAACGGAAATTTCGTGGCGCTCAATTGCGGCGCGCTGCCGGAGACGGTGATCGAAAGCGAGCTCTTCGGGCACGAGCCGGGCGCCTTCACCGGCGCCGTGAAAAAGCGGATCGGCCGGATCGAGCATGCCAGCGGAGGCACGCTGTTCCTGGACGAGATCGAAGCGATGCCGCCGGCGACCCAGGTCAAGATGCTGCGCGTGCTTGAAGCGCGCGAGATCACGCCGCTCGGCACCAACGCGACGCGCCCGGTCGACATCCGGGTCGTCGCCGCTGCCAAGGTCGACCTCGGCGATCCGGCCGAGCGCGGCGACTTTCGCGAGGATCTCTACTACCGGCTGAATGTCGTGACGCTTTCGATCCCGCCGCTGCGCGAACGGCACGAGGATATCCCGCTGCTCTTCTCGCATTTCCTGACGCGGGCTGCGGAACGTTTTCAGCGCGACGTTCCCGCGGTTTCTCCGGCTGTGCAGCACCACCTGATGTCGCATTCCTGGCCTGGCAATGTGCGCGAGCTTTCGCATTTCGCCGAACGTGTGGCGCTTGGCGTTGAAGGAAACCTCGGCGAGCCCCTCCCGCCGGCGGCGGCCGGAGCATCGCTTCCCGAACGACTGGAGCGCTACGAGGCGGAGATCCTGAAAGACGCCCTGACGGCGCATCGGGGCGACGTCAAGGAAACGCTGGAAGCGCTCGGCATTCCGCGCAAGACCTTTTACGACAAGCTGCAGCGCCACGGCATCAACCGGGCCGACTATGTCGAGCGGTCTGCGCCGGCGAGCAGCCGAGAGTGAAAAGCCCGCTGCCACTTGCCTAATCGTGTCGAGTTCAAAATATTGTGATAAGTTTTGCGCCCAAAGGACAGTGAAGAGACGGCAATGAGCGAGGCAGCCATGCACAAACGCGACCTGCGCCAGGAAACGGCGCCCCTTCGCGCCCAAATTCTCGACAGGCTCTCGCAACTGCCGTGGGACGGGGTTCGCTACAGCCACTCGATCCCGGGGCTCTCCCTTTATCGCGTCACCGGGCCGACCGGCCCGTTTTCCAGTCTCTCTGAGCCGAGCCTGTCGCTGATCCTCAAGGGAAGCAAGCGCGTCAAGGTCGGCAACGAAACGCTCCTCTACGACGAGTCCTGCTTCTTCGTGACCGCGATCGGCTTGCCCATGACCGGCCAGATCTGCGAGGCGAGCGAGGGTGAACCCTATGTGGCCGCGACGTTGCGCCTTGATCTCGAGAAACTTCGCCGGATCATCACCGATTACGACATACAGCCGGCGGACATGCCGGAGCGCGACCTCGGCGTCGTCGTCGGCGCTGCGACACCGGAACTGTTCGATGCCCTGTCGCGGCTGATTTCGCTCGTAAACGCGCCAGCGGACATCCCCTTCCTGGCCAATCATGTTCAGAACGAGATCCTCTATCGGCTGCTTACCGGCGAGCAAGGGGCGCGGCTTCGGCGTTTCGCGCTCACCGGCACCAACAGCAACCGCGTGGCAAAGGCGGTGGCATGGCTGAAGGAAAACTATGCCCGGCCATTGCGAATAGAGGAGTTGGCGGAAGTCGCGAACATGGGCGTATCGACGCTCCATCACCATTTTCGCGCCATGACCGCAATGAGCCCGCTGCAGTTCCAGAAGCACTTGCGGCTGCATCACGCACGGGAGTTGATGCTTTCACAGTCGATCGACGCAGCGACGGCGGCCCTACGCGTCGGATACGAGAGCCCGACGCAATTCAGCCGGGAGTATCGACGCGCTTTCGGCCACCCGCCGATAAGAGATATCAGGGCTATCCTGAACTCCAGCGAGCCGAACCGGCGCGATTCCATTAACTAGGCGCGGCGCCCAAGTCGGCTCTCTCCAGACTCGACTCGGCGGCTTGACCTGTGATCACAAGTACGTCAGGTCGAGAGAATTAGGCAATAATCCGACAGGATCGACTCTACCGCGCCGGGGGATCGTCTCCTAAGCTTTGGCCGCAGCCTGGCGAATGGCTGCCGCGCGTGAAGCGGCATGTCCTAAACGCACATGCCGACGCCGCGCCTAACGCGAGGAGACCACCATGGCAATTGTGACGATCAACGGCGTCGAACATTCGGTCGAGGCCGAGGCGGATATGCCGCTTCTTTGGGTGATCCGCGATCTTGTAGGGCTGACAGGTACGAAGTTCGGTTGCGGCATGGCGCAATGCGGTGCCTGCACGGTCTATGTCGACGGCGCGCCGGTCCGGTCCTGTCAGACGCTCATCGGCGACATCGAAGGGGCCGAGATTACCACCATCGAGGGGCTCAAGGGCAAGGTCGCGGAAGCGGTCCAGGCCGTCTGGGCCGATCTCGACGTTCCTCAGTGCGGCTATTGTCAGTCCGGGCAAATCATGTCGGCGACAGATCTCCTGACCAACAATCCGAAACCCAGCGACGAGGACATCGACGCGGCGATGGCGGGCAATCTCTGTCGTTGCGCCACCTATCATCGAATCCGTGCCGGCATCCATGAAGCCGCAAAGCGCCTGGAGGGCTAAGTCATGATCCCGAGATTGATGCAATCGGTTACCCTCCCCGCAGCACAGGTCCAAGCGTCGCGGCGGCAGTTCCTCATCGGCGCCCTTGCCGCTGGTACCGGTATCGCCGTCGGTTTCCACCTCCTGCGTGCATCGCCGGCGTCGGCAAGCGAGACGACGTCGGCAGAGGGCGCGAATTCCTTTTCCCCCTATCTGATAATCGACGGGGACGGAACGGTGACCGTACTCTCGTCGCAGTTCGAGATGGGGCAAGGATCCTATAACGGTATCGCCACGCTGGTGGCGGAAGAGCTCGACGCCGACTGGTCGGCGATCGACGTGAAGGGGGCCGCCGGCAACATCAAGGCCTACGGCAATCTCGCCTTCGGCGGCGCAATACAGGCAACCGGAGGCTCGACCTCCATGGCGTCCTCGTGGGAGCGCTATCGCAAGGCCGGTGCGGCAGCCCGCGCGATGCTTGTCGCTGCGGCAGCCTCCGAGTGGGGCGTGGATGCGGCGGAAATCACCGTCGAGAACGGCGTTCTTGCCCATCCCTCCGGCAAGAGCGGCGGATTCGGCGCCTTTGCCGCCAAGGCGGCGGCCATGCCGGTGCCCGGCGACGTCAAGCTCAAGCAGCCCGGCGACTGGAAGCTTATCGGCAATGCTGACCTGAAGCGCTTCGACAGCGCCCGCAAGGCGAACGGGACGGAGCAATATACGATCGATGTCAAGCTGCCCGGCATGCTGACGGCCGTGATGATCCACCCGCCGCTCTTCGGCGCGAGGGTGAAGTCCTTCGACCCCTCTGCCGCCCGCGGCATCAAGGGCGTCGTCGACGTCGTCGAAACGCCGCGCGGCATCGCGGTGATCGGCGAACACATGTGGGCGGCGATCAAGGGACGCGAAGCGGTCAAGGTGGAATGGGACGATGCGGCGGCGGAAAAGCGCGGTACGCAGGAGGTCATGTCCACGTACCGCGATCTCGCAAAGAAGACGCCGGCGGCGGCTGCCCGCAAGGACGGCGACGCCGATGCCGCCTTTGCGCAGGCTGCGAAGGTCATCGAAGCGAGCTTCGAGTTCCCCTATCTGGCGCACGCCGCCCTGGAGCCGCTAAACGCCGTCGCGCGCATGAATGAGGACGGCACGCTCGAGGTCTGGGGCGGGCATCAGTTCCCGGACGTCTATCAGAAGCTTGCCGGGGAGATCGCCGGAATTGCTCCCGAGAAGGTCCGCCTCAACGTCATGAAGTCGGGCGGCAGCTTCGGCCGGCGGGCCGTATTCGACGGCGATGTCGTCGTCGAGGCCGTGCATGCGGCGAAGGCGATCGGCTTCCGCGCGCCTGTGAAGGTGCAGTGGACGCGGGAGGACGACATGCGCGCCGGCCGCTATCGCCCCGCCTATGTGCACACGCTCAAGGCGGGCATCGATGCGGACGGAAAGCTGCTCGCCTGGAACGATCACATCGTCGGCCAGTCGATCATGGCGAAGACGGCGTTCGAGGGAATGGTCAAGAACGGCGTCGACCCGACATCGGTGGAAGGCGCGAGCAACCTTCCCTATGCCGTCCCGAACCAGATGGTCGGCCTCACCACGACGGATGTCGGTGTTCCCGTTCTCTGGTGGCGCTCGGTCGGTTCGACGCACACCGCCTTTGCTGCCGAAACCTTCCTGGACGAGGTAGCCGAAGCGGCAGGACGCGATCCGGTAGAATTCCGTCTGTCCTTGCTCGAGCCGCAGTCGCGCCACGCGACCGTGCTCAAGCTGGCGGCGGAAAAGGCGGAATGGCAGAAGCCGTTGCCGGAAGGCCGCTTCCGGGGTGTCGCCCTCGCAGAGAGCTTCGGCTCTGTGGTGGCACAGATCGCCGAGGTGTCGACTGACGGGAGCGGTCAGATCAAGGTCGAACGCGTGGTCGCTGCGGTTGATTGCGGTTTGGCGATCAACCCGGACCAGGTCCGCGCGCAGGTCGAGGGCGGCATCGGCTTCGGGCTCGGCGCCATACTGGCCGAGGAGATCACGCTGACGGATGGCAAGGTCGATCAGGGCAATTTCGACGTGTATACGCCGCTCAGGATCGACGCCATGCCAAAGGTCGAAGTCCAAATCGTGGCCTCGGCCAATCCTCCTTCCGGCATCGGCGAACCTGGCGTTCCGCCGATCGGCCCGGCCGTTGCCAATGCCGTCTACAAGGCGCTCGGCAAGCGGATCCGCGTGATGCCGTTCTCAAAATCGCTCAACGCCTAGTCCCGAATGCCCGGCCGCTCCGCGGCCGGGCATTCTCTTCCAGGAGCAGCAGCGGCATTTCGCGCAAGCTTTCACGACTGGGCACCGGCTTTCCCTCGTCCTCATCCGGCCGGACCAGCACGACCTCGGTCACGGACGGTTCGGATATCGGCTGCGCCACGATGGCCGTGTCGATCAGGAAATCCAACTTAAATTAATGGAACCCTTTTGGTACATTGCTTGAGCCGTAGAGGAAACAGCCAACGTCCCCCGCCTCGATTTCCGACGGCGGGAAAGTCAGTGATGTCCTGACCATCCAGAACGGTGGCACTCAAGGCTGTTTTGTTCAGAGGGTCTTTCCCAAGGGAACCTCGAGCAAAAGGACATTCCATGTGTCCGGCGCATTCGCGCTGGCCATGAAACCGGACCAGCACGATTCGTGTAATTACAATGGGAGACCGACATGGACGCAAAAGCCGAAAAAACGGGCCGCTGCCCAGTCGTGCACGGCACGTCGAACCGCGACTGGTGGCCCAACCAGTTGAACCTGAAAATCCTCCACCAGAATTCGTCGCTCACCAATCCCATGGACGAGGCGTTCAACTACGCCGAGGAGTTCAAGAAGCTTGACCTGAATGCCGTCAAACAGGACCTCTATGCGCTGATGACGGACAGCCAGGACTGGTGGCCGGCCGACTTCGGACATTACGGACCGCTTCTCATACGCATGGCCTGGCATAGCGCGGGCACCTACCGCACCGGCGATGGCCGCGGCGGCGCGTCCTCCGGCACGCAGCGCTTTGCGCCGCTCAACAGCTGGCCGGACAATGCCAACCTCGACAAGGCGCGCCGGCTGCTCTGGCCGATCAAGCAGAAATACGGCAACAGCATCTCCTGGGCCGACCTGATGATCCTCGCCGGAAACTGTGCGCTGGAATCGATGGGCTTCAAGACCTTCGGCTTCGGCGGCGGCCGTGCCGACGTCTGGGAGCCGGAGGAAGACATCTATTGGGGCATGGAGACCGAGTGGCTCGGCGACAAGCGCTACACGGGCGACCGGGAGCTCGAAAATCCCCTCGCCGCCGTGCAGATGGGCCTGATCTACGTGAACCCGGAAGGGCCGAACGGCGACCCCGATCCGGTCGCGGCCGCGCGGGACATCCGCGAGACCTTCGCCCGTATGGCCATGAACGACGAGGAGACTGTCGCCCTCATCGCCGGCGGCCACACCTTCGGCAAGACCCACGGCGCCGGTGATGCCGCACTCGTCGGCCCGGAACCCGAGGGCGCCGGCATCGAAGAGCAGGGCCTGGGCTGGAAGAGCAGTTACGGCAGCGGCAAGGGCGGCGACACCATCACCAGCGGCCTTGAAGTCACCTGGACGTCGACGCCGACGAAGTGGAGCAACAACTTCTTCTGGAACCTGTTCGGCTATGATTGGGAGCTGACCAAGAGCCCGGCCGGCGCGCACCAGTGGAAACCGAAGCATGGCGCAGGCGCCGATGCCATACCGGATGCACACGACCCGTCAAAGCGTCGTGCGCCATCCATGTTGACCACCGACATCGCGCTGAGGGTCGATCCCGCCTACGAGAAGATCGCAAGGCGCTTCTACGAGAATCCGGATCAGTTCGCTGATGCCTTCGCCCGGGCGTGGTTCAAGCTGACGCACCGCGACATGGGTCCGCGCTCGCGCTATCTCGGCCCGGAGGTCCCAACGGAGGAGCTGATCTGGCAGGATCCGGTTCCCGCCGTCGATCATCCGCTGGTCGACGCGGCTGACATTGCCGGCCTCAAGGCCAAGGTCCTCGCATCGGGCCTTTCCGTATCCGACCTTGTCTCGACCGCCTGGGCGTCGGCTGCCACCTTCCGCGGCACCGACAAGCGTGGCGGAGCGAACGGCGCGCGCATCCGTCTCAGCCCTCAGAAGGACTGGGAAGTCAACCAGCCCGCCCAGCTCGCCAAGGTGCTGGAAACGCTCGAAGGCATCCAGAAAGCCTTCAACGAGGCGCAGTCCGGCGGCAAGAAGATCTCGCTCGCCGACCTGATCGTCCTCGGCGGCGCCGCCGCGATCGAGGAGGCCGCAAAAGCCGCCGGGCACGATGTGGACGTTCCCTTCGCGCCTGGCCGCACGGATGCATCGCAGGAGCAGACCGATGCGGAAGCCTTTGCCGTTCTCGAGCCGATCGCCGACGGCTTCCGCAACTACCAAAAGGCTCAATATGCCGTTTCGGCAGAGGAGTTGCTGGTTGACAGGGCGCATCTCCTGACGCTGACCGCGCCCGAGATGACGGTTCTCGTCGGCGGCTTGCGCGCCCTGAACGCGAATGCCGGACAGTCCCAGCACGGCGTCTTTACCGAGCGCCCAGGGGCACTCACCAACGACTTCTTCGTGAACCTGCTCGACATGGGTACGGAGTGGGAGGCGTCCACGGAAGCCCAGGACGTGTACGAGGGGCGTGACCGCAAGACCGGCGAAGTGAAGTGGACCGGCACCCGCGTCGACCTCGTCTTCGGTTCGAACTCCGTGCTTCGTGCAGTCGCGGAAGTCTACGCACAGCAGGATTCGCAGAAGAAGTTCGTGCGCGACTTCGTGGCGGCCTGGAACAAGGTGATGAACGCCGATCGGTTCGACCTCGTCTGATCCTACAGCGCCGCGCGTCTGATCAGACGCGCGGCGCTGTAGCACTTTGAAGTGCTGCATGTTTTTGTCCTTAGATCGACTACGATTTAAGGGAACATGCAGTGGCCGAATCCGCCGTCCCGTGTAGGGGTCGGCACACAAAAAAGTCCCGAAAAGTCGCCTGGACCAGCATTCATGGGGCGCTTCGCCCAGCCATTAACCCCACTGAGGGTTTGGAACGACAACTCCATTGAATGGGCCGGCTCACCACACTCGTACGAGATTTCTATGCCGAGCTTGACAACCCGGTGACCGAATGAGAACATAACATGAACATTCGGAGAGCTTACCATGACCCACGCCGAAGAAGTCATGAACCGTGCCATGGCCGTCGTCGCTGCTTCTCGCGTCCGGCGAGAGCGCGAAGAGGAACGGCGGAAACAGATCTTCGGGCGGATTCAACTTAACCCGCCCCTGCCCGCGTTGAAGCGCGGCGGTACGCAACTTTCGCTCAATCTGGACAGCTAAGCGCATGAATGACGATGAGGCATCGACGGGGAATCGACCTGGCACCGCGCGGAGATACCGCGGAATCCGCCTCGACCCTGGAGACGCTGCCCGAATGGTATGTGCTCGTTGCCATGTGCGGGAAGTGTCGGCATCAGGCGCCGGTTGATCGTCGCCAGATTGCCAGGACGCGCGGTGTCGGCACATCCTTGCTGGCGATTGCAGGCATGTTGAAATGCCGGCGATGCGGAAACGCTACAGGAAATGAGCTTTTGCTCGGCAAGCTCCCGCGCGATTGACGTCGGGGAACGGCAATGTGTGTTCACATCTTTGTTGCCCACCAATGTGGTGAGGGGGAGCCCGCCTGGTTGTGGCCTGCCGCATGTTTGCAGCAATTCACGGCTGCGACCGCGACGCCTGCGCGTCTTAAAACGCCTCTCGGCGCCTCAGAAATGTTCATTTGCTGGGGTCTTTTGCCATTCTTGTCGTTTTTCAGCTTGACCGCACCCGCTGCATGTTTCCTTAAATCGGAGCCGACTTAAGAGCAAAAACATGCAGCAACTCGAAATGCTGCAACATCCTTTGCGCGTCTGATAAGGCGCGCGGCGCTGCAGTGCCGAAGGCACTCGGCTAAGTGCAGAGCCATTGCGGAACGAACATGGCAGGGCGGATGAGCGCAGCTTACCTTGAAAAACTGAACGACAGGCAGCGCTGCGCCGTCGAGCATGGTATCGGACCGGACCACGGCATTGTCGGCGGACCATTGCTGATCATCGCCGGGGCGGGATCGGGGAAGACCAACACGCTGGCCCACCGGGTCGCTCACCTGATCGTCAATGGAGCAGATCCCCGCCGTATCCTTCTCATGACCTTTTCGCGCAGGGCCGCGGCTGAAATGTCGCGCCGCGTCGAGCGCATCTGTGCTGAGGTGCTTGGTGCCGGCTCCGGCGTGATGACCGACGCGCTTGCTTGGGCGGGAACGTTTCACGGCATCGGGGCGCGCCTGCTGAGGATCTACGCCGAGCAGATCGGGCTGAACGTGGATTTCACCGTCCACGACCGGGAGGACAGCGCCGACCTGATGAACCTCGCCCGGCACGAGCTCGGTTTGTCGAAGACCGAAAGCAGGTTTCCGACGAAGGGCACCTGCCTGGCGATCTATTCGCGGACGGTGAATTCGCAGACGCCGCTGAATGATGTGCTGCGGAACTGGTATCCTTGGGTTTCCGGCTGGGAGACCCAGTTGAAGGCGCTGTTTTCCGGATATGTCGAAGCCAAGCAGGCGCAGAACGTTCTCGACTACGACGACCTGCTTCTCTACTGGGCGCAGATGGTGACCGACCCGACGCTCGCGGCCGACATCGGCGGCCGGTTCGACCATGTGCTTGTCGACGAATACCAGGACACCAACAAGCTGCAGTCCTCCGTCCTGATGGCGCTGAAGCCCGGCGGGCGCGGCCTGACGGTCGTCGGCGACGACGCACAGTCCATTTATTCCTTTCGGGCGGCGACCGTTCGCAACATCCTCGATTTCCCGAAGGAGTTCTCCCCGCCCGCCGACGTCGTCACGCTCGATCGGAACTACCGTTCGACGCAAACGATCCTCGCGGCCGCCAATGGCGTCATCGAGCTTGCACGCGAGCGCTTCACCAAGAACCTCTGGACCGACAGACAGTCGGCGGAGCGTCCGAAGCTGCTGACGGTCAAGGATGAGAGCGATCAGGCGAACTACATCGTCGAGCAGGTCCTCGCCAACCGTGAGACCGGAATGCGCTTGAAGCAGCAGGCCGTCCTGTTTCGCGCGTCGAGCCACAGCGGTCCTCTCGAGGTGGAACTTACCCGCCGCAACATCCCCTTTGTGAAGTTCGGCGGCCTGAAATTCCTCGACTCGGCCCATGTCAAGGACATGCTCGCGGTACTGCGTTTTGCACAGAACCCGCGCGACCGCGTCGCCGGATTCAGGCTGCTTCAGATGCTGCCGGGAATCGGGCCGCAAACCGCCGGCAAGATCCTCGACGCGATCGCCGCCGACCCCGAACCGCTGATGGCCCTCGGCGAGGTTCCTTCCCCGCCCAGAAGCGGGGACGACTGGGTGCGTCTCGCGGAACTGCTGCAGGGTCTCCGCAGATCCGGGTGGCCCACAGAACTCGCCATGGTGCGCGCCTGGTACGAGCCGCATCTCGATCGCATCCACGAGGATGCCGAGACACGCAAGGCCGATCTTCTGCAGCTTGAGCAGATCGCTTCCGGCTATCCCAGTCGCGAACGCTTTCTGACAGAACTGACGCTCGATCCACCGGATGCGACCAGCGACCAGGCGGGCGTGCCGCTGCTCGACGACGACTATCTGATCCTCTCGACCATTCATTCGGCAAAGGGGCAGGAATGGCGCGCCGTCTTCATGCTCAATGTGGTCGACGGCTGCATTCCGTCCGACCTCGCAACCGGAACGACCCATGATCTCGAAGAGGAGCGGCGGCTGCTCTACGTCGGCATGACGCGTGCCAAGGACAGCCTGACGCTGGTGGTCCCGCAGCGCTTCTTCACCGGTGGCCAGCACGCCCAGGGCGATCGCCATGTCTATGCGAGCCGGACGCGGTTCATTCCCGCGACGCTCCTGCAGTTCTTCGAGACGGCGAACTGGCCCATGGCCAGCCCGACGAGCGCCGAGCGTAACGCCCTGCAGATCCGGATCGACGTCGCCGAGCGCATGCGCGGCATGTGGCGATAGGGCGACGGTCACGGAGAGCAATTCCAGGAAAAGTGTGTGACGGTTTTCCGTCCGGGATTGCGTAGATTCAAAGACTTACAGCGTCCTTTGTGCGTCCTGAAGGACACACGGCGCTGTAGGAGGGACAACGGCCCCGCGTCCCTCGTACAAGGGACGCCAAGGCTGAACGTTCCTCGGCCAGGCGGGATAAGGGAAAAAATGCGAGCGCTTCCGCCCGCGTCCCGCTCTAACCTATTGAAATCGATCACGTCATGATTTTGGGTCGGTTCGACCCAAAATCATAGCGAACTAGGGCCGCATGAACGCCTGGACCTCTTCGACAGAAACCTTCCCGTCCTTGTTGGCATCCACCTTGTCGAAGATCCGTCTGTGGATGGCCGTCACCTCATCGAACGAGAGGCTGCCGTCCCCGTCCGCATCGGCGATGGCGAACATTATCTTCATCATGTGCCCGCGCATGGGCATCATCGGCATGCGGCCCATCATACCCCTACCCATCATGTCCTGGCCCATCATATCCCGCTCGCGAGGCTGGTCGCCTTCCCTCATACCTTCGGGGCTGGAGCGCTGCGCCTCCGCTTCGGGTGACGCGTCGGGCCGACGCTCTTCGCTCTCGGTTGTTTGCGCGCTGGCGCCAGCACTCACGCCAAGGGCGATGAGACCGGCAACAGCAGCCGAACGCAGTAATGCAGTCGGTATCATGGACTCCTCCTTCCCGTCAGGGGCTGTCAGAACCGTTCGAAGCCATCGGCGTTCGTCGCCGATGGCTGATGACGGGCTCATTATACCTTAGATCGGCGACGGTCTCGCGACCTTGCACCCGATCAAATTGTCGGGAAAAGCCCCCATGGGATCGTCGGCTTCGGGTGCTCCTGCACGTTTCCTTAAATCCTAGCCGATTTAAGAAAAAACATGCTGCAATTCAAAGTGCTACAGCGTCCTTTGCCGTCTGATAAGACGCGCGGCGCTGTAGTGACGCGGGACAGACAGGCCGCAGGCCACGGCGGCAAAACGGTGATGCCATTGTGGTTCGTGCGCCGCCGTTGTACCGTGCAGATAGACAGCGCCCAGATTGCCAGTGCTTAGCCGGCGCAAAAGTCCGGCCACGTGTTTCAACCCGTTGGAAAAGCAGCCACGGACATGGAACTTATCGTCGCCCTTGGCCTGATCGTCTTCAAGGTCGCGTTGCTGATCGCGATGCTCCTGCTCTTGCCCTTGCCGCTGACCTGGCTGGAACGCAAGATCGCCGGGCACATGCAGCAGCGGATGGGGCCGATGCGCGTCGGGTGGCACGGGATGCTGCAACCGGTGGCGGACGGCATCAAGCTCTTCACCAAGGAGGACCACATCCCCGCCGAAGCCGATCGCTTCCTGTTCAAGCTGGCGCCGATCCTGGCGCTCGCCCCGCCCTTCGTGGTGTTCGTCGCGATCCCCTTCGGCGAGAGCGTCTCGGTGCTCGGCAACGAGATCTCCCTCTACGTTTCCAACATGAACGTGGCGCTGCTTTTCGTCTTCGCGGTGATCGGACTCGAGGTTTATGGCGTCATCTTCGGCGGCTGGGCCGCAAACAGCAAATATGCCGTGCTGGGCAGCCTCAGGACCTGCGCGCAGATGATCAGCTACGAGATCCCGATGGGGTTCGCGGTCATCGGCGTGGTGATGCTGGCGCAATCGATGAGCCTTTTGGACATCGTCCGGGCTCAGGCCGATGTCTGGAATATCGTTTACCAACCGGTCGGATTTTTCGTGTTCTTCGTCGCCGGGCTTGCCGAAGCCCAGCGCATCCCCTTCGATCTGGCGGAAGCGGAAGGCGATCTGGGGGCCGGATTCCACACCGAATACAGCGGCATCCGCTTCGCCTTCTTCATGGTCAGCGAATACGTCATCATGCTGCTCGTCTCGGTCCTTTCGGTGATCCTATTCTTCGGTGGCTGGAATGGGGTGCTGATCCCCTTGCCGCCGCTCCTCTGGTTCGTGCTCAAGGTGGCGTTCTTCGTCTATTTGTTCATGTGGTTTCGCTTCACCTTCCCGCGCTATCGCTATGACCAGCTGATGGCCATCGGGTGGAAAGTCTTGCTTCCGCTGTCGATGGCGAACATAATTATTACAGGTATTGTTTTCTCCTAGGGGCCGGGAGCGGCTTCCCGCATCCGAGGAGACGATGCAGCAGCGAGGCGGCGATGTCGCACGCACGAGACAGAACCGGAACATGGATCGGCTGGGCGTTCTTCTCTGATCTGTCGAGCGCCCTGGCGGTGACCTTCGGCTATATGTTCTCCAGAACCGTGACCATGCAGTATCCGGACAAGGAAAAATGGCTGCCCTATTCGCGCTATCGCGGGCACCACTTCCTCAAGCGGGACGATGAGGGCGAGATCAAGTGCGTAGCCTGCGAACTCTGTGCGCGGATCTGTCCCTGCGACTGCATCGAAGTCGTTCCCTACGAGGACGAGAAGGGCAACCGGCGCCCGGCCAAATTCGAGATCGACACGGCCCGGTGCCTGTTCTGCGGGCTGTGCGAGGACGCCTGCCCGGCGGATGCGATCGCTCTTGGCCAACAATATGAATTCTCGAGTTTCTCCTCGCGCGACCTGGTGATCGGGCGCGACGACCTGCTCGCGAAGCCCGGCAAGGCGGCGACCGGCGGCGGCGTGGTTGCCGCGCGGCTGAACACGAAGAAGGACGTTCTGGTCGAGGCAAGCGAGCCGCAGGGCTACAACTGGTGGAGGAATATCCGCCGAACGTGAACGCGCGTTAGTTGTCGATCCCGGGCTTGGCGCATGACCGCTTAAATTGCAGGCGATTTGAGGGTAAAATCGTGCGGCAATTCAAAGTGCTACAGCGACCCTTGTGCCTTTGAAAAACGCACGGCGCTGCAGGGCAGGAGGCTCACATGTTTGTCGGCGATATCGTGAAGAACAAGGGCGTCGGGGTTATTGCGGTCACACCCGCTCACACCATGGTGGAAGTGCTGCGGCTGTTTCGCGAAAGCAATATCGGTTTCGTGGTCGTCAGTCGCGCGCCCGGGGAATACCTGGGTACGCTTTCGGAACGCGATTGCTGCAATGCCTTGGCGGAATACGGCGCCGACGCAGCGATGATGCGGGTTGCTGATATCATGAACCGCAGCGTGGCAACCTGCTCGACACAGGATTTGCTGCCCTATGTGATGGCGATGATGACCCAACGGCGTACCCGCCATGTGCTGGTCCTTGAAGGCGACAGCGTTGTCGGCGTGGTCAGCATCGGCGACGTGGTCAAGCACAGGCTCGACGAAGCTTTGCGCACGGAGCAGGACCTGCACGATTACATCTGCGGAAGCCACTATCACTGAACCAATCAGCCTGCACGAGGTACCCCGCCGCCCTGCCGGGCATCTCCCCCACAAGGGGGGAGATCGGCAAGACGCAGACTCCCGGCCTTTCCTCACCGCGACAAAGTTAGCCTCATTGTTGGCAGAGGCGAGTTCGCAGCGGTGCCCCCTTGATCTCCCCCCTTGTGGGGGAGATGCCCGGCAGGGCAGAGGGGGGTACTGCGCTCGGTGGATCACAAACGCTACGCAGGACGGTGTCCTGGGAGCGATTCAATCAAATTCGATCTTGCTCAAAAGCGGTGGAAGCGGCGCTATCGAAAACTGGTGCGGCCTCGCATACTTCCACCGGACATGGATATTCGTTTCTCCGCATCAGGCTGTTGAGGCGCAGCGCCCTGTAGTTTTCCGGAACAAACACGAGGCCGCTCGGGAAGCGCCGGTTGACATTGAGTTTCGCCGTCAGTTCGCCGTGCGCGGATCGCACCACCAGCTGAGCGCCATCCGAAAGGCCAAGCTCGGCGGCGTCCTCGGCGCTCATTTCGACATAGGGGTCATCTGCAACGGTGTTCAGGATCTCCGAGCGTTCGGAAAGATATCCGTTATGGAACAGCGAGTTGCCGGTCACCAGCACGAGCCGGTCGGTAGCCTTCGCGGCCGGCGGCGCCGCGAAGAACCTGCCAGCCGCAGCTAGCGCGGCCGATTTGGTGAAGGCACCGTCGGCGCCGAGACCGTCCTGCGTCAGTCCCTGATAGGCTGGAACGAGCCGGGCAATCTCGTCGAGGATCCCGCCTTGCGTCGACGGCTGCAGCGGTTCCTTGCGAAGCGCGGCGACGAAGTCGAAGATCGCCAGATTGTCGCGCGCCTCGAAGGCCGGCTCGCGGAATTTGCGAACCTTCTGGACCCGGCCCTCGTTGTTGGTGAACGTGCCAGCCTCCTCGCCGAAGCCCGCCGCCGGCAGGACGACCTCCGCCAGGCCTGCCGTTTCCGTGAGGAAGGTGTCCTGCACAATCAGGAGATCGGCGCCGCCGAGCGCATGCGTCACGAAATCCCGGTCGGGATAGGCGATCAGAGGGTCGGTTCCAACGATATAAAGCGCGCCCATCCGCCCGTCGGCGCAGAGATCCAGCATCGCGTCGAGACCGGAGCCCGGTTCGAACGGAATCTCGGCGCCCCAGGCCCGTTCGAGAGTTGTTCGCGCCGCGTCGTCGCTGACGACGCCGAGCCCCGGCAACGCCGTAGGCAGAACCCCCATGTCCCAGGCGCCCATCTGGTTGGCGCGGTCGAAGAGAAACTGCATCGCCGGGCCCTTGCCGAGCAGGTCAAGAACCTTCAGCAGGCTGTTGACCTGTTGCAGCGTCGCGCGCGCTTCGGGTGACCTCAGGAGCTCCATGCTGACAAGCACGGTGACACTGCGGCTCTCCCTGAGCGTGGAGGCCAGTCGATCCGATTCCTCACGATTGGCGGCCTCGGCTTGTCCGCCGATTTTCGCGCCGATATCCGCAGGGACGTCACCCGCCAAGGCCTGACCGTCCGCCGCCGCGAGCGCAGCCGCTACGTCCGCAAGGCCCGCCGCCTCCCCGCCCGGTCGCACGCGAACCACCGCACGGGCATCGGCATCGAGACGCGATGGCCGCGCCGAAAGCATGAGCAATCCAGTCTGCCGCCGCCGCACGGCATCCCTCAGCAGGTATTCGGTGACCGGGTTTTCCTCCGTCACGTTGCCGCCGATCACGAGCACGCAGTCGCGACCGATCACCTCTTGCAACGGCGCACGGCTATAGAAACCCGCCACCAGCGGGCCGAGCGCATCGAAAGGCGTAGACCAGCGCGAGGAGCAGTCGATATTGTTGGTGCGGAACACCGTCCGCATCAGCTTCTGGAATTGATAGAGCACCTCGTTGGGCAGGCGCGCAGAGGCAAGCCCGCCCGCGGCCTTGCCCTCGACAGCCGAGAGGCGGCGGCGCAGGTAGTCCCCGGCCTCAGCCCAGGAAACCGGAGTGAGCGCGCCGTCACGACGGATCATCGGCCGCTTGATCCGGTCCCGGCTCTCGATGAAGTCGAGGCCAAAGCGCCCGCGCACGCAGAGCGTTTCGCGGTTCACCCCGTGCTCCCAGTCCGAGCGGACCCGCATGAACTCGCCCTTGCGCGCGCCGACGGTCAGTTGACAGCCGGTGCCGCAATGCGGGCAGATGGTATCGGTCTCGGCAAGATCCCAGGGCCGCGCCTTGTAGCGGTAGGGGAAGCTCATCAGCGCGCCGACGGGGCAGACCTCGACGCAGTTGCCGCACTGGTCGCAGCTTGCAAGACTGCCCTCGAAACCGGTGACGGCGGTATCCATCCCCTTTTCGACCGTTCCCAAAGCGACTGCACCGACGACCTCTTCGCACATCCTGACGCAGCGTTGGCACTGGATGCAGCGGTTGACGTTCATGATGATGACCGGGCTCAGACGGATGTCCTTCGAGTGGAAGACACGCTTGGGGTCGCGGAACTCGCTTTTGCGCGGTCCGTATGCCATCACCATGTCCTGCAGCTCGCACTCTCCGCCCTTGTCGCAGATCGGGCAGTCGAGCGGGTGGTTGGCGAGGAGCATGTCGAGCATGGACGAGCGCGTCTCCTCGATCATGGGCGTGTTCGTCCTGACCACCATGCCGTCGGTGACCACGGTCGCGCAGGAAGGTTGCAGCCGCCTGAGCCCCTCGATTTCGACCAGGCACATGCGACAGGAGGCAAGTGCCGGCAGCCGCTTCCAGTAGCAGAATGTCGGGATTTCGATGCCCAAACGCTCGGCGGCCTGCAGCACCGTGGAGCCAGCCTCAACTTCCATCGTTTGTCCGTCGATCGTAATGCTAGCCATATTTCCTCGCAGCCCTGTCCGTCTTGGTTTCATGCATGTCGTTGTCGCAAAACCGCAGCACGCTTTTTGGGTGACATGCATTAGTGGAACGGGCACCTCCGTTCCTCGATATGGGCGACGAACTCGTCGCGAAAATGCTTCAACGCGGCACGCAATCCCATCGCGGCGCCGTCACCCAGGGCACAGAACGTGTTGCCGAAAATGCCCTTGCAGAGCATATCGAGCTGCTCCAGGTCACCGGGCGCGCCCTCCCCGGCTTCGATCCGACGCAGGACCTTCACGGTCCAGTTCAACCCCTCCCGGCATGGCGTGCACTTGCCGCAGGACTCATGGTGGAAGAATTCGACGATCCGGGTCGCGACCTTGACCATGCAGGTGGAATCGTCGACCACGATCACGCCGGCCGAACCGAGCATCGAACCGACGGCGGCGAGCGAATCGAAATCCATCCCCACCTCCAGCCCGGGCTCCGGAATGACCGGCGCCGAAACGCCGCCCGGTATGACCGCCTTGATCTTGCGTCCCGGCAGCGGGCCGCCGGCGTGCTCCTCGACCAGTTCCCTGAGTGGTATGCCCATCGGCAACTCATAGAGGCCGGGTTTCTTCACCTGCCCGCTCACACAGTAGAGCTTCGGGCCGGGGCTCTTGTCCGGGCCGATGCCGCGGAACCAGGCAGCGCCCCGCGTCACGATATGCGGCACGCAGGCGAGCGTCTCGACATTGTTAATCACCGTGGGGCTGGCGTAGAGCCCGGCCACGGCCGGAAACGGCGGCTTCAATCGCGGCTGCGCCCGCTTGCCCTCGAGCGACTCGAGCATCGCGGTCTCCTCGCCGCAGATATAGGCGCCGGCGCCGCAGTGAATGTGGACAGTGAAGTTGAATTCCGTGCCCAGAATGCGCTTTCCGAGGTAGCCTCTTTCGTGAGCCTCGGCGATCGCCTGCTCCAGGCGACGGATCGCCGTCACATATTCCCCGCGAACGTAGACATAGGCCGTCTCGGCCCCAATGGCGTAGCCGCTCACCGCCAACCCTTCGATGAGCTGGTGGGGGTCGCGCTCCATGATGATTCGGTCCTTGAAGGTGCCGGGCTCCCCCTCGTCCGCATTGCAACAGAGGTATTTTGGCTTGTCGGTCCCTTTCGGCACGAAGCTCCACTTCATCCCCGTCGGGAATCCGGCGCCGCCGCGACCGCGCAGGTTGGATTGTTTGACGAGCTCGACAAGCTCGTCAGGCGTGTTTTCGCTGAGCGCCTTCCTAAGCGCCTGATAGCCGCCGCCGGCCTCATAGGTCGAAAGCAGATGGCCGTTCGCGGCCTCGATATTCTTGAGAAGAACCGGCTCGAACATGGCGCTACTCTCCCGGCAATGGCTGAGAAGCACGCTCATCGTCCGCGACCCGCCCCGCCGCAGCCCGAAGACTGTCCAAAAGGGCGTCCAGCCGCGCGACATCGAGATCGCCGTGGTAATCGTCGCCGATCTGCATCACGGGGGCCATCTCGCAGGCGCCGAGGCATTCGACGGTCGAAAGGGTGAAGAGCCCGTCCGCCGTGGTGTCGCCCCTTCTGATGCCGAGCGCCCCCTCCATATGCCTCAGGAGGTTCTCCGATCCGCACAGCATGCAGGAAACATTGTCACAGAGTTGCAGATGGAACATGCCCACCGGCTCGGTGTGGAAGAGCGTATAGAAGGTCGCGAGCTCGTAGACCCAGATCCGCTCGACGCCGAGGATGTCGGCGACCTCCTCAAGCACGGGACCGGGCAGATGGCCATGCTCCTTCTGTGCGATCACAAGCGCGGGCATGATCGCCGAGCGCTGGTCCGGATAGGCTGCCGCCGCCTGTTCGATTTTTTCGCGCATGCTCATCGCGCCCAAATCTCCCCTACTTGTCCACCTCCGCCATCACCGGGTCAAGGCTGCCGAGCACCGCGATCATGTCCGCCAGGTAGCGAGCGTTGGTGACCCCGAAGAGCGCCTGAAGATTGACGAACGAGGGCGCCCGCACCTTCATGCGGAACGGTTTTGGCGACCCGTCGCTGATGATGTAGAAGCCGAGCTCGCCCTTTGGCGCCTCGATCGCCGAATAAACCTCGCCGGCCGGCACGTTGAAGCCATAGGCCGACAGGTCGAAATGCTGGATCAACGCCTCCATCGAACAGTGCACCCGTTCCTTGTCCACCGGGAAGGCGATCGTCGGCATGTCGATCTGGAACGGCCCTTCTGGCATCTGGGCGAGACATTGCTCGATAATGCGGATGCTTTCACGCATCTCGTCGACCCGGCACCGCCAGCGCGCGTAGCAATCGCCCTCGTCGCGGGTGATGACCTTGAAATCGAGCCGGTCGTAGATTTCATAAGGTTCGTCGCGCCGGATGTCCCAGTCGACACCGGAAGCACGCAGGTTCGGGCCGCTCACGCCCAGGTCGATGGCATCTTCGGCAGAGATCACCCCGACGCCTTCGGTGCGATTGAGGAACACACGGTTATCTTCGAGCAGTCGCTCATAGTCGCGGATCCGGCTCGGGAAGATATTGCAGAACTCCCTGATCTTCGGAAGGAACCCCTCGGGCAGGTCTTCGCGCACCCCGCCCACCCTGCAGAAGGAGGTGTGCATGCGCGCACCGGTAATCATTTCCAGGAGGTCCATGATCATTTCGCGTTCGCGCATGACGTAAAGCAGCGCGGTCATGGCACCGAGGTCCATCGGCAGCGCCCCGGTAATCAGGAGATGGCCGGAGATCCGCGCCAGTTCGGCCATCAAGACACGGATATATTGCGCGCGGATCGGCGCTTCGATCCCCAGAAGTTTTTCCACCGCCAGCGCGAAGGCAAGGTTGTTCGAAGGCGGACAGAGATAGTCGAGCCGGTCCGTCAGCGGGAAAATCTGGGTGTAGGTAAAACTCTCCGCCAGTTTTTCGGTGCCGCGGTGAAGATAGCCGATATGCGGATCCACGCGCTCGACATACTCGCCATCCAGTTCGAGGACGAGGCGCAGCACCCCGTGGGTGCTCGGATGCTGCGGGCCGAGATTGAGAAGCACCTCCTTGGTATCGAGCGCTTCGCCTTGCGGCCTCGTGAGCTCAGTGACTTCGGTCATCTCAAGTCTCCGGTGCGGAGCGGCCTCCTTTGAACCAGTGAGTACGATGCGGGCGGAAAACCGCCGACAAAACCGCTGCACATTTTTTGGGCGACATGCATCAGGGAATCTCCCTGGTGGCAAGATCGGGCTGCGTCGGCGGCGGGCCTTCGGCGCCAAACGGGTTCAGCTCGTCCTTGTAACCCCGGAGCGGAAAATCCTTGCGCTGCGGGAAGCCCTCGAACCCTTCCCACATGTAGATCCGGCGCAGGTCGGGATGCCCGGTAAACCGGATCCCGTACATGTCCCAGGCCTCGCGCTCGTGCCAGTTGGCGGTGCGCCAAACGCCCGTGACCGAGGGAACCTCGGGGGGATCGCCAAGCCGGCACTTGATGCGGATCCGCCATTTGTTCGGCAGCGAATAGAGGTGATAGACGGCCTCGTAGCGCGGCGTTTCGGGATAGTGATCGACCCCGCAGATGTCCGAGAGGAAATTGAATTTGAGCGCCGGATCTTCTTTCAGAAACCGGCAGAACTCGACGATCTTCTCAGGAAGAACAGCAAAGGCATCGATGCCGTGCGCGGTGCCGAGATCCTCGATTGCTCCCCCGAAGCGCTCCATGATCGGAGCGCGGTTGAGAGACGGTTCCACACTCATGACGCTACAACCCTACCCAGAGGCGTTCCCGTCAACGCACGGGACTTCTTGATCTTCTCTTGCAACAGGAGGAAGCCGTGCATCAGCGCCTCGGGCCGCGGCGGGCAGCCGGGCACATGCACGTCGACCGGCACGAAGGTTTCCGACCCCTGAACCACGGCGTAGGTGTTGTAAACCCCGCCCGAAATGGCGCAGGTGCCCATGGCGATCACCCAGCGCGGCTCCGGCATCTGATCGTAGAGCCGCCTGACGACCGGTGCAAATTTCCGCGTCACGGTGCCGGCGATGATCATCACGTCGGACTGGCGGGGCGAAGGCCGAAACACCACGCCGAACCGGTCGAGGTCATAGCGGGCGCAACCGGCCGAGATCATTTCGATGGCGCAGCAGGCAATGCCGAAGGTCTCCGGCCACAGTGCCGACCTTCGGCTCCAGCCGATGATGCTGTCGGCGGTGGTGAACAGGACGCTGTCGCGGATCGCGTTTCCTACTCCTCCCATTCAAGCGCTCCCTTCAGCCAGGCGTAGGCGAAGCCTACGAGCAGCAGCACGATGAAAACGAACATCTCGATAAAGCCGATCAGCCCGATCTCTTTGAGGACCACGGCCCAAGGAAAGAGGAACATCGCCTCGACATCGAAGACGACCAGCAAGATCGCAAGGATATAGAACTGCACCCGGAAGCGGCCTCCCGCAGCCTCGCCCGCAGGGTCCATGCCGCACTCATAGGGCATGTTCTTTGCCGGATAAGGATTGGAGGGGCGCAGCAGCGAGGAAACAAAAAGCGTCACCCCCGCCACCAGAACAACTCCGGCGACCATGAAAAGAACCGGCAGGAATTCCATTGCCGTCATATCAGTACGCCCCGCTCAACCAACGAGGGCTTTGCTCAGTCGCGATATGGGGGCCGGTACTATCATCGCCCCGAGAAGCAACCTGGGCAATCCTCCTGAGACTTTATTCCGTCGGGCGGATCATTGCAAATCCAATCGATTAGGCGGAATCGGTGGATCGTTTCGGGTCGTGACCACGTTGCCGAGTGGAGGCCCCCCCTCTGCCCGGCCGGGCAGAGGGGGGTATCAATGCTCGCTTCCACTCTAATCGGCATCCCACTTAACCCCCAGCCGCCGACTGTTGCGCAAGCCCAAGGAACCACGCCGGGAATAGTCCGATGCCGATGGTGCCGAGGGCGGTGAAGGCGAGCGTGGCGCGCACCATGGGCGTCAGCGCCGGGTCGAACGCCCTCTCCGGCTCGCGCATGTAGATCACCATGACGATGCGGATGTAAAAGTAGGCTGCGACGGCGCTCAGGAGCACGGCGATCACCGCCAGCAGGACGAATCCTCGCTCGACGAGTGCGACCAGCACGTAGAACTTGGCGAAGAATCCGGCCGTCGGCGGAATGCCGGCGAGCGAGAAGAGATAGAGCAGCATCAGGAGCGCGAGTCCCGGATGCGACTTGGCGAACCCCGCGTAGTCGTTGATAACCTCGCCCGAGAAATCGCCGTTCCGCATCATGATGACGGCGCCGAAAATGCCGAGGTTCATGAAAGCGTAGATCAGCAGGTAGAGCATCACGCTGGCGATCCCGTCCTGGCCGCCGGCCACCACGCCAAAGATCGCGAAGCCGGCATGAGCGATGCTGGAATAGGCGAGCAGACGCTTGAAATTGTCCTGCACCAGCGCCACGAAACTGCCGAGCGCCATCGTTACCACCGCGATGACCGCGACGAGGATCCAGACGTCCGAGGCGGCGACCAGAGGGTTGAGGAAGACCCTGAGGATCACTGCGAACCCCGCCGCCTTCGGCCCAACCGACATGAAGGCGGTGATCGTCGTCGGCGCGCCTTCATAGACGTCCGGCACCCACATGTGGAACGGCACCGCGCCGACCTTGAAGACCAGCCCGGCGACAATGAAGACCACCGCCAGCAGCAATCCGGGATCGAGCGGATCGCCGGTCACCGCCTCAGCCATGGCATTGAGCTGCGTCGTGCCGGTAAGCCCGTAGATCAACGAGACGCCGTAAAGGAAAATCCCGGTCGAGACCGCGCCAAGGATCACGTATTTCAGCGCCGCTTCGTTCGAGCGCCGGTCGCGCCTGAGGAAGCCCGTCAGCACATAGGTGCAGAGCACCATCAGTTCGAGGCCGACATAGATCGACAGAAGATCCGTCGCCGAGGCCATGATCATCATTCCGAAAAGCGCGAAGAGCAGCAGGACATAGTATTCGCTGCTCCCGATCCCTTCGATATCGGCATATTTTCGCGACAGGAGGAAAGTCAGGATGGTGGCCAGGTAGAACACGAGCTTGAAGAAGACCGCGAAGCGGTCGGCGATAAACATGCCGGAATAGGCCGGCCGCACCTCGCTCGCCAGCAGCAGCGTCGCAAAGGCCGCGATCAGCACGACCGCGACGGAGGCGGCGACAAGGAAATGTTCCTGCCGCTTGCGCACAAGCTGACCGAGGATCAGCAGGATGCAGGCGCCGGTGACCACCACGATCTCGGGCAGGCTTGCTATGATCGAGTGGAAGAGCTCGGCGTCGGTCATCGGCCGCTCCCCTCATCATGCACCTCTGCCAGCAGATGCTTCACGGAGGCGTCGATGATCTCGAGAAAGGGTTTTGGATAAAGCCCGACCCAGAGCACGAAGACGGCGAGCGGTAGGATCGCCACCATCTCGCGGGCGTTCACGTCGCGGATCTTGAACCGGGCGCCGACGCTGGCCGGACCGAGCGCCACTCTCCTGTACATGCCGAGCAGATAGGCCGCGCCCAGGGTTGCGCCCAAAACGGCGGCCGCGCCGACGGCGAGGTTCGCCGCAAACCCGCCCGACAGCACCAGCAATTCACCCACGAACGAATTCGTTCCCGGCAGCGCCATCGACGACAGGGTGAACAGCGCGAGAAACACGGTATAGACCGGCGCCACCTTCATCAGCCCGCCATAGTCGGCGATGCTTCGCGTATGGGTGCGCTCGTAGATCAGGCCGACAAAGAGGAACAAAGCGCCCGTCGTCACGCCGTGATTGAACATCTGCAGGATGCCTCCCTCGAGCCCGCGGATGTTCAGCGCAAAGATTCCCATCGTCACAAAACCCATGTGACTGATACTGGAATAGGCGACCAGCTTCTTCAGGTCATCCTGCGCGAGCGCAAGCAGCCCGCCATAGACGATTGCGAGCGCGGATAGCGCCAGCATCAGCGGCGAAAAATACACCGACGCCTCCGGCAGCATCGGCAGCGAGAAGCGCAGGAATCCGTAGGCGCCCATCTTCAGGAGCACGCCGGCAAGGATGATGCTGCCCGCCGTCGGCGCCTGCACATGGGCATCCGGGAGCCACGTGTGCACCGGGACCATCGGCACCTTGACGGCGAAGGCGATCAGGAAGGCGAAGAACAGCCAGGACTGGACGCGGAACGGCAAGTCCTGCGCCGTCAAGGCGAGGATGTCGAAGGTCTCGCCGCCATGGAAATAGAGCGCGATGACGCCAATAAGGAACAAGAGGCTGCCCGCCAGCGTGTAAAGAAAGAACTTGAACGCCGCATAGACCCGGCCGTCGCCGCCCCAGACGCCGATGATCAGGTACATGGGGATCAGCATCGCCTCCCAGCATACATAGAACAGGAACAGATCGAGCGCTGAAAACACCCCGAGCATCAGCGCCTGCATGGAAAGCAGGCTGACCATGAACGCCTTCACCTTGCGCTCGATCGCGACCCAGGAGGCGAGCACAGAGACCGAGCCAAGGAGCGCAGTCAGGAACACGAAGAGCGCGCTGATCCCGTCGACGCCGAGTGCGTAGGTGATCCCGAGCGCGGGCACCCACGGGACCGTCTCGGTGAACTGCATCTCATGGGTCGTCGTGTCGAAGCCGGCCAGCAGAGCGATCGCGAGCACGAGGTCGAGGACGGTAACAACGAGCGCTGTCCACCGCACCGCGTCGTCGCTGCGGAGAAACATCAGAACCGCCGCCCCGGCGGCCGGCGTGAATAGGATGAGACTGAGCAGCGGGAACCCCATCATTCCCCCTATCGCCATACCACGGCGAAAACGACGATAGCCGCAATCACGCCGGCGATCATCGCCAGCGCGTAGTGGGTCACGACGCCGGTCTGCAGCCGCCTCAGCACCCCGCCGCCGCCAAGGATCGAACGGGCGACGCCGTTTACGACGCCATCTACGCCGTTAAGGTCAAGCCGCAGCCCGGCGCGCGCCGAACCGTGCAGGAAGGGCAGCACCGCAGTCTCTGACGCGTCACTCACAGCCTTCTCGTAGCGCGCCAGCGGCTTTTCCGCGAGCCACATGAAGCCTCGCGCCGCCTTGCGATAGAACCAGTCCGTATCGAGGCTGATCGTGTTCTCGGGATCGAGCGCGCTCAAGAAAATGACGAAGCCCAATGCGGTGAACATCAGGATGCCGAGGCTTTCTGTCACATGGGCGCCTGTATAAGGCTCGAAGTCGACCGGATAGGGCAGGAGCGCATAAAGCGGCCCGGGGAATACCCCGATCGCAATGCAGAGCGCCGCCGCCATGCCCATCGCAACCAGCATGTTGCGGGGAGGCTCCCGCGCCTCCAGCTTCCGGTCCGTGCCGAAAAACATGTAATAGGGCAGCTTGAGCCCCGTGTGCAGGAACGTTCCCGACGATGCCATCGTCAGCGCCAGCATCACCAGCGCACGGTGATCCTGGCCCGCGGCCGCCACCACCATCGACTTGGTGACGAAGCCCGAGAAAAACGGAAACGCCGAGATCGCGAAGGCGCCGACCATGTAGAGCGCCACGGTCAACGGCATGGTCCTGTAGAGCCCGCCGAGCTCGGTGAGCTTGCGCCGGCCGGTGACGTGAATCACCGCGCCGGCCCCCATGAACAAAAGCCCCTTGTAAAGGATATGGGCGAAGGCATGGCTGGTGGCTCCGTTCACCGCCAGCTCGGTCCCGATGCCGACGCCCGCCACCATGTAGCCCACCTGGCTGACTATATGATAGGCGAGCAGCCGCCGGCAGTCATTTTCAAGGACTGCGTAGACGACACCGTAAAGCGCCATCACCGTGCCGAGCCAGACCAGGAGCTCCGTGCCGGGAAAGGCTCGTGCCAGCACATAGACGGCGGTCTTGGTGGTAAAGGCGCTCATGAACACCGCGCCGGTGACGGTTGCCTCCGGATAGGCGTCGGTGAGCCAGGCGTTGAGCGGCGGCACAGCGGCATTCAGCAGGAACCCGGCGAGGATCACATAAGCGCCTGGGCCCATATTGCTCTCGATCGGGCCGAAGAGCAGCGATCCGGTGGCGGCCGCATGGACAAGGATGCCGCCGAGCAGGGCGACGCCGCCGGTGACGTGGACCATGAGATAGCGGAATGCGGCGCGTGTCGCCTTCTCGCTACCTTGAGCGAAAACCAGATAGGCCGAGGCGAACGCCATGCCCTCCCAGAAGAGGTAGAGCGTCAGGTAATCGCCGGCGAACACCACGCCGAGCGCGCTGCCGACATAGACGAACGCCGCCACATGTTGGCCCGCGCGCGTAAGATGCAGCGCGTAGACCATGCCGATCAGGGCCATGATGGTGAAAACCGTGGCAAAGACGATGCTGAGCTTGTCGACCCTCGCAATCAGGATTTCCTGTCCGATGAAGGTCGTCGCGCCGTAGCTGCCCGGCTCAATGGCGAGCACGGCGAAGATCGCCAGGAGCGGGATCAGCACCAGATAGACCTTGCGAACCAACCCCTCCAGGAACGGGATCGCTACAGCGCCAAGAATGAACAGGAGGGCGGGATGGACAAAGTCAGTCATAATAGTCCTCGCGCCGCATGAGCCCGCCCTGGTGGCCGAGGAACTTGGAAACGAAAATCAGGATCACGCAGGAGCCGAAGCCATAGACGGCCGACCAGCCAGGCAAGCGCTCCCACAAATATTCTGCATGTTCGCGGGGGACCAGAAAGTCGGCGACGACGATCAGAGCGAGCAGCAGATAGAACAGCCGGCGGCGGCGTGTCGCATGTCTCTCGTCGCCAAAGAAATCGACGATGCGCTCGATCATTTGATCACTCCCTCCGCCAATACGAGGAAATAGCCGGGGAAGACGCCCATCAGCACCGACAGGATCGCGGTCGCAACCAGCGGGATCGTCACCAACGGAATCTCGCGAACTTTTGCCGAGCTCTCCTGCGCCTCCGCCCCAAAAAAGGCGACATAGCTGACCGGCAGGAAATAGGCGGCATTCAGCACCGAGCTCGCCAGCAGCACGATCAGGAACGCGACTTCTCCTGCCTGGACCGAGCCGAGCGTCAGATACCACTTGCTGACGAAGCCCGCGGTCGGCGGCACTCCGATCATGCTCAGCGAGGCGACGAAGAACGCCCCCATCGTCCAGGGCAGCCTGCGGCCGATACCGGCCATGTCGCTGATGTTGCGCTTGCCGGACGCGCAGTAGATCGAGCCGGCGCAGAAGAAGAGCGTGATCTTGGAAAAGGCGTGCGCCGCGATGTGAATGATCCCGCCGACCATCGCGACCGGCGACAACAGCACCGCGCCCAGCACCACGTAGGAGAGCTGGCTGACTGTCGAATAGGCGAGCCGCGCCTTGAGGTCGTCCCGCGTCAGCGCGTAGATGGACGCCATCACGATCGTGAACGACACCAGATAGGCGGTGGCGATGCCGAGTCCCAGCCCGCCCATCAGGCCCACGCCGAAGACATGGAACACCACCCTGAGCACGCAGAAGACGCCCATCTTGACCACCGCCACCGCATGCAGGAGCGCGCTGACCGGCGTCGGGGCGACCATTGCGGCAGGTAGCCAGGCATGCATCGGCATCACCGCGGCCTTGGCGAAGCCGAAGAGATAGCAGAAATAGACGACCGTCAGCAGAGCCGCCGGGGCGTTGGCGCCCGCGAGCAGTCCCCCGGGCACGAAGTCCAGCGACCCCGCGATGTGGTAGGTCAGCGCCAGCGCGGCAAGGAGCACGCTTTTCGAAGCACCCATCAGATAGACGAGATACTTGCGGCTGCCCTTCCAGCTCTCCTCGTCCTCGTGGTGGTAGACGAGCGGATAGGTGACGAGGCTCAGCACCTCGTAAAAGATCACCAACGTGAACAGATTGGCGGCGAAGGCGCCCCCGACAGCCGCCGCGAGGCTCATGGCGAAGCAGGCGAAGAACCGGGTCTGCGCGTGCTCATGCAAATGCCGCATGTAGCCGATGGAATAGACCGCCGCCACGATCCACAGGAGCGACGAGACGGTGGCAAACACCATGCCGAGCGCATCGACCCGGAAAGCGAAATCGATGCCGGGCAGGATCTCGAAGAGACGCAGTTCGACGGTTCCGCCGGAAAGCACCGTCGGCGCCATCGAGGCGACGGTTGCAAACATGGCGATCGCCGCCAGCGGCGAGACGAGATCGCGGGCTTTTTCGCGCTTGTTCAACAGGAGAACTGAAAGGGCCGCCAGGCCGGCAATGGCGACGGCAAGCAGCGGCCGGATCGAGATCACCGGTTCCAAGCCGCTATCCTTTCATCACGGTCACATCGTCGACCTTGAGAGTAGCCTTGTTCCTCACGAGGGCGACCAGGATGCCAAGGGCGACGGCTACCTCCGCAGCGGTAGTTGCGATGACGAAGATCGCGAAGATCTGCCCGCGGAAATCAGCGTAGTAACGCCCGAAAGCGATGAAGTTGATGTTGACCGAGTTGAGCAGCAACTCCAGCGACATCAGCACGACCAGAATATTGCGCCTGAGCAGCACGCCGGCCGCCCCGATCACGAACAGCACTACTCCGAGCAAGATGTACCACGAGAGCGGAACCATCACCCCGGCTCCTTCCGCGCCAGCACGATCGCGCCGACAAGGGCAGCCAGCAGGATGACGGAGGCGGCTTCGAACGGGAGGAGATAGTCGGCGAAAAGGGCCGTGCTGAGTTCTCTGACCTGATCGCCGCCGCGGATGGCGACAGGTTCCGCGATCGAAAAGCGGTCGCTCCAGAGCACCAGTACAACCATCTCGACGCCGAGCAGGACGAGCAGCACGAGAGCCGGCAGGTTGCCACCCGGCAGGAACCGCTGCAACACCGCTTCCCGCACGTCGATCATCATGATCACGAACAGGAACAGGACCATGATCGCGCCGACATAGACGAAGATCTGGATGACCGCGAGCAATGGCGCGCCGAGCAGGACAAAGATTGCCGAGACCTGGAGGAAGCACGCCATCAGTGCCAATGCGCTGTGAACGGGATTGCGCGCCAGGACCACAGTCAGGGCTGTGATCACGGACACCGCAGCGAACAGAAGAAAGAACCCCTGATGCATCGACGCCGACCCCTCCCACGCGAACTAGTCACTCGGCGCGAGGCGGCCGGTCTGCGATAGCTCCGCACTTCGGGTGCATTCACAAATTGTGCCCTAGTATCGGATATTTCACAAGATTATTGAGATCGGCCGAGCAGACCGGGGCAGTCCGGACCTGGCACATGGGCACCGTTCCTCGAACGGTGGCTCGACCCCACCAACCGCAGCCCTGCGAGACGATGCGCCACACCTCTTTCGAACGCCGCCTCTCGATGCCGGCCGGCTTGCCGGGAATGGTGGCCCGTTTGTTCCTTGCCATCCGGCCTGCAGGTGGCGCAGGGGCAATCTCGAGAAAGGCCGCCATTGATCTGATGGCATCAGTCGAAAGACTCTTCGCAATTTCTGCCATAGAGCTCGAATAGAGTATGCTTGCATTCCGTCAGCGGCGCAGCATCTGCCATTCCTTGTACCTGTCGTTGGCAACCTCTTGCCCGGCCAATGCGTTCTGCGCGCAAGGCGATCCGAACCGAAGCGAGAACATCGGAAGGGTCGCGTCGCGCGGCTCATGGCGGCGTTGGCGCAGTCGTTTGGAAAAGAGTTCACGCATGGCGGACAACAACGCTGCTCCGGGTGGAGGCGCGGAAAATCAAGGGCCAGAGTCATCCCGGTCCGGCATTGAAGCGGCAGGACGCTCCGATGGCGCTGCATTTGGGCGTACGGGCAGAGCGCTTGCAGAAATCGGCCGGGCGTTGCTGAGGCTTGGACAGGCAGTGCGTCACGATGCGGTCGGCGCGACCTCCCAACTCGCTGAAAAGCTTGATGGCAAAAACCTCCGGCAGCGACCGCGAGAGCCGGAGGTATCCGACGCAAGGCAGAACGCTGCCGGCTTGGATGGAACCCTTTGGATGGGCCTTCGGCGCCGGCGTTCAAGAGACATGACCGCTCCCCCAGCGAGCGCACACAGGAAGCGCGCCATCTTCGCGCGGGGCGCGGCAATTGCGGGCGCAGTATTGCTTGCCGCGCTGATCGCCGTTTTTTCGTGGGCATTGAGGGACGTGCCGTGGGACGAGATTGCCGATGGTTCATTGAAGCCGGTGGTGGTGCTTGAAACGGCTGCCGGCAAGCCGCTGGTGACCCAAGGGCCGCTTCAGGGCCCCTATGCGACCCGAGCAGATTTCCCGTCGCATCTCATCGATGCCGTGCTTACAAGAGAGGATCGGCGTTTCTATGCGCACTTCGGTATCGATCTAAGGGGCATTCTTCGTGCGCTTTATACGAATGTCGGTGCAGGCGAAGTCGTGCAGGGCGGCAGCACGATTACGCAGCAGCTGGTCAAGATCCTCTATCTGGAGCGGGATCGCACCTGGAAGCGGAAGATCCAGGAAGCAGTCATTGCCTTCTGGCTGGAGCGCAAACTTGGCAAGGACGAAATCCTCACGCGATACCTGAACAATATCTATCTTGGTGCCGGCGCAACGGGCGTCCCGGCAGCTGCCCGCATTTACTTCGACAAGGACGTGCGGGATCTCAATGTAAGTGAATCCGCGATGCTTGCGGGCATCATCCGTGCGCCCTCGCAGCTCAATCCCATAAGCAACCCGGATGGCGCGCGGCGGCAGGCGGAACTCGTGCTCGATGCCATGATCAAGAGCGGCAAGGTAACCGCAGAGCAGGCCAAGACCGCGACCGCCGAACTTCGTCCGGCAAAGCCGGCAATACGGTCAGGCAGTTGGTTTGCCGACTGGGTGATGCAGGAGGCGCGCGAGCTTGCAGGCCCTTACCGCGGCACGATCAAGGTCAGAACGACGATTGTGCCGCGGCTGCAGGCGATCGCCGAAAAGGTGGTTGCCAAAGCCCTCGAGCAGGCAGGTAAAGAAGCGGGAGTGCAGCAGGCTGCCTTGGTGGCGATGACGCCGGAGGGCGCTGTGGTCGCCATGGTCGGTGGGCGCGATTACTCGAAGAGCACCTTTAACCGCGCAGTCTCGGCGATGCGCCAGCCGGGCTCTGCCTTCAAGCTCTTCGTCTACTATGCCGCATTGAAGGCCGGCCTCACTCCTTTCGACTGGGTCGAAGATGCGCCGATAGAGATCGACGGCTGGTCTCCGGAAAACTACGACGGCGGCTATCGCGGGCAAGTGAGTATCGCGGAGGCGTTCGCGCGCTCGCTGAACGCCGCGACGGTGGCGCTGGCGATGGAAGTTGGGATCGACAAGGTTATCGCCGCCGCTCGCGAATTGGGGATCGATGCCAAACTCGCTGAAACGCCGAGCTTGGCGCTCGGCTCATCGGAAGTGAACCTGCTTGATCTTACCGGCGCCTACGCTTCGGTCCGGGCGGGCGCGGCCCCGGTCGAGCCCTGGGGGATCGTATCTTTCCGGGCGGATGGCGAGCCCCGCGCGTTCCGCTTGGGCGCTCCCAAGCACCCCACTATCGATCTTCGCCAGTACCAGCCGGATCTCGTCGATTTGTTGCGGCTGGTCGTCGAACGAGGGACGGGCCAGGAGGCCAATCTCGGGATGTTTGCAGCGGGCAAGACGGGCACCAGCCAGAACCATCGCGACGCATGGTTCATCGGTTTCAACGAACGGCTGGTCGTTGGCGTCTGGGTCGGAAATGACGACGAGACACCCATGAACGAGGTAACAGGCGGCAAGCTACCGGCGCGAATCTGGCGGAGCTTCATGAGCGCAGCATCGGCCACAGGCGACGAAAAGGCGCCCAGCGAGTCCGATCAGACGATCAGTTCCGCAGATGACGGCGGGGCGCCTGCGTCCTGCAATGTTCACGCCTGCGCACGCGCCTACCGCTCGTTCCGGCCGTACGACTGCACGTTCCAGCCCTACACGGGGCCTCGTCGCCTTTGCGAAAAATAATCCACTCCGCGACCTTGGGAACCGTCTGCCGGAAATGAGTCGAGGTCTCGAATTCCGCGGCCAAGCGACGTCTTGCAGCCATTTTCGTCGCGATTAGGACTTCCGCCTGGCGATGGCTTGCATGTCTTCCAGCTTGAGCTCATCGATCGCCGATAACGCCTCCTCGGCGGACCAGCCGGCGCGTATGGCCGCAGCCACGAGCTTGGCTTCGGCTTCCTGTTCGAGGTGCAGATATAGCAACTCCAATGCCTCGCGCGCGGTCACAATGTGCTCGGCGGGGGTGGCAATGGAGTGAGGCTGCTGTGGCATCGCACTTCCTCCCTTGCTCGCTTGTTATCCCTGTTATTGTCCCTATTAATGCGATTAATGCAATGCATGGGCGGCGCTTCGGCTGCTTTCTGAACGCGGCGGCGCCCCATCCGCCGCGGAATTGCCGTCCTCGTCAAATGGAATAGGGCGCTCAACCCATTGAGGGGAGCGCCCTATTCGACCCGGAGATGTCTTGCGGCCAGACCAGTCGTCGGCTCGAAAACGCCTCGATACGGGCAGTGTGGGATAGATGGGTCCTGACCCGCAGGTTTCAAGCCCCCGATCAAGCAAATTGCCTCCCAAAACCCGCAGCCCGCGCGTCCAACAATCCCACCGGTTGCCTCTCCCGTAACCCGGCCGTGGGATCCGATACAAATCAAGCTCGCCGGGTTCCGGCCGCCAAGCGCGTCAAGAAAGTAGCGGAGGAGGATTTGAGGCTTGATCGTTGCGTGCGCGACAGCGATCCAAAATCAGGTGGCATATTATGTAATTATCGGGAACAGTCGCATCTCTTCACGGAAAATGCAGAATATAGGACGCGTGATTTTTCGAAATATAGTTTTCACGTTTTATTTTAGTCTTTAACATTCCGCAAATATGTGGAACCTATCCATATGCTCGGCGTTTTATCCTCCACAGAAGAAGGAGGATTGATCATGAGTACGAAAATTCTTCTGGTTCCCGCCCTTGCAGTCGGGCTTATGGCAGCGCCTGCGATGGCAAATGACAATAATGACGGCGCCGTGACCGGTGCGGCAGGCGGCGCTGTGACCGGCGCGATTGTCGGAGGCCCGGTAGGCGCTGCTGTCGGCGGCGCGGTTGGTCTCATCGCCGGTGCCGCCATCTCGCCTCCGCCGCAGCAGGTAGTCACCTACGTGCAGCAGCAGCCGATGGCGGATACGGTCGTTGTTCGTGAGCGTATCGCAGTCGGTCGACCGCTTCCGCGGACCGTTGCCCTGACGCCGATACCGGAGAATCCGACCTATGCCTACGCGGTCGTGAACCATCAGCGCGTCATCGTTGATCCCAAGACCTATACTGTAGTGCAGGTCATTCGGTAAGCGACCGGTGCTCCCCGCGCCTTCAGCAGCGGGGAGCACCTTCATTTCCGTCTTGCCCGGCCATTCGTCTCTACGCCGCTGATATCCCGCGGGCTGCGACGGGAAAGCCCGGGGCCGGAGTCGTTTCAACCGTCAATGTGAATCTGGAAGCGGCTGATGAAGTCGCCCTGCCACCACATCGGGAAATTGGTGCCCCATTTGTTGTTATGGAGGTTGAACGCGAGCCCTGCTCTGTAGGCCGGCGGCCTGTCGGGGAACCGCATGAAGGATTCCCCGAGCGGTCCCACGAGCGGCGAGTCGAGCGGCTCGACCGTCATATGTCCGCCGGCAAAAGCTGTGCGCGCGGCGAAGATCGCCTGCAACGCTCCGCCACCCCGCCGGACAGTCCGCGCCGCCTTCTGCCAGAGTCCGGTCTTGCAAAATTCCCAGCCGACAGCCCCCTTCGAGACAATATCGATGAAACCCGCTTCCGGCATCCGGTTGGCGGGCTTGCCGCGCAACACTACCGCGAGTTCGACGCCGTCGCCCGCCGGCTGCACGACATAATCCACCCGGGCGGGGGCTCCCAGTTGTTCCTGCGCTGCGCCGAAAAACCGGCAGGCGACCACAAGCTTGCCGCCATCCCTTGCAATGCCGATCAATTGCGGCCTGAAGGAAGCGGACCGCGCCGTCTGCGCACCGCTTAGCCCCGGCTTGCCGTGATCGAGGATCGCCCATTCCGGCCGGTCGGTGAGATAGCTGTCCATGAACCGGGCCAGATCGTCGGCGTCGTAGCTCTCATAGCGGTAGCCGAACAGCCGTCCGTCTCCTTCGAGCCGCCAGTTGCTCGCGGCGAGCGCCAGGATATCGCCGGTCTCGGGATCGAGTTCCACCTCCATGTCGTCGACCGTGACCTTGCCCGTCGGCGGCGACGGCTGGACGTCGATCGCAGCCGGCACCTCCGTCTCCCGAAGGGCAGCCTCCGCTCGTCTGCGGTCGTCAGCCGAAAGCGCCTCGACTGCCTGACCGAGATAGATCCGCTGTTCGCCCCAGGAAGCTTCGGTATAGCGGAAGCGGTAGTCGTCTTTCCTGATCGCCTCGAAGGCCGGCCGGTCCCAGGCCGTTTCGTCGCGCAGGTATGTCTTGATATCGACGCCGCAAGTGTGCTCGGCCACCAGCGTCAGCTTGCGCCCGAAGTCGTGCCGCGCCGGCGACAGCCCCTCCGCCTCGAAGGTGTCGTAAAGCCGCTGCAAGGCCCGGAACCGCGCGATCTTTACCGGGTCGGCGGCAGCGCCGTGGATCCAGCTGTCGCCGAGTTCTAGGTCCACCACCGGGAAGCGCTCCCGGCGTTCCCACAGGAACGCGCCATAATCCTCAAGGGTGCCCGCTCGAATTTCAGCGTCCGGGTGCCGGTGGCCCATTTCCCGCAGAACTTCCACCACCTGATGAATCTGCTGCGGGCCGATATTGTCGCTGGTGTGGGCAAAGCTCAGGCCCTCGGAAAGCCCCTCAGGCAGGTGGGTGGCGCCGTAGCTTTGCTGGTACATGACGACGATCTCCTCGCCGCCAGGGGCCTGCCATCGGAAGATTTCCGGAACGTCCGGAGAAGGACAGGCGGTGTTGACGCCGATATGCAGGAATTTCAGCCCGGCCTCGGCCATCAAAGGCACAATTCCGCGCGTATGGCCCGGCACGTCCGTCATTTTTGCAGCGATCGTCTGCCGTCCAAAGCGGCGGTCGAGCTCGGCCGCATAGGAAAGCCCGGCCCGGAAGAGCGCGGGACTCATTAGTTCCGAATGGGTGGTGAAGGGAAGGCCGTGCCAGCGGATCACCCCCTTCTCGATCGCCCTTTCGAGCCGCGCCACCTCTTCGGCCGAACGCGTGTTGAGGTGGTCCCAGATGAGCCATGCGCCCGTCGTCCAGATGAACTTCGGGTTTTGCGGGTCCTCTGCGTGAAAATGCTCGCCCGTCGCGATCGCCTGCGGGATGAACCGCTCGTGATAAAGCCGCCGCACGTTTTCCGCATGGTCTGTGAAGCCGATATCGAGATGGGTCTTGAAGACCAGGTGGATGCGTCGAGCGGTCATGCAATGCCTTTCGCGCAGATCACTTCATGGGGAAGCAGTGAAGTGATCTAACTGCTTGAAATTACGCAATTCCGGACGGAAAACCGTTGCACACTTTTCCTGGAATTGCTCTAGCCCACCGTGCCGCGCACCACGAGCCGCGTGCGCACGGTCTCGGAAAGGGCTGGCGCGGCCGGATCCTTCAGGCGACGCAGGATCAAGCGGACGAGCGCGCGCGTGCGCGCCTCGAGATCCACCTTCACCGTCGTCAGGTTGTAGCTGCGCCAGTGCGACTGGGAGATGTCGTCGAAGCCGACCACCTTCACGTCCTCCGGCACGCGCCGCTTCAATTCGTAGCGCAACGCGTCGAGCGCGCCGAAGGCGCTCTCATCATTGGCGGCGAAGATGGCGTCGGCCCCCTCGCCGACCCGGAAGAGATCGAGCGTGCCGGCATGGCCGGCGTCGTAGCTGAAATCACCGGGAATGATGATCGGCGGGGTCAAGCCCCGCCGCGCCATCAGCACTTCCAGCGTCCTGCGGCGGGCCTGCTCGGCAAGTGAATCGCGCTTGCCGGAAAGATAGGCGATGCGCCGGCAGCCATAGCCCGCAAGAAGCGCCACCGCCTGTTCCATGCCCTCCCACTGATCGACATCGATCCGGTCGTAGAGCGCCTCCGGCTCTCGCGCGCGCACTCCATCCGCCGGTTCCTCGTCCATAAGGTAGTTGATGTAGATCGGTACCGCCCGGTCAAGGAAGCGGCTAAGGATGTGCGGACGCACATTCTCGGTAAAGGCGATCACCGAGTCCGGATTGAAGCCGCGCATGTAGGCGAGCAGCGTCTCGTCCATGCTGAAATCCGTGCGCGTCTTGAAGAGCAGCGTGGCGAAGCCTTCCGCCTGGAGGGCTGTCGTGAGCGCATCGATCTCCTGGCTTTCCCAGGGACTGCAGACATCGGGTACGATCATGCCAACAAGGTGGGTGCGCCGGGTCACTAGCGCGCGCGCCGCACGATCGGGGACATAGCCCAGTTCCTCGGCGATCTTCAGGATGCTCGCCCGCTTTTCCGGCTTCAGCGGCGCGTCCGGATTGAAGGCGCGCGAAACGGCGGCCCGGGAGACCTTGGCTGCCTCGGCCACCGTCTCCGCCGTGATGCGCTGCGGTGTCTCATTAAGTTTGTTGGTCAAGCGATCGACCTGACTTTCCCCGAAAACTGAAATCGTGTTCACTATTATCCTTCCGCGCGAGAACCGAACGGTCAAGCCCCGTCTGGGCGATTCCGCGAAAATTTCCCTGCTTCTCAGTGATTTCGACGATCCGCTTCTGCGGCGTGAGCGCCAGCAAATGAATTCGGCTCACGTCGGGTTGACGCCAAACTGAAAACGTGTTCACTTTTCGACACGAGGGACGACGGCACTTGCCGGACAGCCGCTCGTGGGCCGCGGGAGCCGGCCCTACCAATCGCGAAGGGAGGAAAATCGCGATGCGCATTCACCTGCATGCATTCTGGCTGAGTCTTGCAGCGGCGACGACGTTCGCCTCGCCGACAATCTCCGCCGACCTTTCGATCACCTGCCGCTGCGTCGAGGGTGGCGTAAACTCCGAACTCGCCGCCTGGGTCAAGAAAAGCGTCATTCCCGGCTTTGCCAAGATGAAGGGTGACGGGGTCAAGGTTACCCTGACCGAATTTGCCGGTTCCGACGAGCAGCTGACACAGCAGCTCGCCCTCGACTTTTCCACCGGCGCCGGACCGGACGTCGCCGGCTTCGATGGCTTCCTGATCCCGAGTTTCGTCGAGGGCGGGCTTTTGAAGCCGCTCGACGAACTGGCGGGCGATGCCGTGACGAAGTGGGACGGCTGGAGCCATATCACCGAGGGCGCCAAGGCGCTCATGTCCTATCAGGGCAAAGCCTACGGACTTTCGCTCGGTACCGATGTGCGCGTGATCTTCGTGCGCGCCGATCTCCTGAGGGAGGCCGGCATCGACCCCGCAAGCTGGCAGCCCAAGTCGTGGGCGGACCTGCTCGATACCGCCCGCAAGCTCAAGGCGAAGAACCCCGATTCTTTCCCGCTGCAGATCAACGCCGGCGTGCCGATGGGCGAGGCGACGACCATGCAGGGCTACTGGATGGCGCTGCTCGGCACGGGCGAAGAGGTCACCGACGACAAGGGCCGCTATATCGTCTCCAGCCAGGGCATTCTCGACACGCTCAATCTCTACAAGACGGTGTATGTGGACGAGAAGCTCGGCGACCAGCGGGCCCAACTGCTGGGCGACGGGCGCAACCGCACCTTTGCGAACTTCCGCGATGGCAAGACCGCGATGCTTCTCGAAAGCGACTGGTTCTATCGCTCGGTGACCGCACCGGGCTCCGAATTTGCCGTCGAAAACCGCGATCAGGTCGTGACCTGGGCCAAGATGCCGGCCAAGGAGCCCGGCAAGGGCATCCGCGGCCAGGACTTCGTGACGATCTCCGGCGGCACCGGTTTCGTCCTCAATCCCAACACGGATGAGAAGGCACTGGCCTGGGAACTGCTCGCCTTCATGAACAGCAAGGAACAGCTCGCCGAGTTCCAGAAATACGAACCGCGCATCCGCATTCGCGACGACGTGGAGATCGCGGACGCCCCCTTCCTTGCGGAAACCTCGCAGGCGCTGCTGCCGCTCACCACCGCGCGGCCGAACGACGCCAAATACAACGCCGTTTCGGCCGAGGTCCAGCGCATGACCGAGGCGGTCGTCTCGGGCGAGCTGTCGCCGGAAGACGCCATGAGCCGCTATCGCGATGCCGTGATCCGGATCGTGGGCGAGGAAAAGACCGTGAGCCTGCTCTAACGGTCGCCCCGCGTCCCGCACGGCAGACGTGGCAACCCTCCGCGCATATGGGTCGGCAGGAGACGGCCCCATATGCGCGGAAGCAGGAGGTCGGATGAAATCCTTTTCCCTTCTATCCCGCGGCACCGGGGTTGCCTTCCTCGCCCCGGCGGGACTTCTGATCGGCGCATTCGTCATCGCGCCGTTCTTCTGGGTCATCTTTGTTTCCTTCACCAACCGCTCGCTGCTGGGCCGCACGGCGGTGGACCCGGATTTCGTGGGACTAGCCAATTATTTCTCGCTCTTCGACGCGGCGACCTTCTTCACGCGCGGTGAATTCGGCTCCTCGCTGATCCTGACCATCCAGTTCGTTCTGCTGTCGGCGGTCGTCGGACAGGCGGCACTCGGCATGTTGTTGGCGTGGATGCTGCAATCGGTGCCCAAATCGCTGAAGCACCTGACCGAGACGGTGGCGATTGGCGCGTGGATCCTTCCCGAGGTTGTGATCGCCTTCGCATGGTTCGCCTTCCTCGACTACGAGAACGGTACGCTCAACATGATCATGGAAGCGCTGGGCTTCCCGCGGGGTGATTGGCTCCTGTCATTTCCCTTCTGGGCGATCGTCGTCTTCAACACCTGGCGCGGCACGGCCTTCTCCATGATGTTGTTCAACTCCGCCTTCTCCTCCATCCCGCCGAGCTATTTCCAGGCGGCGGACGTCGCGGGGGCTTCGAGCTGGCAGAAATTCCGCGATATCGGCTTTCCCCTCATCCGCGGCCATGTGGTGACCGATCTGATCCTCATCACCATGTGGAGCTTCAATGTCTTCACACCGTTCCTGCTGACGAGCGGTGGGCCGTCCTATCGCACCGAGATCCTGCCGATCTACACCTACCGCATCGCCTTCCGCGATTTCGATTTCGGCAAGGGCGCGGCGGTCGGCGTGGTCGTGATGCTGATCAATCTCGTCTTCGCGCTCTTCTACCTCTGGGTAATGCGCCGTCGCGCCAAGGGAGTGGCTGCATGAGAAGTTACCTCGGCCTCTACTTCACCCGCATCGGCTTTTCGGTTGCGACGGCCCTGATCGGGGTGTTCTTCGCGCTACCGCTCGTCTGGTTCATCTTCGCGCCGTTCAACCCACGCGCCGAGCTGGGCCTTTCCATTCCGGCGCCGTTCTCGCTTGCCAATTTCGAGGCCGTCTTCCAGAACGGCTTCGCGATGCGAGGCCTCTGGAACTCCCTCGTTCAGAGCGTCGGCGGCGTCATCCTCGTGGGCGGTGGCGCCACGCTTGCCTCCTATGCGCTGTCGCGCTCGCCGATCCCCGGCAAGAGCGTCATCACCTACATCCTGCTGCTGTTCTCCTCCGTCGTATCGGGATCGGCGGCGATGGTACCGATCTTCCTCATCATCAACGGCATCGGCCTCATCGACACGCAGATCGCGGTGATCCTCGTTTTCGCCGGCGGGCTTTTGCCGACCGCCATGTTCATCCTGCGCGATTTCATCGACAGCATCCCGAAGAGCTACGAGGAGAGTGCGATGGTCGCTGGAGCCTCGCCCGTCCAGGCCTTCTTCGACGTGGCCCTGCCGGTCATCCGCCCGGGCATCGTGGTCGTGGTGGTGTGGGCATTCGTGAGCATCTGGGGAAGCTTCCTCATCCCCTTCATCCTGCTGCGGTCCAGCGAAAAGATGCCCGCCTCCGTGGCGATCTATTCCTTCTATTCGGAGGCGGGAACCCCGATCGTCACGCTGCTCGCCGCCTATTCCCTGCTCTACTCACTTCCAGTCGTCATTCTCTACCTGTTCGTGAGCTGGAAGTTCGGTTTCCGGTTCTTCGGCGGTATCAAGGCTTAAAGGTTCATGGCTTCCATACGCTTCAAAAGCATCACCAAGAAATTCGGCGAGTTCGTCGCCGTGTCGGATCTCGACCTCGAAATGAATGACGGCGAATTCGTCTGCCTCCTCGGCCCCTCCGGCTGCGGCAAGACGACGACCCTGCGCATGATTGCCGGCCTGGAGACGCCGACCTCCGGCCAACTGCTGATCGGCGATCGCGACGTCACCTTCCTGCATCCGAAGGACCGCAAGATCTCCATGGTGTTCCAGGATTATGCGCTCTATCCACACATGAACCTGGCCGACAACATCGCCTACCCGCTGAAGGTGCGCGGAGAAGCGGAAGCCAAGCGCCATGCGCGGGCCCGCGAAGTGGCGAATGTGCTGAAGATCGGCCACCTCATGGAACGCATGCCGTCGCAGATTTCCGGCGGCCAGCAGCAGCGTACCTCGCTTGCGCGTGCGTTGGTCTATCCGTCCGAGGTCTATCTCTTCGACGAGCCGCTCTCCAATCTCGATGCGAAGCTCAGGCTGGAGGCGCGTGGCTTCCTGAACCATCTGCAGCGCGACATGGGCATGACGGCGGTCTATGTCACCCACGACCAGGCCGAAGCCATGGCGCTTGCCACCCGGGTCGCGGTGATGGACGCCGGCAAGGTTGTGCAATATGCGCCGCCGATGGAGGTTTACCGCCGGCCCGCAACCACCTTTGTCGCCAATTTCGTCGGCAGCCCGCCGATGAACCTGCTGCCCGTCGAGGCGATGATCGCCGATGGCGTGCTCCACCTGAAAGCGGACAGGGTTTCCGTCGCGCCGCTCCCGGTCTCACGCTCGGTCGCCGCGGCATTGAAAAACAACAGCAAGCTGACCCTCGGCGTTCGCCCGGAACATCTATCGATCGCACGCGGTGGAGAAGCGAACACCGTCTACGGGCAGCTTTTCGCCAACGAGAATATGGGGCCGGAGAAGCTGGTTACGCTCGAGCGGGACGATGCCGCGCGCTTTACCGCCCGCATCTTCACCGATGACGTGATCGCGCTCGACGCGACCGTGACGCTCGGCTTTTCCTCCGAACACGTCCACCTCTTCGATCCATCAGGAGCACGGCTTCCGATGGATGGGGAACCGGCCTGACATGCTCAAGTATAACCTGCATCTGACACCGGCCGACAAGGCGCGCTCGCCCTATTTCTACGCGCCTTTCGACGTGCCCGTGGGCACGACGCGCCTTGAGGTGACGATGCGTTACGAGGGGGCGAGCGACTGCATCATCGATCTCGGCTGCGCCGATCCGCGACTTGGCGATTTCCCGAGCGAACAGGGCTTTCGCGGCTGGAGCGGCGGCGCGCGCGATCGCTTCTTCGTGGCAACCGACGACGCCACGCCCGGCTATGTCCATGGCGAGATGCCGGCCGGCATTTGGCGCGTGATCCTGGGGCTGTACCGAGTTCCCGAGCACGGCGTCGATGTCGAACTGACCTTCGCATTCGACGACGCGCCGCGCCCGCACGCACCGCAACCGCAACGCCCGCGCCCCGTTCGCAAGGGTGCCGGCTGGTACAGGGGCGACCTCCACTGCCACACCTTCCATTCCGATGCCAAGGGCAGCCCGGAACTCCTGCACGCCGCGGCGAAGCAAGCAGGCCTCGATTTTCTCGCCGTGGCGGACCACAACACCACCACCCAGCGGCGCTATTTCCATGCCCGCTCCTCGCCTGAGCTCGTCTTCGTGCGTGCCATGGAAGTGACCACCGCCGAAGGCCACGCCAACGTCTTCGGCGTCGACGACTGGATCGACTTCCGCATGACCAGGCGGGAGGACGCGCACAAGCTGTCGCAGATCGTGCACGAGAAGGGCGGACTGCTCTCGATAAACCACGACAAGCCGACCATTCCCTGGGATTACGAGTTGCCGCGGATCGACTGCATGGAGGTCTGGCAGCAGCCCTGGTTTGCCCGCAACTGGATATCGCTGCGCCGCTATCAGGAGCGGCTCGCATCGGGCCGGAAACTGTCGGCGATCGGCGGCAGCGACTATCACCAGCCGGCCCGCTTGCTGCCGGAAGGGCCGTTCGCACTCGCCCGTCCGACGACGGTCCTGTGGCTGCCCGAACTCTCGGAGGACACCGTGCTCGAAGCGATGAAGGCGGGGCACGGCTATGTCACCGAAGGCCCCACCGGCCCGCATCTCGCACTGACCGTCGACGGCGCGCCGATGGGATCGACCGTTCATTCAACCGTTTCCGGCGGGCGCGCCGAGGCGCACGTCATGGGCGCGGCCGGCGACCTCCTGGCCTGGTACGACGCCAGCGGCGAGATCGCGCGCATGCCGATCGAGGACGTCGACCAGAGGTTCAGACTGGAAGCCGCACCCAAGAAATTCCTACGTTGCGAAATCCTGGCCCACGCCAGCCACGCCGCACTCGTCGTGGAGTTTCGCGCGGCGGTGGGTGATGCCCCCCTTCCATGGGGCCTGACCGAGGCGGAGCTCGAGGTCGAGCCGCTGCGCCGCGCAATTTCCAATCCCGTCTATTTCGCGCCATAGGAGAGCCCGAATGCTCCTGTCCAACGCCCCCTGTTCCTGGGGCATCTTCTATCCCGACCATCCGCGCGTGAGCGCCGGGCGATATCTCGACGAGGTCGCGGCAGCCGGCTACCGGGGCACCGAACTCGGCCCCTACGGTTTCCTGCCCACCGATCCGGCAGCGTTGCAGGACGCGCTGGCCGGCCGGGGTCTCGAACTCGTCGGCACGGTGCACGTGCACACCTTCTCGGATCCGCTGAGTGGCTCGCAGTTGCTTGCGGATGCGGAGAAGATCGGCAAGTTGCTTCATGCCCTCGGCGCCCGCACCCTTACGCTCATGGACGAGGGCAACGTCTATCCGCCGCATGCGGTCGGCCGGCTCACCGACGCAGAGTGGCGGGCGATGACAGCGATGCTGCAGGGTGCACAGGCGCTGCTCAGGGAAAAGTTCGATATCACCCTCGCCTTCCATCCGCATGTGGCAACCGCGGTGGAGTTCGAAGAGCAGATCGACCGCCTGCTGCAGGATACGGGAATCGAGCTCTGCTTCGATACCGGTCATCACGCCTTCTGGAATCAGGACCCGCTCGCCTACATGGGCAAGGTCTGGGATCGCATCGGCTCAATGCACCTGAAGAACATCGACGCCACGGTGCGCGAGCGCATGCTCGCCGGAGACCTGACCGTGCGTGAAGCCTTCGAGGCGGGCGCCATGTGCCCGCTCCCGGACGGCGTGGTCGATATCGCCGCGGTGGTGCGGATGCTCAAGGAGCGCCACTTCGCCGGCCCCGTGGTTGTCGAACAGGACTATTTCGAGGTCATGAGCGAGAGCCCCGCCCAGCTTGCAAAGCGCAACGCCGAATTTCTGAAACCACTTATCTAGGAGCAGTCGCCGATGCAGATTTCTGTCGGCCTGATCGGTCTGGGCGAGGTCGCCCAGATCATGCATCTTCCCCTCCTCGCGGATCACCCCGGCTTCCGGATCGCCGGCGTCTGCGACGTTTCACCGATGCTGGTCGAGGCGATGGGCGTGCGCTACGGAGCCCGCCTCCGCACCACCCACGTCGAGGAAATGCTTGCGGCACCGGATATCGATGCTGTGTTCATCCTCGCACCGGACTATCTGCATTCGGAGCTTCTCGCCAAGGCGATCGAAGCGGGCAAGCACGTCTTCATCGAGAAACCCGTCTGCCTCACACGACGCGAACTTCTGCCGCTCATCGAACGCAACAGAAACAACCCGAAGACTGTCTTCGTCGGCTACATGCGCCGTTACGCCCGGCCGTTTCTGGAACTAAAGAAGCGCATGCCTCCGGCCGAGGAGATCCGCCATGTCCGCATCCGCGACCTGATCCGTGAATCGCGCTTCTTCGTCGACCAGACGCGCCATATCTTACGCGCCACCGACGTCCCGGCGACCGTCATTACGGAAGGTCGCACGAGGACGCAGGCCCTTCTGCGGGAAGTGATAGGCGCGGATCGCCCAAATCATGCGGTGCGCGCCTATCAGGTGCTGACTGGGCTCTCCTCGCACAGCTTTTCCGCCATGCGCGAGCTCCTGGGCCCGCCGAAGGGCGTGGCGGCGGCGCGGCAATCGGGCGGGGAATCGCTGGTGGCGCTCTTCGACTACGGTCACTTCACCGCGGTCTACGAGGCGGTGATCCACGACGTCGCCCGCTTCGATTCAGGCATCGAGGTGCTGACCCAGAACCGGCAATACAAGATCAACTACGACACGCCCTATGTCCGCAACCTGCCGACCCGGCTCGAAATCACCAGTTCCACCGACACCGAAACCGGCACCGAGATCATCGGACCGTTCTACGAGGATGCCTTCCGGGTGGAGCTCGGCGCCTTCCACGACTGCGTGACGCAAGGGACACGCCCAAAAACCGACCTCGAGGATTCACTCGCCGACCTTGACCTCTTCGCCGAGGTAGGGCGGCATTTCTGAGACTGTCCCGCTCTCATTCAAAGCGGATCGCGGCCATTCGATCCTGAAAAAAGCGAGGCATTCGCTGTGAGCAGCGCCGAAAGCCGGTCTGCGACCGTGCGCACGGTTTGGCGACCCCGTTCGTCGCCGTGCAGTACGATCCACAGATCATGGCCGAGTTCATCGATCACCGGCCCCGCCCGGACGAAACCTCGATCGCTATCGCCGATGAAACACGGCATGACGGCGATGCCCGCTCCCGCCTTCACCAGATCGAACATCATCCGCGGTGAATTTACCCAGTTCGTGATGTGCCGGCCCGGCTGTTCGAACGCCCACCGCTTCCACGGCTGGTTGGCGACATCGGTACCGAGCGAGACCCAGTTGCAATGGCGCCGATGGTCGAAACCCTGCGCGCAGTACGGCGCGTAGGCAACGGCAACGGAACGCCGGACCGCGACATTGCCCAACTGCGGCCGCTCCGCGGCGAGCCCAATATCGACGTCGCGGTGTGTCAGGTCGATCGCGGCCTCGGTCGTCTTGAAGCAAACGCGAAAAGCATCGTGCGGCGCCCAAAGGTGCCGAAGGCTTGTTGCCGTGAAGCACGACAGCGTGTTGTCCGAGAGGAGCCTTACGATCGGCATCGAATGCACCGCCTCGTGCCAATCGACGATGTCCTGCGCTGCCTCGTGCATCGCCCTCACGCGGTCCAGCAATATCCGCCCATCCGCTGCGAGCTCGTATCCCGTCCGCGCCCTGACGAACAGCGCTCGGCCCGTCGCCCGTTCCAACGCCAGCATCCGTCGCCCGATGGTCGGCGCGCTGATGCCGGTCTTCTCGGCAGCACCCGCAAGCCCGCCTTGTTCGGCGACGTGCAGAAAGAGACGAAGATCTTCCCAGTTTTCGACTTTCATGCCAGCTCGACTTTCATCCATGAAAGATGGCTTTCGTTTGTGCCTCTACAGTTGCACTGCCTCGCGAACCATCTTCGGGCAACGCTGCTGCATGTTTCCCTAGATCGTAGCCGATTTAACGAAACATGCAGCAAATTCAAAGTGCTACAGCGCCATTTGCGCGTCTGACAAGACGCGCGGCGCTGTAGAAGCCTGGAGCAACGAGATGCTACTTCAATGGACGATCCTATACAGGGAACTGGTAGGCCAACAGCGCAAAAAGAGAAGCGACGCCTTTGCCGATCCACTGGACGGTGCCGAATGGGAGGGGTTCGGCTGGCTGGTGAAATGGATCGAGACGTCGGCGGCGCGTCGTTCGCAAGCCGGTGATCGCGAAGGCTCGCTCGGCGCGGCAAGCCGCGCGAGACACTCTCAGCCCTGCGGTCATCCGGCCAACCTGTCGATCAGCGATTGCACCCCCGTGAAATGAAGGCAGACCTCATTCCCGGGGCGATTCGCGTAACCGATCTCGGGCAGCGTCATGAGCTTCAAGCATGGCATCGCCGGTCTTTTCCAGGACCTCCTGCCCTGTCTCGATCGCGTCGCCGACCGCCGCATTGGTCCTCGCCGCGAGATTGCCGCGCACGTCGTCAGCGGCCTCACCCATGGCCTCGTCCTCGGTGTCGGTATGGGGCAGCGCGGCCCCTATCGCCGCACCGACCGCAAAGGCGAGTGCGCCGCCGACCAGCGGCTGGTCGCGGAAATGCTTGAGGATAGCCGCATTGAGATGTGCACCCTCCTCTTGCAGCGATCGGCCGGTATCTTGCGCGCGGCCGGCAAGCGACTTGCCGGTGTCCGCGAGAGAGCCGGACAGGCGGCTTGCCGTGGCACTCACCTGCCGCCATGTGCTGGATGCCCAACCGGATGCCTCGTCGAACAAGGCACCGGCCTCGTTGCGTATGTCTTCGATCTGCTTCCCGGTTGCGTCGGCGAAGCCGCGGTAAACGTTGCCGTTTGGGTCGACGAAGTGGCCCGCCCGACGATCGGCCGTGTCCGTCAGGGCCCTGAAGCGACTGCCGCTTTCATCCGTGAAGTGGCTGTAGCGCTCGCCGAAGCTCGCCTCCACAGGTCCGATGCGCCTTATGGAGCCCGTCACTGTCGCGAGCGGATAGTGGTCCGCGCCGTCGTCGTCATCCTTCAATCCTGGCGCGCGAGACCCCGGATTGGCGAGCAGCCAGGCGAGGCTTACGCCCATCAAGGCGACGGGGATCGGATTTGCCTTGAGCGCGACACCGAGATTGCTGAGATATTCGGCTCCGCCGCTCGTCTTGGCATATTCGAGCATTTCATCCATCAGCTGTCCCGGGGACATGCGTTCCTGGATGGCGTGGAGCTTTTCTTCAATCCGTTGGCGATCAGCCTCGATCTCTCGCTGCAGCTCTGCAGACGAATGTGTGTGGAGAGATTCGTTCATCGCATTTGCTCCTTAAACACGTCCACGTCGCGCTGCAGGGAGGCTGTCGTCCTGTCGAGTTTGAGGCTGCTGCCTTTCATCGTCGACAGGCCGCGCGAAATCATTGCCCAGGAGAGCAACCCCACGACGACGCCGACGACGGCCGCGGACAATGCTTCGGCATTCGGTTCCGTGATGCCTCGCGTCGCCAAAAACGCGGCCAGCCCCTGGACCACCGCGCTCAACAGCACGCCAATGGCGCCGATCGCGAAGATCAGGCCGACAAGAAGCGTCTCGAGACCACCTGTCGCCCGGTTCAACGTCTCGGACGCCTCGGTTTTTGCCAGATCGATTTCCTTGCGGAAAAGCCCGGATATGTCCGCCACCAAACCGGTCATCAGTTCCGATAAGGGGCGGTCGTCCCGATGGTTAGCCATTGTACTGATCCTCCTCAAAATTCCACCCGCCTCCGCTTGGCCGGCCACTTGCTGGCTCTGCTGCGGAGGACGGTTGGGAAACGGTTCGGCGAGGGCGACGCTGAGCCGAGGCGGTCAGAAACCGACTGGCGGCCAAGCCGGCAATCGCTGCGATCCCGAGAAAGGCGAGCGGCTGCCTTCGGCCGAAGTCTTCGGCCATGCCCGCAACTTCGCCGAGGTCGCGTCCCTCGATGTCGCGTGCCAAGGCGCGGAGCGACGTGCCGATTTGTTGCGCGTAGCGGCCAAGCGCCTGTTGATCCGACTGCTGAAGCTCGGAGCCGACCTTCTCAATGGCCATCGCGACGCCGCTCAGTTGGCGTGCCGCGACGTTCTTCTCGCGCTCGGCGGCGCGGGCTGCAGCGTCCCGGGCTTGCTTCGCCCGCTCATCGGCGAACTCCCGGACGTCGTTCAGGTCTTCACGCACCGCCTGTTGCAGGTTGCGATCTGTCGCGCCCTCATCAATTCCACTGGATTGCGCGCCATGGGCATCGTCGACACCTTGCGAGGTCGTTGCAGGCACCCGCAATGGATCGCCGGGGGCCCGGCTGCTTAGTTCATCGTTCATTTTGGCTCCTCCCATCGCGTATCGCGATCGATCACATATTTGCAATCAAACGAGCCACTTGCAGCCTTGTTCCATGGCGGTTCCAATTGCGAAGCAATTGCTGGTATCGCGGCTGCCGTTGCCACGCGGTCGGGAGGGCAAGCGCATCATTCCGCGGTTTACATTCGCGGTCAGCGCCCTAGTTCTGGCATGTACCGATGCCGGCAGAGACCGGCATGTCGCGCCGCGGTCGGCCCTTCGCCAAGAGACCGCAATCATCACTCCAACATCCATCCAGAGGCAGATATGACCGAAGTCAAAAACGGCGATGTCGTTCGCATTCACTACACTGCCAAGCTGGCCGACGGCACTGCGGTCGAATCCTCGCAGGGTCGGGAGCCGCTCGAAATCGAAGTGGGCGCAGGCCAGATCATTCCCGGCCTCGACCGCGAGATCAGCGGCATGACCATCGGAGAGACGAGCACGGTCGCCATTCCCGCCGAGCAAGCTTACGGCCCTCACGATGACGCCCAGGTGCAGACGGTCCCGCGTTCCGTGGTTCCCGACGGGGTCGAGATCGGGACAAGGCTTCAAGCAACCACTGCGGATGGCCGTCAGCTGGCGTTCACCGTTACCAGCGTCGAGGACGACCAAGTGACGGTGGACTCCAACCATCCGCTCGCCGGAGAGGATCTGGTTTTCGACGTCACCGTCGTTGAAGTCGTCAACAGCTAGGTGGCGCTACTGTAGAGGCCGGTCAGGTAAAACGAACGCGGGAGGCCGGCATCGATGCCTCCCGCCGGCGGCCGTGGCAATCGTGCCGCGGCCCAAGGCTCCCGCGCCATATCCGTCAATCGACGGCTTTCCCGAGCGTGTCGGCCACGCAAGCGCCGCGTTGGCCCATTGGCAGCGGCTTTCCTGTCGTGGAGTCTACCGCCGTCTGGTGCTCGAGTTCGGCATTGATGAGCGCACCGACGATGAGGATGATCACCGAGATCCAGACCCACATCATGAGACCTGCAAGGGCGCCGAGAGCGCCATATGTGGCGTTGTAATTGGCGAAGTGTTCCAGATAGAAAGAAAAGATCGCGGAGGCAGCGAGCCACAGCAATGTGCTGAATACAGCGCCCCAGTTCAGCCATCTGAGTTTCGCCCGTTCCCGGCTCGGCCCAAATCGATAGATGAGGACCGTGCCGATCGTCGCAAGCAGCAGAATAGCCGGCCATCTGGCCATCTTGGTCAAAACTTCCACCCAACGATCGAGCCACAGATAGGTGAGCACGGCCGGCACGACGCCGATCGCAACGATCAGCGCGACCGCAAACAGCAGCGCTGCAAAGGTGAACACAAGACACAGGAGGGTTCTCGACAGGACGCCCCTCTTTTCCCTTTCTCCATAGGCGACATTCATCGCGTCGAAAAGCGCTGCCATGCCATTGGCGGCGCTCCACAAGGAAACGAGCAGGCTCACCAGGAAGCTGAGGCCGAGCGTGGATGTTTTCTGCGTCGTCAGTGTCTGCAACTGATCCGCGATCAGGTCGTAGGACCCGGGCGGCAGCAACGCATCAAGCATGCCCATGTGTGTGCCGATCGCGGATGGATCCGCGACAAGCCCGTAGATCGAGACCAGGGCAGCCAATGCAGGAAACAGCGCCAGCAGCAGATAAAAACTCACCCCGGCCGCGATCAGGACGATTCGCTCCTCAGAGATTTCGGATACCACTCGCCAGAAGACATCCCGCAGCCCCTTCGCAGGTATTTCCCGCGGCGTGGCGGCATCCCGCCCCCTCCCCGGCTCCGCGGCCGCCAGCCTTTCGGCAGCATCGATTTCGTTCGTACCCATGGATTGTCCGCCGATGGATGAGAGGAGCTTCCTCTCGCTGCATGCATAAGCAACTCCGGAGAAAATGGCTTGTTCCGATACTTCGCCATCTTGCAGGCATTTGAGCGAGCGCATCGCCCGCCGCCTCGATCATGCAGCATTCGAGATCCCGATAGGGCGCCCCGAGCCTGCTCCTCGCAGCCCCGTTTAAACAAGCTCACCCACACGCTCCGTCCCTTCGCTCACTTAAACGGCCAAGCCATGTTCCATAGATGACTCCTTCCAGCGGTCTTGCTGTGGTATCGTTCCCACTTGCGCTTCCTCTCGGGGGGGAAAGAAAATGGAAGCCCTTGTAGCTTTGGCGCGAAACCGCATTTTCACCGTCTTGTGCGGGTGTCTGCTCTTGTCGTCTTCGGTGGCGGCTCAAGAGGCCGCCGATGTGGCGACCGGGGAGCGGCTCGCCGAGTTGCTGAGGGCGGCCCGAAGCGTCCTTTCGAATTATCAGTCGCTCATCAATGATCCGGCCGTCGGCGACAAGCATCTCGATGGCGAGCGTTTCACGGCAGAGGCGATTGCGCTCTATGCCAAGCGCACCGGCCATCCGTTGATCACCGATGATCTCGCCGAGCGCGACCGCAGACTTTTGCAGGCGCAGGTCGAGGCCATGCGTGAGGTCGTCGACGAGGAGCAGGACGACATCAACCGTCCCGGCATCGGGTTCAAGGGTTTTGTGCCGGCTGTTTTCGCGCGCCTGATGAACGAGAAATTCGCCGCCAAAGTCGGAAACGAGGCGCTCGTGCGCGTAACCGCGCCGGAAGTCCTGGTGCGTAACCGCAAGTCGCTTCCCGATGCCTGGGAGACCCGGGTCATCACTGAAGTCTTCTCGAAGCCTCAGAAGGCGAAGGGCGAGGCCCATACCGAAGTGACGAAGGTAAACGGCCGCCCTGCCTTCCGGATGCTGCTGCCGGAATACTACACGGAGTCCTGTCTTTCCTGTCACGGTTCGCCGAAGGGCGAGATCGACGTCACCGGCTATCCGAAGGAAGGGGGGAAGGCGGGTGACCTGGGCGGTGCTATCAGCATCGTCTTGTTCAAATGAGCGCGTTAGAGCAGCAGCGGTCGATCGAGGCTGCCCCGGCGCCGGCCAGGAGCCTCGGAAGCCGGCTTGCCAATCTGCCGATCTCCGCGCGCGTCGCGGCGCTGACCGCCGCCGGCCTGATCAGTCTGATCCTCTCATCCGTTTTTCTCACCCAGGCGCTCTACCGCAGCGCCGAGCAGATGGCCGAGACAAGGGAACTGTTCGATCGCGCCGATTCGGCGGCTGCGGCGCATGTCGCCTTCGGCGACCTCAGATACTGGCTGACCGACCTCTCGGTCAGCCTGCTGATGAATTCACAGCGCAACGCCGACGAGGCCCGCAAGCGCCTGCAGATTCAACTGGAGCGTCTTGCAGAGCATTCGCCCGAGGCGGTCGAGAAAATCCGTACAGAGGTCGACGCCTATGTCGAGACCGCGCTCCAGGCAACGGACAGCTATACCCAGGACAATCGCATCGTCGGCAACGCCTTCCTGGCAAAGGCGCGCACCCACAGCGGCAACGTCGATGCAGATCTCAACAGGCTCGTCGAGCAGGTGAGAGCCGATGCGGATGCCGCCCGCAACGAGGTCGTCGCGCAAACGCAGAAGACCGCCACGACGTCCGCCGTCCTCGTCGGCGTCGTGGTTCTGGTCGGCTCGCTTCTTACTCTTCTTGTCCTGCGCTCGATCGTCGGTCCGCTCCGGCGCCTCAGTCGTGTCGTCGGCGAGCTGACGGAGGGACGTTATGAGGTCGAGATACCCCAGGAGGGCGGCGACGATTTTGGAGCAATGTCGAAGACGCTTTCGCTTTTCCGAGAAGGCGCGATCGAAAAGAAGAAGCTCGAGGACGAGGCAGAGCGGCAGAGGCGAACGATCGCCGCGGCGCTCGAGGTGATTTCCGACGGGTTCGTCCTCTACGATCCCGACGACCGGATCCTGATCGCTAACAGCAAATATTGCGAAATCTTCCCGAGCCATAAGCCGTCAGCGCTTCGCGGCAAGAGCTTCCGCGAAATCGTGGAGCAGAACCTGGAAAGAGGGCAAGTAGACCTCGAAGGCAAATCGCCGGACGAGTGGGTCGAGGAGCGGCTGCGCCTCCACAGGGATCCCGCTGGACTCGTCGACGAAAAGCGGTTCGGCGACAAATGGGTCCGCATCAGCAAGCGCAAGATCCCCGATGGCGGAACCGTCGCCGTCTATACCGACATCACCGAACTCAAGCAGAGGCAAGTCGAGCTCGAGCGGGCGAAGAGCCATGCGGAGTCGGCAAACGAGGCCAAGAGCCGTTTTCTCGCCTCCATGAGCCACGAGCTGCGCACGCCGCTGAACGCGATCATCGGCTATAGCGAAATGCTGATCGAAGAGGCACGCGACCACCAGGACAGCGAGCTTGTTCCGGACCTCGAGAAAATTGCCTCCGCCGGCCGGCATCTCCTCTCGCTCATCAACGATATCCTCGACCTGTCGAAGATCGAAGCGAACAAGATGGAGGTTTTCCTTGAGACTTTCGACGTCGCCGAATTGCTCCGCGACGTCGCCGCTACCGTCACACCGCTGATGGCGAGGAACCGGAACGAGTTCATAGAGGACCGTGAGGCCGATCTTGGGCAGATGCACTCCGACCAGACCAAGCTGCGCCAGAATCTTTTCAATTTGCTCAGCAACGCGGCCAAGTTCACCAATGGCGGCCGGGTCACGCTCTCGGTCCGGCGCGAGGGGCGCGCCGACGGCGACTGGCTGGTATTCAAGGTATCCGATACGGGGATCGGCATGACACCAGAGCAGCGGGAACGGCTCTTCAACGCCTTCACCCAGGCGGATGCCTCCACCACCCGCAACTACGGCGGCACCGGGCTGGGCCTGAGTATCACCCGCAGCTTCAGTCACATGATCGGCGGCGTCGTCACAGTCGAAAGCGAAGTCGGGAAAGGCTCCGTCTTCACGATGGAGGTGCCGGCGCAGTGCAGGCGAGAAGCCGAGGAGCCTCGAGCGGCCGAGCCGGCGCCGACTTTAGAGCCGGGTCGCACTGCCCTCATCATCGACGACGAACCGGCGGCGAGAACCCTGATCGCAAAGGCGCTCGCCGAGGCGGGGCTCGCCTCGATCGAGGCGGCAAGCGGGGCGGAAGGAATAGCAGCCGCCCGGCAGCATCGGCCGGCCGCAATCATCCTCGACATCATCATGCCTCATCAGGACGGCTGGTCGGTGCTGCGCACCTTGAAGAGCGATCCCGAACTATGCACGATCCCTGTGATCCTGGCGACCATCCTGGCGGATCGCGAACTCGGCCTCTCGCTCGGCGCAGTCGAATATCTCACCAAACCCATCGACACCGACAAGCTGATCCGGACGATAGAGGCTCACGGCGGCGGCAACCGCGACGTGCTGGTCATCGACGACGACCAGGCTTCACGCGACTTTCTCCGGCGCATTCTGGTGAAGAGGAATTGGACCGTCCACGAGGCAGGCGACGGTATTCGCGGGCTGGAAATGATGAAGCGGCTTCTGCCGCGTCTCGTCCTGCTCGATCTTCTGATGCCGGAGATGGACGGATTCCAGACGCTGAGCGAGATGCAGAGGACGCCGGAGCTGCAAAACATCCCGGTCGTGGTGGTCACGTCGAAGGACCTCTCTTCAAACGAATTGATATGGCTGCGCGATCGAGCGGTCGCGGTGGTAAACAAGGGCGCAAACAGCAGGTCCCAATTGGTCAAGGCACTCGAGCGCCAGATAGCAAGGCAGGAAACAGTCGGTAACGCCGTTGCCGAGGGCTAAAGCCTGCAGCACCGCGCGTCATCTCCGGCGCGCGGTGCTGCAGCACTTGGAATCGCTGCGTGTTTTCATCCTTGGGTCGGCTCCGATTCAAGCGAACATGCAGCAGGCCGGAGGAACCGGAAATGACGAGAATCCTTCTGGTGGAAGACAATGAAATGAACCGCGACATGCTTTCGCGACGATTGTCTCGTCGCGGCTTCGACGTGCTGATCGCCGAAAATGGCAAGGCGGGCGTCGAGCTCGCCACATCGGAAAAGCCCGACCTCATTCTCATGGACATGAGCCTGCCCGTAATGGACGGCTGGGAGGCGACCCGGCGGATCAAGGCCAATCCGGTGACGTCAGGAATACCGGTCATCGCGCTTACTGCGCATGCAATGGCGAGCGACCGCGACATGGCGCTCGAGGCTGGCTGCGACGACTATGACAGCAAACCTGTCGACCTGCCGCAGCTCGTGCGGAAAATCGAGCAGTTGCTCGCGACATAGATTGAACGGCGTCCGCAAGATGAGTATCGGAAACGAGTTCCAGCGCCAGGCGATTGCCGCGCATGTGGCCCAGAAGCTAGCAGGCCCCGCTCGGGCGATTTCGGGTTTTCAGGAGCTGCTTATCGAGCAGGCGCGGGATCTCGGCCTGCACCACATGCAGGCCGACCTGGAGCGGATCGGCACCGCCGCCAGGCAACTGAACGGGCTCGTCGATCACCTGCTCGACGGCACGGCCTGCTCTGCGGAGATCCCGGAAGCAGAAGCGGAGGCAAGGCTCCGCCATGACCTGCGCACGCCGCTCAACGCCATCATCGGCTATTCGGAAATGCTCCTCGAAGACGCAAGGGACGTGCACGAGCACCCGCTGATGGAGGATCTCGGCGTCATTCTTGCGGCCGCAGCCGAGCTTTTGAAACAGGTCGATGCCATTGCGGGCCTTTCGCGCGGCGAAGCGATCGAGACGCTCCAGTCGGGCGAGAAAGCCGAAATCGACGCGGCCGGGCTTGAACGGCTTCTCTTCACGACCGAGCATGCCGCATGGCCGGATCAGGGTGGCAGAATTCTCGTCGTTGACGACGTCGCCAGCAATCGTGACCTTCTCTCCCGCAGGCTGCGGCGCGAGGGTCATCGCGTCGTCACCGCCGAATCCGGACTGTCGGCGCTCGCAAGATTGGCCGAGGACGAGTTCGATCTTATTCTGCTCGATATACTGATGCCCGACATGAACGGCATAGAGATGCTCTCGCGACTGAAGTCGGAGGGCCGATGGCGGCACGTGCCGGTGATCATGATATCGGGCCTGAGCGAAGTCGCGGCGGTCGCCCGATGCATCGAGGCCGGAGCCGACGACTATCTGACGAAGCCGTTCAATCCGGTCCTGCTGCGCGCACGCATCAACTCGACGCTGGAGAAGAAGCGCTGGCTCGACCGCGAGCACCGCTATCTTCAGCAGATCGAAACAGAGAAACGGCGAGCCGATACGCTCATTCACGCGATCCTGCCCGACCAGATCGTCACCCGATTGCAGGAGGGCGAAGAGATCATCGCGGACCGCTTCGAAGAGGTTTCCATTCTCTTTGCGGATATCGTCGGCTTCTCCGCCATCGCGACAAGGCTGCCACCATCCGATCTCGTCACCCGGTTGGACGGGATGTTCAGCCGCTTCGACGTCCTGACGGAACAGCACGGCGTGGAGAAGATCAAGACCATCGGCGATGCCTACATGGCCGCTTGCGGGATCCCGGAACCCGCAGCGGACCACGCCGACAGGCTCGTGGCTCTCGCGAAGTCCATGCTTGAATCATTGAAGGACATGGCTCCCGAGCGCGACCGCTTTCGGGTCCGGATCGGAATTCATTCGGGACCGGTTGTCGCCGGGTTGATCGGCCGCCTTCGTTTCGTCTACGATGTCTGGGGAGAAACCGTGAACATCGCGAGCCGCCTCGAGTCCCAGGGAGTTGCCGACGGCATACAGATCTCCGAGGCGACCCGGCGCTCTCTTCGAGGCCAGTGGACGCTCGAGCCGCGCTGCGCCTTGGATCTGCGAGGCATCGGCGCGGTCGAAGCCTACCTCGTGCAGTAGCCAATTCGATCTGCCACTGAGAGGATCCCGCCGCCGCGCCCTTGTGGGCGTTGCGGGCGCGGGGCGACCGCTCAACTGTCGGCGAACTCGGCCATGCTCCTGATCAGGAAATGGCCGACCGTGGCGCCTGCATCCTGAAGGCCGATGGTTTTCTCCTGGAAGGCGGCTGCCTTGCCATGTTGCGCAAGCATCGATTTGGTGGCTTCAAGCGCGCGCTCCGCAGCATCCGATGCCGCCGCGAGCGCCTTGGCGAGCGGCTCGCCGGAGCCGGCCGCGGTCTCGAGCGCAACGGCGATCGGATCCAGCACGTCGAGCAAGGTCTTGTCGCCCAGCTTCGCCTTGCCGCGCTCGGCGACGCCGTCACGGAACGCCCGCCAGAACGCGGCCGTTTCGCCGGTCCCCAATATGTCGGCGCCTTCGGTCGCTTTGCTCGCACGCAGGAAACCAGTCGCCGTCAGCGTCCCCATCGTCGACGGCGCAGTCCGCGCCATCGTCGCCCCTGCCGTCCGCAGGAGCTTGGAAATGCCCGCCGCCTCGCCCTCGGCCGCAACCGCCTCGGCGGCCGCGGCAAACGCCTTGCTCATGGTGATGCCGAGGTCGCTATCGCCGACCTTGCCATCGAGCGAGATGAGGAAGTCGCGCTGTTCGGCAAAAAGCGACTTCCAGGTCTCAAAAAGCCGGATCAGGTCGGAAGCATTTATCGCGTCCATCATCTCACCTCAGGATGCAAAGTGCTTGAAGAACGGGGTGTTGGCAGGCGCAGCAACGAGCCGGTCGAGCTCCTCGTCGAGATGCAGCACCGAAACCGAGGCTCCAGCCATTTCCATCGAGGTCGCGAATTCCCCAACCCAAACGTGCTTTGCCTTGACGCCGCGCTGATCGAGAAGCTGCGCGACACGACGGAACAGGATGTAGAGCTCTTCCATCGGCGTACCGCCGAGGCCGTTGACGAGCACGGCGACATTGTCGCCTTGCTTGTAATCCGTCTCGGCGAAGATGCGCTCCATCATCTCGTCGATGACCTTGTCGGCTGGCGCCAGCTTCTTGCGGCTGATGCCAGGCTCGCCATGGATGCCCATGCCGATTTCCATTTCGTCCTCGCCGATCGAGAAGGTGGCGTGCCCGATCTCCGGCACGACGCAGCTCGACAGCGCGACGCCCATGGTCCGGGTCCGCGACCGCGCCTTGTCGGCAATCCTGGTCACTTCGTCGAGAGACAGGCCCTCGGACGCAGCCGCGCCGGCTGCCTTGTAGACGAAAAAGATACCGGCGACGCCGCGGCGCTTGTGCTCCTCGCCCACCACGGAAGAAGCCACGTCGTCGTTGCCGACCACCTGCTTCACCTGGATGCCATCGAGATCGGCAAGCTCGGCTGCCATGTCGAAATTGATGATGTCGCCGCTGTAGTTGCCGTAGATGTAGAGGACGCCGGCGCCCTGGTCGATCTGCTTGGTGACCTGGTACATCTGCTCGGCGCTCGGCGACTGGAAGACGCCGCCGACGGCCGCGCCATCGAGCATGCCATCCCCCACATAGCCGAGGAAGAGCGGCAGGTGGCCGGAGCCGCCGCCGGTCGCAATCCCGACCTTGCCGGCCTTCGGCTTCGCCGTCACCATGCAGCGCTTGTCATCGGCGACATAGGTCAGTTCCTTGTGCGCGCCGTAGATACCCTCGAGCATCTCGTCGACGAAATTGACCGGGTCGTTCAGAAACTTCTTCATGGATTCCTCTCTGGATAGGGGCTTATTTCTTGCGCTGACGGGTGACGAAGAAAGCGGCGGCGAGCAGGATGAAAATGCCCACGACGAGCCGCTGCCATGTGCTGGGAATTCCCACCATCACGAGCACGCTGTTGATGACGACGATCAGAAGCACGCCGAGAAGGGTGCCGAGCACGGTGCCCGTACCTCCGGTGATCCTTGCACCGCCGAGGACAACGGCTGCGATCACGTTGATCTCGGTCCCGACCAGATCGAAGGGATTGGCCTGCCGGTTGGCACAGACGTGGATGATGCCAGCAAGTCCCGCCAACGCTCCGGCGTAACCGAACAGGAAAATCTGGACCGTGCGCAGATTGTAGCCGAGGCGGCTGGCGATGTTCGCGTTGCCGCCGACGGCGAAAATGGCGCGGCCCATCAGCGTGCGGTTCAGGATCCACCAGGTCATTAGCGCCGCCACCGGCAGGATCAGGAAGTAGAAGGGCAGCGTGACCACGGCACCGTTCGCGGACTCGAACTGAAAGAGCGGCATGCGGCCGAACGCACCCATCTGCGGCGGCAGCGACATGATCCAGACCGTGCCGATAAAGGAGAGCAGGAAACCGCGGAACAGATACTGGGTGCCGATCGTCACGATCAGCGACGGCACCTTCAGATGGTACACCAGCAGGCCGTTGACGACGCCGAGAAGCGTGCCGCCCAGGATGGCCGCAACCAGAATGACGACAATCGGCGTGGCGGGGAAGTGGTTGAGCACCAGCACCGTCAGCGAATACATCGTGAAGGCCGCGATGGCCGTGAACGAGACGTCGATGCCGCCGGCTGCCAGGATGATGAAGACGCCGAGGGCGAACAGGCCCATCACGACGCTCGCACGACCGATGTCGATCAGCGTCGAAGGCTGAAGGAAACCGGGATTGATTGCCGTAACGATGACGCAGATCGCCACCAACAGCATGAAGGTGATCGTTTCCGGCCGCCTGCGGATCAGGTCTCCCAGGCTGAAGGACCGGGTCTCAGAGGCGCTCTCCTGAAGCTCCTCGATCCGTGAAGCACTCATTGAACGGTCTCCATCTTCGAAGTCAGCATTGCCCTGTAGAGCTGGTCCTCGGTCGCCTGCTCCGCGTCGAACTCGGCGACGACGCGTCCGTTGTTCATGACGAGGATGCGGTCGGCGTTCTGGAGCAACTCCGGCAGGTCGTCGCTGACGATGATCAAGCCCATGCCGGCCTCGGCGAGGGACTGGATGGCGCGATAGATCGTATCCTTGGAGCCGACATCCACGCCGACCGTCGGACCATGGAGGACGAGCAGCTTCGGTGCGATGCTGAGCCAGCGGCCGATCAGCACGCGCTGCTGGTTACCGCCGGAAAGCGCTCCGACCGGAAGATCGAGATCTTTGGTGTTGAGGCGCATATCCTCGGAAAGGCGGGCAGCGATGGTGCGGCCCTCTTCCTTGTCGACGACGCCGAGCGCATTGCTGAGCCTGGTGATGATCAGCGCGATTTCGTTCTCGAAAATTGACTTGTCGAGGAACAGACCTTCGGCGAGGCGATCCTCGGGGACATAGCCGATGCCATTCGCAATGGCGTCGGCAGGGCGTCTTATGGACACGTCGCGCCCGTCGAGGGTGATCGTGCCGGAACCGGCCGGCTCGACGCCGGCAATAGCCATGGCAAGCTCGTTGCGGCCGGAGTCCGCCAGCCCCGTGATGCCGAGGATCTCGCCCTGCCGCACGCCAAAGCTGACCTCCTCAACGCCGGCGGCCATCAGCCGGCTGACGTTCAGAAGCTCCGCAGCCATCGGCTTGCCGGTCCGGTAGCGCTCGGAATCGATGACGCGTCCCGTCATCAGCTCGGCAAGCTGCTTCTTGTTGTAATTCTCAATGGGACCCTGCGCGACACATTGCCCGTCGCGAAACACGATGGCGTGGCCGCCGATGCGGTAGCACTCGTCGAGCTTGTGGGTGACGAACAGCACCGCGACATTCTCCGAGCGCAGCCGTTCCACGACGCGGATCAAATTGTCGACCTCGCGTCGGGTGAGCGAAGTGGTGGGCTCATCCATGATCACAAGCTTGGCGCGGGTGGCGATGGCGCGCGCGATCGCCACGAGCTGGCGTGCCGCAAGCGGAAGATCGGAAACGGTGGTGTTGAGGAACGCGCGGTCCGTCGGCAAACCGACGGTGGCCAGCGCCTTCTCGGCAGTCTGCCTGAGACGTGACCGGTCAAAAAGACGCGCCAGGCGGCCATTGCCGCCGACAAGCTGTTCGTTCAGAGCGACGTTTTCCGCGACCGTCAGGTTCGGAAGAAGCGAGAGATCCTGGTATACGGTCTCGATCCCTGCGGCGAGCGACTGGATCGGAGTGAGGGCGGTGAAGGTCTGGCCGTCCAGCACGATCTCCCCGGCGCTCGGCTCAAGCGCCCCGGACATGATCTTGATGACCGTGCTCTTGCCGCAGCCGTTTTCGCCCAAAAGGTGATAGGCCTCGCCAAGCTGAAGGGTGAGGTCGATGCCGCGCAGGGCGTGCACGCCGCCAAACCATTTCTGGATGTTTCTGAGTTCCAGAAACCGGCCCAAGCCTTGCTCGCTAGTTGCTCTTGCCAACACGTCGGATCCTTCGTGAATTGCCGACGCCGCAGTCAGTGCGGCGGTTAACAGCCGGGGACCCCTTGGAGCCCCCGGCCGGCTTGGGAGCGATCAGAAAAGATGCTCTTTGTAGGTGGCCTTGTCGGCGAGAACCATGCCGTTGCCGACGATCAGCAGGCCCTCGCCCGCGCCCTTCTTCACGGTGACCTTGTTGTAGCCCTCGACGCCGAGATCCATGCCGTTGGTGACCTCTTTCTTCGCGAGCAAGAGCTTGGCAACGGCGTTCATGGCCATGCCGGCCTTTTGCGGATCCCAGAAGCCGATGGCGGTGATCGCACCCGACTCGAGCAGATCGGCGGAGGGGTTCGGCAGACCGGTACCGACGAGGCAAACCTTGCCCGTCAGGCCGGCTTCGTCGATCGCGCGGCCGACGCCGAGGACGTCGTTGCCGGCGGAGGTCTGGAAGCCCTTGATATCCGGGTGCTTGCGCAGGATCTCCTTGGCCTTCTCATAGGTGCCGTTGGCGTCGTCGAAGGATTCGTTGTTGGGGTCCACGAGTTCCATGCCAGAGTACTTCTTGGCGTTCTCTTCTCCGGCGCCAACCCACTGCATGTGGGTACGGCTGCCGAGCGAGCCGACGAAGGTGGTCCACTTGCCTTCCTTGCCCATGCACTCCGCCAGACGCTCGTTCAGCGCAGCGCCGTAGTCGGCGTTGTCGAACGCCTCGACATCCGCATTGGTGTTCGTCTGGTTGTCCGCTTCATGCGTCACGACGACGATTCCGCGCTCCATCGCCCGCTTGAAGGTGCCTTCGAGCACGGCCGGGTCCATCGGAACGACGGCAAGCGCATTGACGCCCTTGGCGACGAGGTCCTGGATGATCTGGAGCTGCTGGGCGGAATCGGCGGTGGCCGGGCCGCTCTGGCTCGCGTCCACGTCCGGATTGGCCTCGGCGAAGGCGTCCACACCGGTGTTCATGCGGTCGAACCACGGGATACCGCTGATCTTGACGACGGTTGCAATAACCGGCTTTTCCTGCGCGACGAGGGCGCCTGCGGAACCGGCGAGCATTGCTGCCGCTACGGCAGTGCCGGCCAGCATCTTCTTCGATAATGCTTTCATGTTTTCCTCCACAACAAAGCTTCCCTCAGTTGTCTCGCTTCGGCGCGTGAGGGCGCGGCGCCAAAGAAACGGGCTGGCGATTGCCAGGAAACAGAAAGCCGGTCAGGTCGTAGCGGCCGACGGCAAGGAAGGTGAGCAGCAACAGCCCCCAGGCGAAATCACGCACGAAGTTGGACAAGCCGCCGAAGTTGAGCAGGCTGGACATCAGCTGAAGCGCCACGGCGCTGAGGACGACGCAGATCACGCGCCCATAGCCGCCTTCGGGCTTCACGCCGGCCATGACTGCGATCAGGATCGCGATCAGCAGATACGAGCTGCCATAGTCGAACTTCACGTTGACGTTGCGCGCGGCGATGATGACGCCCGCCAATCCCGAAAGCGTGCCGCTGATTGCATAGGTGGCCACCAGCACGCCATTCTTCGGAAAGCCTGCATAGAGTGCCGCCTTCGGGTTGGTACCCATCAACATCAGCCAGAGCCCATAGGGCGTGAACTTCAACGCGGCGGCGATCAATCCCGCTACGACGACGAAGATCAGGAAGCTGATCGGCACTTCCAGGAACATGTCGTTGCCGATGCTGGAAAGGAGCGCGGGACTGCCTACCATCACGGCCTTGCCGCCGGAGACGACGACAGCGAGCCCCATGAAGGCCATCTGCGTGCCAAGCGTGCAAAGAATCGGCGTAATGTTGAGTTTTGAGATCAACAGCCCGTTGGTCAGGCCACCGAAGAAACCTATCGCCATCGCGCCTGCTATGAATGCGAGGCTGAAAGCCGTCTCGCTATCGGCGCTCGACAGGAAAGAGGACACGATCACCGCGGAAAGCACGCCGGAGAGGTTCGCAAGCGCAATGCCCGAAAGGTCGATGCCGCCATTGCCGGCACACATGGCGAGCATGACGCCAATGGCCAGAAGGCCGATTTCCGGCAGCTGGCTCGCCATCGACTGGAGATTGAACAGCGAAAGGAAGGAGCCGCCCGATATGGCAGCGCCCAGGACCAGCAGCAGGCAATTGATGGCAACGAGCATAACCAGCTGCCCGCCAGTCTTTTGCATGGTCTCCTCCCATGTTTAGTAAACGATAGCAAGCTTTACTAAACTGGTTATCAAAGCCGATTACCTTCTGCAAGCCGATTTTCAATGGATTTCGGTTGCGGAAGCGCGTTTTTTGCCTTACGCCTCCAAATCAGGCCGGAGATCTGTTTACTAAACGCTTCGCCTCCGCAGCATAAAAATAGGGATCCGGACAGGCGCGCATGAAGGAAAAGAAGACTCTGACGATCCGGGATATCGCGGACGCGGCGGGCGTTTCGCCTGCTACGGTTTCGCTCGTCCTGAACGGGAAAGGGGACATTTCCGGCGTCACGCGAGCGCGCGTGCTGGAGGCGGTTGCCAATCTCAACTACGTGCCGCGCGCCACCAAGAGCAGTTCCGAGCCGGGCGAAACGTTGCGGTTCCTGAAGATCGCGAAACACGGCCATACGGTTAACCGCGATCACAGCGTCTTCATTTCCGACTACATCGACGGCATGTCGGCGGAGGCTACGCGCCGGAACTACACGCTTGAGGTCGTCAGTTTCGAAGGCCAGCCCATCAGCTCCGTCGCGGAGTCGCTGGCCGGTGCCCCGATCAGCGGCGTCATCGCGTTGGGGACGGAACTTACCGAGGCCGATATACGCCTGATACAGGGCCTGGGCCTGCCGACGGTTTTCATCGATACGTTCTACGACGTGATCGACGCCAACTTCGTCGACATGAACAACGAGGACGCGGTCTACAAGGTGCTGTCGCGATTCCAGCGGCAGGGTTTCAAGCGCATCGGCTTCGTGGCGAGCCATGTCGATACCACGAACTTCAGGCTGCGGCGGGATGCGTTCTTCAAGAACATGGCGCGTCTCGGCCTGAAGCCGCGTGAGGAAGACGTCATCTCGGTGGAGTCGACCTATGATGGCGCCTATGCCGATACGCGCGCGCTCCTGCGCTCCGGCATCGAGCTCGCCGAATGCTATTTCTGCACCAACGACATCATCGCCTATGGCTTCATCCGGGCGCTCAAGGAGTTCGGCATCCGCATCCCGGATGATGTCTCGGTCATCGGCTTCGACAATCTGCCGCAGAGTGCGACCATGGAACCGTCGTTGACGACGATCGAGGTTTCAAAGCGCAAGATCGGCTACCTTGCCGTGACCGTTCTGGACGACCTGATTAATGCCTCCGAGTTGCAGCCGTCGGTGAAGATCCTGGTGGGAGCGGACCTTGTCGTCCGCGCCAGCGACTCGCGCGGAGAAAAGCAGCCGATTGGACGACGGCCTAGCAAGACCACGGCCGCGAAGCTGCCTGTAGACTGAATGTTTTCTTAAATCGCAGCCGATTTAAGAAAACATGCAGTAATTCAAAGCGTTACGGCTTCGCTGCGCGTCTGATAAGACGCGCGGCGCCGTCACCTTTTTCAGCCTGCGATGGGAGGAACTTGCGATGCCGTCTCTGGCGCTGATACACACGGTGCCTGATCTCGTGGCCAGGTTCCGGCCGCTTGTCACCCGATCCCTTCCCGACTGGACGAGCTACAACATCGTCGATGAAAGCCTGCTCGCCAACACCGTGCGTGACGGCGCGCTCTCGCAGCAGACGACGCAGCGGCTTGCCACTTATGTCTTCTCCGCCGCCGAGGCCGGTGCGGACGCGGTCGTCGTCACCTGCTCGACGCTTGGCGGTGCCGTCGACCTCATTCGACCGCTCTCGTCCGTCCCGCTTTTCCGCATCGATCAGGGTATGGCCGTGGAGGCCGTGGAACGCGCCCGGCGCATCGGCGTGCTGGCGACGCTATCCACGACGCTGGTCCCGACAAGCGCGCTGTTGCAGGACTGCGCGAAGGCTGCGGGAAAGGACTGCACGATCGTGCCCGTGTTGTGCGAGGGCGCGTTCGAGCGGCTCAGCGCCGGCGATCGCAAGGGGCATGACGCGCGGGTGATGGAAGGCTACCGGTCGGTGGCGGAAACCGTCGATCTCGTCGTGCTTGCCCAGGCTTCGATGGCCGCGGCGCTTGCCGACGGGGCTGATGAAACACCGGCGCCCTTCCTGACCAGTCCGGAACTTGGGATGGCCTATGTCGCGAGGCAGCTGGCATCCATCTGAGACCGCCGCGCCTTCAGCTTGAATTCATTGATGGGAGTAAACAATGGAATACAGGACACTCGGCCGCTCCGGCCTCAGAGTCTCGGCCATCACGATGGGGACCTTCTCCTTCGGCGGGGTGGGGGCGTTCGCGAAGGTGGCAAGTCAGGACGTAAAAGACGCCCGACGGCTCATCGACGTCTGTCTTGACGGCGGCGTCAACCTCTTCGACACCGCCAACATGTATTCGCTTGGCCGCTCTGAGGAGATCCTCGGCGAAGCACTCGCCGGCAAGCGTGACGGCGTGCTGATTTCCTCTAAGGCGCGCATGCGGATCGGCGACGGTCCGAACGATGAGGGCGTTTCGCGCTACCACCTGATCCGCGAATGCGAGCGTAGCCTCAGGCGCCTCAACACCGATCATATCGACATCTACTTCATGCACGAGTGGGACGGGCTTACGCCCGTGGAGGAGATGCTCTCCGCTCTCGACACTCTGATGCGCCAGGGCAAGATCCGCTACATCGGCTGCTCCAACTATTCGGGCTGGCACATCATGAAGGCGCTCGGTGTCGCCGAAACGAAAAACCTGCCCCGCTTTGTCACGCAGCAGATCCATTATACGCTCCAGGCGCGCGAAGCGGAGTACGAACTGTTGCCCATCTCCGTCGATCAAGGCCTCGGGGTCATGGTCTGGAGCCCGCTCGCCGCCGGATTGCTTTCCGGCGCCTTCGGCCGTGACAAGGCTCCGGCCGACTCCCGTCAGGCCGCAGGCTGGACGGAGCCGCCGATCCGCGATCAGGAACGGCTTTGGAACATCATCGATGCCCTCGAGGAAATCGCCGCGGAGCGAGGCGTCAGCGTCGCACAGGTCAATCTCGCCTGGACACTGACCCGGCCGGGCATCGCAACGCTGGTTGTCGGCGGACTGAGCGAACAGCAATTCAGGGACAATATCGCCGCGGTCGATCTAAGGCTTTCCGGAGAGGAACTGGAGCGTCTGAACCAGGTCAGCCGCCCGTCCTATATCTACCCCTATTGGCACCAGCACAATTTCGCAAAGGACCGCTTCTGCCCCGCCGACTGGGCTCTGCATGCAAGCTACGAGGATCTCGGGCCGGTCTGATAACCTTGCCCTGCCGGGATTGCGAGCGAACCTGCCGTCCGGGCAGGCTCGCTTGACGGCCGGCTCCTTGTCGACGGTCAGGCTTGCGGTGTCCCGGGCGCGTCAGCGACCTTCAAGCTCGAACACGTGATGGTGGATGTGCCCGTCGAACATCGCGAGCAGGCCCTTCGTCAATTCGCGGCTCTCGTAGCGCACCGGCGATTCAAGGGCCTGCGCCAGGGCCTCGCGGTCGTCATAGGCAGTCGAAAGAACCATCGCGAAAGGCGTCGCTCCTTCGTCGCGTTCCACGGCATGGAGAACCCGGACTTCCCGGACGCCCGGAAAGGCCTGCCAAAGCGGCATCAGCTTCTCCGCGACATAGGCGCGGAATGCTTCTTCCCGGCCAGGATGGATCACGCCCTCGAAGAGGGCCTGTCGAATGATCATGCTGTTTTCTCCCGCTTCAGTTGGCGATGTTCGGCGATTTTTGGCCAGCGAAATGGGCGGCGAGATTGGCGAGCACGAGTCTCCCCATCGCCAGCCGCGTCTCGACCGTCGCACTGCCCTGATGCGGCATGAGCACGGTATTCGGCGTCGAATAAAATTCGCTGCGGATCTTGGGTTCGTTCACGAAGACGTCGAGCCCCGCACCGGCGACCGTTCCGGATCTCAGTGCCCCGATCAAGGCGTCCTCGTCGACGACGCTGCCGCGCGCGACGTTGACCACGATGCCCTCCGGACCGAGCGCTTCAAGCACGGAAGCGTCGACGATGTTCTGCGTTGCCGCACTCGCCGCCACGCAGACGGCGAGAACGTCGCTGTCGCGGGCGAGATCGACCGGGCTTTCATGGGCCACCCACGTGACGTCGGTCAGCCTCGAGCGGTTCCAGTAGCGCACCGACATGCCGAAGGCCTCCGCGCGGATCGCCAATGCACGTCCGATCTGACCGAGGCCGAGCACGCCGATGCGCTTGCCCTTCGGGCTATGGCCGAGCGGCAGTTGTTCGCCCGCCGCCCAGCGGCCCTCCCGCACCAGCCTGTCGCCGTCGCCGAGCCGGCGCAGGACCGCAAGCATGAGCGCGATACCGAGATCGGCGACGTCGTCCGTGAGCACGCCCGGCGTCGTCGTCACATCGATATTGCGGCTGCGCGCATAGGCAAGATCGACCTTGTCCGTGCCGACCCCGTTGATCGCGATGATCCCCAGTGAAGGAAGCTTCTCGATCCAGTCGTTGGACAGGCCCGTGCCGCCGCCGGTCGCAACCGCACGGATCAACGGAAGTGCCGTCTCGAGCGCCGGCCGATCAGCGGCTTCATAGAGCCTGTGAATCGTATAGTCCCGGTGAAGCTCCTCCATGACGAGCGGCATCATTGGCTCTACGAGCAATAGATCTGGTTTCACGGTCTAAACTCCAATTGCTGAGGTGCCGCGCAAGGTGTGTAGCGACGTCGGGACGATGAAATGCATGAAAACAAAGACTTGAAGCGCGCCGAAATTCGCGTGACGGCGGCGCGCTTCAGTTGGACCGTCAGGAAATCTGGCCGAGGAAGAATCGCGTGCGCTCGTGCTGCGGAGCGTCGAAGAAAGTATCGGGGGTCGCAACTTCGAGGATCTCGCCGCGGTCCATGAAGACGACACGATCGGCAACGCTTCGCGCGAAGCCCATCTCGTGCGTCACGCACAGCATGGTCATGCCTTCGTTCGCAAGATCGACCATGGTGTCCAGCACCTCCTTGACCATTTCCGGATCGAGCGCCGAGGTCGGCTCGTCGAAAAGCATGATCTTCGGATTCATGCACAGCGCACGCGCGATCGCCACGCGCTGCTGCTGGCCGCCCGAAAGCTGCGCCGGGTATTTCGCCGCCTGCTCGGGGATGCGCACACGCCGAAGAAACGTCATGGCGGTCTCCTCGGCTTCGGCCTTCGTGATGCCGCGCACTTTCATCGGAGCGAGCGTGCAGTTCTCGAGCACCGTCATATGGGGGAACAGGTTGAACTGCTGGAAGACCATGCCGGTCTCCTGGCGGATCAGATCGACATTCTTTCCGCCGGCGGTCAGGTCGTGACCATCTACGACGATCGTGCCCGAATGAATGGTCTCGAGCTGATTGATGCAGCGGATCATCGTCGACTTGCCGGAGCCCGAAGGTCCGCAAATGACGATCCGTTCGCCGCGGCCAACGGTCAGGTTGACGTTTTTCAGGGCATGGAAGGACCCATACCACTTGTTGACGTCCTCCATGCGCACGGCCGGATCAGAAGCCCCGCGCAGAGCGGGGGCGGAGGCGATTTCGCTTGCCATGTTCATCGCGAGGGGCTCCCGTTTTCTCATTTCGCTTTCGTCACGAAGTCCGGCAGCGGAGAACCAAGCCATTTCTCATGAATGGCATTGAGCTGTCCGTCGGCCTTGACCTTGTCGAGGAAGGTGTTGACGAAGGTGAGCATCTCGCTCGATCCCTTGCGGACGGCGATACCCTGGACCTGCTGATTCAAGACGAGCTTCTGATTGAACCGCCCCGGAGCGGCCGCCTCGATCTGCTGGGCGACGACATTGGAGACGCCGATCAGCTCGACTTGGCCGGAAAGCAACGCTTGCACCGCACTGGCGTCGTCATCGAAACGTTGGATGTTGGCGTCCGGCGGCGCGATCTTGGTGACCGCCGTGTCCTGCGTGCTGGCGCGCGCGACGCCGATCGTCTTGCCGGCCAGGTCCTCCGGTTTTGCGATAGCCAGATCCTGTGCGCCGAACACGCCGATCGAGATGCCGGCGTAAGGCTGAGAGAAATCGACGTTCTTGGCGCGCTCTTCGGTGATGCCGAGCGAGGCGACGAGTAGGTCCACCTGGTTGCTCTGCAGGTACGGAATGCGGTTCGGGCCGGTCACGGGCACGATCGTCACCTCGACGCCGAGTTCCTTGGCAAGCAATTTCGCGACATCCGCATCATAGCCGTCCGGGTTGTTGCTCGCGTCCATGATTCCGAACGGCGGAAAATCGACCAGCATTCCAACCTTGACGGTCCCGGCCGATTTGATCGCATCCACCGTCTGCGCTGCGGCAGGGGACACGAAACCGGCAAGAAGTGCAGCGCCAAGAACCGACATTGCCATGCGTCTCGATATATTCATTCTTCCTTCCCTTTCACTTGCCGGCCCTCCCGCCGGTGGGGCCCGTCAACGTGCCGTTGCGCGGGAAAAACGGGTTTCCATTCGGCGTGCGACCAACGACAGCGGCCAGCACAAGAGGAAATAGATAGCGGCCACCGTGCCGAAGACGAGGAACGGGCTAAACGTCGCATTGTTGATGATCTGCCCTTGCCGGGTCAGCTCGGTGAAACCGATGATCGACGCGAGCGACGTGCCCTTGATCAATTGGACCAGGAAGCCGACCGTCGGCGCGACTGCGATGCGGATCGCCTGCGGCAGGATCACGTAGCGCATCGAATGATAATAGCGCAGGCCAAGCGCCGTCGCAGCCTCGCGCTGCCCCTTGGGCACGGCCTCGATGCAGCCGCGCCAGATTTCGCCGAGAAAGGCGCTGGCGTGGAGCGCAAGCGCGACAGCCGCAGCAATCCACGGGTTGATCGCAAAGCCGACGATATTCATGCCAAAGTAGACCAGGAAAAGCTGCATCAGCAGCGGCGTTCCCTGGAAGAGGCGGATGAAGCCGGTGGCGAAGCGACGGAAAGCCCGCACTTCCGACACGCGCATCAACGCCATCAGCAGCCCGCCGATGCTGCCGCCGGCAAAGGCGATTGCCGAAAGCGCGATCGTCCATTGCGCCGCCACGACGATGATGAGGAACTCGTTCCAGCCGAAGACTCTGATCATGGTCGTGCTCCTAGCGGCTGAGCGGATATTTGAAGGTCATTTTCTCGATCGCGTAAAACAGCGCGGAGAAGCCGACCGACAAGGCGAGATAGATCAGGGTGACGGTGATGTAGACCTCGAAGCTCGCAAAGGTCGCGGATTGGAGATCGTTTCCGGCGGCGGTGAGGTCATCCGCGGAGATCACCGACACGACGCTGGTATTCAGCATCAGGTAGATGAACTGGCTAGTCAGTGCAGGATAAACGGTGCGCAGTGCCGGCTTCATGATGATGTAGCGAAAGATCTGCGCTCGCGACAGACCGAGCGCCCATCCCGCCTCCACCTGGCCCTTGTGGATCGACTCGATGCCGGCGCGAATGATCTCGGTGCCATAGGCACCGAAGTTGACAACAAGTGCCAGGAGCGCCGCGCTGTTCGGCGACAGCCTCAGGCCAAGCGATGGCATGCCGAAGTAGATGAAGAAGATCTGCACGAGGAAGGGCGTGTTGCGGATGATCTCGATGTAGCCGTCGATCACGGCACGGAGGATCTTCGGCCCGGACGTCTTTCCCCAAGAGCAAAAGATGGAGACGACGAGACCAATCAGCATCGCGGCACACGACAGGCGAACGGTCAGCCAGGCGCCAATCGCCAACTGGTCGAACGCCGCCAGAACAGGCGCAAAATTGAAATCGTACATGCAGGGACTCCTCCCGAACGCCGAGACCGGACATCGCGCCTCTCCCGCGATCCTGTTACTTAGATCGATCTAAAATGTTTCCCAGCGAGCGTCAACCGCAAATGAACGTCAATTTTCACATGGGTCGGCCGCAGGACTGCCTAACGTGCAAGGTGGTGTCGTTCACCACGCGGCGCGGCGGCAAGTCGGGATCGGTGATGCGTTCGACGAGGAGCCTGGCCGCCATTTCGCCGATTGTCACCGGCCCGGTCGACACAGAGGTGAGTTTTGGCCGGATGGCTTCTTCATCCGCCACATCGTCGAAGCCGATCAGGGAGAGATCGCGACCGATCGTCATTCCGCAGTCGTGAAGCCCTGCAAAGAGCCCGAGAGCCACGAGATGATTGAAGCAGATCACCGCAGTTGGCCGCGTCGCCTGATCGAACAGGAGGTGCGTTGCGCTGGCGATTTCTCCGAGCTGCGTCGGAAAGTGGATCAGGGTGCCGGGATCGAGCGCCTTCGACAGCATGGCGTCGCGGAATCCATCGACGCGCTCCTGATAGGCCGATTGGACCGGGCCATGGGCGGCAAAGGCGATCTTTTCATGGCCGAGTGAAGCGAGATAGTCCACCGCCTGGCGCATCCCGGCGGCATAATCGGCTCCGACATAGTCAATGTCGAAGGAGATATGGCGCAGCACCTGCACGACCGGCATGCCCCAATCCGCTATCTCTTCAGAGAGAGCCGGAGGCGTGCGTGCAGCGGGGCAGAGAATGACCCCATCCACACCGTGTTCACGCATGCGCTGCAGCAGCGTCGCCTGCCGTTCGACCTGGTCGCCGCTATTGGCGAGGATGACCACCTTGCCGGTCTCCCCGATCACCTCCTCGATGCCTGACAGAAGCTCGGCAAAAAAGGGATTGGTGAGATTTGGGACGATGGCGCCGATGATCTGGCTGCGTTCGACGCGCAGGCGGGCCGCGCCGATATTGTAGACATAGCCGAGGTCCCGCATCGCCTGCTCGACGCGGCTGCGCGTCTCGCTGCCGACCAGCGGGCTCTTGCGAAGAACAAGGGATGCGGTCGCGCGAGAGACATTTGCATGTCGCGCGACATCGAGAAGCGTGACGCGGCTCTTTTTTCGTTCGTCAAAGGACATTGAATACCAATGAGATAAGAATGGGGTGCGGGGAACTATAGTCAACAACGAGAGCCAGGCAAACGCTGCCGCATTTCTGGCGCCGCCCTTAAGGGCTCGGTTCTGGTAAATCATTTCATTGTTTCATTGAAACAGTGAAATGATCTACCTCGTTGAAACCACGCAATTCCGGACGGAAAACCGTTACACACTTTTCCTGGAATTGCTCTAATGGAGGCTACCAACACCCAGCAGCCGTTCGACGGTCGCGTGGTCCTGCGCAAGCTGCACCGGCGTTCCGGTCCAGGCGATCCGTCCCCGCTCGAGCACGATGACACGGTCGGCGAAATCCAGCGCACTCTGTATCCGCTGTTCGACGAGCAATATCGTCATGTCGCCGGTTTTCGCGAGCTCGGCAAAGACCTTCATGAGCTCTTCGCAAATGACCGGTGCCAGGCCTTCGAGCGGCTCATCCAGCAGCAGCACCGAGGGCCGTCCGAGGATCGAGCGGGCGGTCGACAGCATCTGCTGCTCTCCGCCGGAAAGTTGCGAGCCGAGATTCCTGCGCCGCTCATGGAGGCGCGGGAACATGTCGTAGGCTTCCTTGAGTGCGCTCTTCGGCCGGCCCTTGAGCCCGACGAAGAGGTTTTCCTCGACGGTCAGGGTTGGAAAGACGCAGCGCGCCTGCGGCACGAAGCCGAGACCGCTCAAGGCCCGCGACGCGCTCGGCAACGCGGTGACATCGGTCTCGCCGATGCGGATGCGCCCTTCGTAGCGGCGTGTCTGGCCGGCGAGCGTCGCAAGCAACGTCGTCTTCCCCATGCCGTTGCGACCGAGCACCGCGAGACGCGCGCCGGCCGGCACCGAAAAGGAAATGCCTTCAAGCACCCGCGTCGGCCCGTAGCCTGCGGACAGGTTTTCGACGTCAAGCGACGTGGCTGGCATTGGCATAGCTCCCGAGATAGGCCTCGCGTACCCGCGGATCCTTGGTCACATCCGACGGCGAGCCGTCGAAGATGATCGCGCCGGCAGCCAGCACGATCACCCGCTTTGCGAAGCGGAAGACAAGGTCCATGTCATGCTCGATCATCAGCACGGCAAGGTCGGGCGGGAGATCGGCCAGCGCCTGCTCGATCCGGCCCGTGTCGCTTTGCGGGACTCCAGCGGCCGGTTCGTCGAGGAGCAGCACCCGGGGCTTCAGCGCCAGTGCCACGGCGATCTCCAGAAGCCGCTGCTGGCCATAGGCAATTTCGTGGACACGCCGGTGCATCAGGTCGCGCAGTCCGAGCTTGCCGATGAGATCGCCGACCTCCGCCATCACCTCGGGCATTGCGAGATAATTCCCGAACAGGCGCCCGGCCCGGCCGTCGCGCTGCAGCACTGCAAGCGCCACATGTTCGGCCGGCGTCATGTTCTGGAAGAGGCGCGTCACCTGGAACGATCGCACGAGGCCGCGCCGAACGCGTCCGATGGCATCGACACGGGTGATATCTTCGCCGCCGATCCGGACCCCGCCGGAATCGGGCGCCAGGTTGCCGGTGACGAGATTGACGAAGGTCGTCTTTCCGGCGCCGTTCGGTCCGATCAATGCCACGCGGTCGCCCGGCGCCATGGCAAGGCTGACGTCGTTGGTGACGGCGAGGCCGCCGAAGGATCGCTTCAGATTTCGAACCTCCAAGATCGCACTCATCGGCGCGCCTCCCGCCATCTGGTCACGGCGCCGGCGATGGTGCCGTAGAGGCCTTTGGGCGCAAACAACACGACTGCGATCAGCAGGGCACCGACCATCGTCAGCCAATGGAAGGGATTGGCGGCCGAAACGATATCCTCGAAGAACATGAACACGATCGTGCCGGTAAGCGCTCCGAAGAGCGAGCCCGTGCCGCCGAGCACCAGCATCACCAGGCTCTCCGCGGAGAGCGTGAAGGAGAGGCTGTCGAGACCGACGACCTGGGTCGAGATGGCGTTGAGCGCCCCACCGGCCCCGGCCACCGCGCCGGAAATCATGTACATCTTGACCAAGGTCGCCTTCGGCGAGGCGCCCATCGCCCGAATGCGGATCGGATCCTCCTTGATGCCGCGGCAGAGCATACCGAAGGGCGAGCGCACGATAAGGCGCAAGACAACGAACACAGCTGCAAGAAGGACGATGCCGAAGACGTAAGCGGTGCGGCCCCAGAGGTCGAACGCGAATTGCCCGAGCAGCGGATCGGGCGCGATGCCAGCAAGCCCGTCGCTGCCGCCCGTCCAGGACGAGGCCTTGTTGGCGAACTCGTGAAAGAGATGGATAAGCGCGATCGACAGAACGAGCTGGGGCAGGCCGTGGGCTCTGAGGATGACCACGCCGCAGAGAAGCCCCGCAACGACACCGCCGAAAATGCCGCAGACGAGCATGAGCAGCGGATCCGTGATGCCGAAGTGCACCGCGGCAATTCCGGACGCATAGGCACCCGTTCCGAACAGAGCCGCATGACCGAGCGTCGCCACACCGCAATAGCCGGTCACGAGGTCGAGAGACAGCACCAGGAGCGCGATCGCCGTCATGCGCGTGAGCAGCGCCAGGTTATTTGGAAACAAAAGGTAGCCGACGATGGCCAGTCCGATGATCACGGAAAGGCCGGCGAGATCGCGGCCGAACTTTCGCCGACTGCCATGCGCTCTCGCAAGTGCGTCGTTCATCGTCGCCATGGTCACTATCTCGTTCTCCCGGCAAGGCCACGCGGGAATACGCAGACGATTGCGATGACGGCGAGGTAGAAGAAGAACTCGCCGAATTCCGGCACCAGGTAGCGGCCGGCGGTATCGATCCCGCCGAGCAACAGGCAGGCAACCAGGGCGCCCGGTATCGAGCCCGCCCCACCGACAGAAACGACGACCAGGAAGGTCACCATGTAGCGCAGGGCGTAATAGGGTTCGACCGGGAGCAGTTCGGCGCCCACCACGCCGCCCAGGGCAGCGAGACCGACGGCAATCGCAAAGCTCACCGCATAGACGATTTCGGTGCGCACCCCGAGGGCTGCCGCCATCGCGGCGTTGTCGACAGCCGCCCTCAGCTTCACGCCGAAAGCGGTCCTCTCGATCGCGTACCAGAGGACGGCAGCAACTGCGAGACCGCAAAGGATCGCGAAGATCCGATGCGTGGCGATCGAGCGGAAGCCGAGGTCAACAGATCCCTGAAGCCCCGGCGGCAGGGGGATCGTCTTCAGCGTCGGGCCGAAGACATAGTTGGCGATGCCGATGATGCAGAAAGTGATACCGATCGTCATCAGGACCTGCGTCAGTTCCGGCGCCCCATAGATCCGGCGATAAAGCAGCCGCTCGATGGGGATGGCGATGACGATCGTTCCGAAAACCGCAATCATCAGCGCGATCCCATAGCCGAGACCCAGGTCGCGCGCCGCATAGGAGGCAATGTAGCCGCCGATCATGGCAAAGGCGCCATGAGCGAGATTGACGACCCGCATAAGCCCCATGGTGACGGAAAGACCGATCGAAATCACGAACAGCACCATGCCGTAAGCGAGCGCGTCGACCGCTATGCTGAAGACGGTTTGCATGTATCCATCCTGTTTGCCGATGATGCGGGGCAGCATGGCGACCCCGCATCAAAACAGCCGGCCGTTGCTATTTCAGCGCCGCAAGGCCAGGGTCGCCCTGCTTTTCGAAGGTCTGGATCTCCTTGTTGTAATAGGAGCCGTCCGCGGCTTTGGCGACCTCGCGCAGATAAATGTTCTGGATGATGTGGCGCGATTCCGGGTCGATCGAGACCGGCCCGCGTGGGCTCGTCCAGGAAAGTCCCTTGACCGCATCGACTGCCTTTTGCGCGTCCTGCTCGCCGCCGGTCGCCTCGATCATCTTGTAGATGACGTGCATGCCGTCGTAAGCGCCGACGGCAGGGAAGGAAAGTTCGGCGGGATTGCCGATCGCCTTGCCGGCCGCCTCGACGAAGGTCTTGTTTTCGGGAGAGTCGTGCGAGACGGCATAGTGGAACGTCGTCTGAAGGCCGAGCGCGGCTTCACCCAGCGCCGGGAGGTCGGACTCCTGCGTCAGGTCGCCAGGCGCAAAGAGCTTGATGCCTGCATCCTTGAGCCCGTTTTCGTTATAGGCCTTGACGAAACCGAGCGTCGTCGGGCCGGACGGGAGGAAGGCGAAGACGCCCTGGGCGCCCGAATCCTTGACGCGCTGCATGATCGGCGAGAAATCGTTGGTGGCAAGCGGCATGCGGACCGCCTCGACGATCTCGCCGCCCGCCGCTTCGTACGCTTTCTTGAAGGCGTTCTCCGCGTCGACGCCCGGGCCGTAGTCACTGACGACCGAAATGATCTTCGAGACGCCGGCATCCTTCGCGACCTTGGCGATCGGCGTGGAGGTCTGCCAGAGCGTGAACGAGGTGCGCACGACCAGTGGGCTCTTGGTGACGATCGCCGAAGTCGCGGCATTCATGACCACGAGCGGCACATTCCCCTGCTCGAGCAGCGGCGTCACCGCCATCGCGTCGGGGGTGAAATAGAAGCCGGCGAGATACTGCACGCCCTCCTTGACGACGAGTTCCTGCGCCAATGCCTTCGACTGGGCCGGATCCGCCTGCGGCACGTCCCGGTAGATGACCTCGACATCATCGTCGCCGACCTTGCTGCCGTTCAGCGCCATATAGGCGTCGATGCCCGCCTTGAAATTCTTGCCCTGCAGCGCGAACGGGCCTGAAAATGGCCCGATTACGCCGATCTTGATCGTGTCGGCCTCGGCTGCCCCGCTCATTGCCAATGCCGCCAGTGCGGCGAGAATGGTCCGTTTCATTTTTCCTCCCTGCGATAGCCGGCTCACTCCCGTCCGGCATCGTCTATTTATTAGCGTTCAACCTCATGCTCAGTCTGTCATGTCCGACCGCGATAAATAATGAAATGTCAGCGCTCGTTCCATAACTGATGGGTTATGTTATCACGACGAAGCTTGCGTCTAGGTTCTCCTGCCAATGTAACGCGTCGGCACGCAAAACGCAGGCTCGATCTCGTCGCCGCAGTTCCGTTGGGGCGGCCGAGGTGGCCATGTCGAAGTCGCGATCAAAACGGCAGGCCCACATAGTTTTCCGCAAGCGCCATGGCGGCCGCTTGGGAATGGGTGAGATAGTCGAGCTCGGCCTCCTGGATCTTCTGATCGAAATCGCTCGTGTCCGGGAAACGATGCATCATCGTCGTCATCCACCAGGAAAAACGGACCGCTTTCCAGACGCGCGAAATTGCTCGGACCGAATAGGCGTCGAGGCCGGCGTTCGAGCGATCCTCGTAATGCTCGATGAGCCCCTCGTAGAGATAGTGCACGTCGCTTGCTGCAAGGTTCAGCCCCTTGGCCCCGGTCGGTGGCACGATATGGGCCGCATCGCCGACGAGGAACAACCGGTGAAAGCGCATCGGCTCGGTGACGAAGGATCGAAGCGGCGCGATCGATTTTTCGAAGGATGGCCCGGTCACCACCCGTTCGGCATGGTGGGCCGGCAGCCGGCGGCGCAGCTCGTCCCAGAAGCGCTGGTCGTCCCATTCCTCGAGCTTATCGTCGCGCGAGCACTGGATGTAATAGCGGCTGCGACTCATCGATCGCATCGAACAGAGTGCGAAACCGCGCGGATGGTTGGCGTAGACCAGTTCGGGGCTAACCGGCGGCACGTCGGCGAGGATACCGAGCCAGCCGAAGGGATAAACCTTTTCGAAGGTGCGGATGGACTTTTCCGGTACCGATTTGCGACTGACCCCGTGCGACCCGTCGCAGCCCGCAATGAAATCGCAGGCGATGCGGTGCGTGGTGCCGCCCTTCTCGTAGGTGACGTAGGGTGCGTCGCCGTCGAAATCATGCGGCGTTACGTTCGCAGCCTCGTAGAGCGTCGATGCGCCGGTTGCCTCCCGACGGTCCATGAGATCGCGGGTGAGTTCCGTCTGGCCGTAGATCAGCACGCGCTTGCCGTCGGTCAACCCGAAGAGATCGATGCGATGGTCGCGACCGTCGAAGGCGAGTGAAAAGCCGTCATGCGGCAAGCCTTCGGCATGCATGCGGCTGCCGGACTGCGCCTCGTCCATCAGACGCACGGTACCCTCCTCCAACACGCCGGCCCGCACCCGGCCGAGGATGTGATCCTTGCTCGCACGATCGAGGATGACATTGTCGATCCCCGCCTGTGTCAGCAATTGCCCGAGCAGGAGACCGGACGGTCCCGAACCGATAATGACGACCTGGGTTCGCATGGACCTCCTCCCATCGAGCACGCGGTGCGCGAGATCGAACTTTTTGGCCGCCGGCGGACCGGCTGCCCCACGTTGCGCCCGCACAAAAATTGTCTTTTGTCAGGAAGTTTGCGCGCCGTCCGGGCTTGTCTCAATGGACATTTCAGCCAAGAAATTGCACTTATCGAACATCGCGGCTGGGTGAAGAAGATGAAGCGGGCGGTCCCGACATATGAGCTTTACGGCGAGGAGTCCGGAGAACGGCCTGATTTCTGGCTGCATTGCGAGACGATCCCCTCGCGCAGCAGCCTGCACCATTGGGAAATCGGCCTTCACCGCCATCAGAGCTTCTTTCAGATCCTGTACATCGCCGAGGGCTCGGGCGACGCCGTATTCGGCGAGACGTCGCAGGCAATCTCTCCCCCGGCGGTAATCACCATCCCGCCCACCGTCAGCCATGGCTTCCGCTTTTCCCGCGACATCGACGGTTTCGTTTTCACGATCCTCGCGTCACACCTGCCGGCTGCTCCGGGCGGCCGCAGCAGACTGGGTACATGGCTGGCAAAACCTTGCCTGACGCCGCTCGGCGAAAGCGAGGACGGCCGCTACGTCGCCGAGACCTTGCAGCGCCTGGCGGAGGAATGGGCGGCGCGGCGCAATCACCGCACCGGCCTGCTCGACGCTTATCTCTCGACGGTGCTGGCGCTGACGGCGCGGCTGGCAGAAGCGCCGCGTGTCGACGCGGCTGCCGCGGAAAGCGAAAACGAGCGCCGAATGGAGCGGTTCGACGCCCTGCTCCGACAGCACGTTCTTGCGCACCGGCCGGCGGCGTTCTACGCCCGCGAACTCGGTCTGTCGCAGACGCATTTGAACCGCGTGGTCCGGTCGATGACGGGACAGAGCGTGCACGAGGTGATCGCCGAAAGGCTCTTGAACGCGGCGCGGCGCGAGCTCGTCTTCACCCGTGCCAGCGTCCAGGAGATCAGCTTCCGCCTCGGCTTTTCGGACGCGGCGTATTTCTCGCGCTTCTTCGTCCGTCACCTCGGAACTACGCCGCGCGCGTGGCGGATGGCGGAGCGGCAAAAGCTCGGCGTGTGACGCTGCGTATGCCCTGCGCCCTAAGACGCCGGCAATTCCTCGATCGAGTCCACCCGATCGGGATAGAATGCCATGTGGTCCTTGATTTCACGCACCGCTGCATGCGGGTTTTCATAGGTCCAGATGGCGTTCTTCGAGCGCTCGCCACCTGGCGTGACGCTGTAGTAGGAAGCGTCGCCCTTGTAGGGGCAATGCGTCGAATGATCGGTGCGCGCAACGAGCGACATGTCGACGTCCTTGCGGGGAATATACTGCACCGGCGGATAGGACGCCTCGCGCAAGGTCAGTGCATCGCGCGTATCGGCAACGACGCGGCCGTCGAGCTTGACGACGACGCGCGCTGGATTGTGGTCGATGATGATCGGATGATCGGGCCCGGGAATCTTGATCGACTTGTCTGACATGAGCGAACACCTCCGGATTTTGATCCTTCTTACATAGGGTCAGGCCTCCGGCATCCCAAGGGCTGCAACCGTCCATGCGGGCTGCACCCGGCCAACCGCCGAAAAAACAGGGTTGACGCAGCGGCGATATCGGTGACTATTTGCACTCATTCACCAGGGGGGTCCCGGCAAGGGGCTGAGATACTGCTAAAGCGCGCAGTGACCCGTTGAACCTGATCCAGTTCATACTGGCGTAGGGACGGTGCAGACGTGCGAAGGCCAGGATTCCGTGTGTTCCCGTGATCCATCGGCGTAGCGTCTTTTCATCCTTCCGGCTTCAGAACTGGGTCTCCAACGCGAAAACTTTGGAGCCTCAAGATGAATGTTATCAAGCCTCTCGCAGCGCCATCGGTCACGCAGGGTCCTCTTCCGGCCTCGCAGAAAGTCTACAAGCCCGGCGAGATCCATCCCGATATCCGCGTGCCGATGCGCGAGATCGCGCTGCATCCGACCTCCGGCGAGCCGCCGGTGACGGTCTACGACTCCTCCGGCCCCTACACGCTCGACAACGCGGATATCCGCATCGACCGGGGCCTGCCGGAGCTTCGCCGCCAGTGGATCCTTGGGCGTGGCGACGTCGAGACCTATCAGGGCCGCAGCGTCAAGGCGGAAGACAACGGCTTTGCCACCGGCGAGAGGCTGACGCCGGAATTCCCCGTTCGCCGTGAGCCGCTGCGCGCCAAGCCGGGCCAGGCCGTCACCCAGCTTGCCTATGCCCGCGCCGGCATCATCACGCCCGAGATGGAGTTCATCGCCATCCGCGAGAACCTCGGCCGCAAGGCGGCAAGGGAGGCGCTCACGCGCGACGGCGAGAGCTTCGGCGCATCGGTTCCCGATTACGTCACGCCGGAATTTGTCCGCCAGGAAGTGGCGGCGGGCCGCGCCATCATTCCGGCCAACATCAACCATGCGGAAACCGAGCCGATGATCATCGGCCGGAATTTCCTGGTGAAGATCAACGCCAATATCGGCAATTCCGCCGTCACCTCGTCGATGGCCGAGGAAGTCGAGAAGATGGTCTGGGCGACGCGCTGGGGCGCCGACACGGTCATGGACCTTTCGACCGGCCGCAACATCCACAACATCCGCGAATGGATCATCCGCAATTCGCCGGTGCCGATCGGCACTGTTCCGCTCTATCAGGCGCTGGAGAAGGTCAACGGCATCGCCGAGGACCTCACCTGGGAGGTCTACCGCGACACGCTGATCGAGCAGGCGGAGCAGGGGGTCGACTATTTCACCATCCATGCCGGTGTGCGGCTGCACTACATTCCGCTGACCGTCAATCGCGTCACCGGCATCGTTTCGCGCGGCGGCTCGATCATGGCCAAGTGGTGCCTGCATCACCATCGCGAAAGCTTCCTCTACGAGCACTTCGAGGAGATCTGCGACATTTGCCGCGCCTATGACGTCTCCTTTTCGCTGGGCGACGGCCTACGCCCCGGCTCGATTGCTGACGCCAACGACAAGGCGCAGTTCGCGGAGCTCGAGACGCTCGGGGAGCTCACGAAGATCGCCTGGGCGAAGGACTGCCAGGTGATGATCGAAGGCCCCGGTCACGTGCCGATGCACAAGATCAAGGAGAACATGGACAAGCAGCTTGAAGTCTGCGGCGAGGCGCCCTTCTACACGCTCGGCCCGCTGACGACCGACATCGCGCCCGGCTACGACCACATCACCTCGGGTATCGGCGCGGCGATGATCGGCTGGTTCGGAACCGCCATGCTCTGCTACGTGACGCCGAAGGAGCATCTGGGGCTGCCCGACCGCGACGACGTCAAGACGGGCGTGATCACCTACAAGATTGCCGCCCACGCCGCCGACCTCGCCAAGGGTCACCCGGCCGCGCGCATCCGCGACGACGCGCTTTCGCGCGCGCGCTTTGAATTCCGCTGGGAGGACCAGTTCAATCTCTCGCTCGACCCGGAGACCGCACGCAGCTTCCACGACGAAACTCTGCCGAAGGAGGCGCACAAGGTCGCGCATTTCTGCTCCATGTGCGGCCCGAAATTCTGTTCGATGCGGATTTCCCACGACATCCGTGCCGAGGCGCAGAAGGAGGGCCTCGCGGCCATGGCGGCCAAATACCGCGATGGCGGCGATCTTTATATGCCGGTCGGCGAAGAAGCGCAGCCGGGAGAGTAGGAATGACGGTATTGATCAAGGGAGCCGGCGTCGCCGGCCTTGCCGCCGCCTTCGAGCTCAGCCGCCGCGGCATCGCGGTGGAGGTGATCGATACGGCGGAAAACGTCGGCGCCGGCGCTTCCAGCTATGCCGGCGGCATGATCGCGCCCTATTGCGAACGCGAAGCGGCCGGTGAAGCGGTCTTGACGCTCGGGCTTTCCGCGGCCGACTGGTGGGAAGAAGCCGTCCCCGGCGAAGTGTTCCGCAGGGGCACGTTGGTTATCGCCGCGGGACGGGACAGCGGTGAGCTCGACCGCTTCGCCGCCCGCACCCGCGGATACGAATGGGTCGGCGGCAACACGATCGGAGAGCTCGAACCGGACCTTGCGGGCCGGTTCGAGCGCGCGCTGTTCTTTCCCGAAGAAGCCCATCTCGATCCGCGAAAGGCAATGGACGGCCTTTACACCGCGCTCGTCGAGAGAGGCGTCCGCTTCCATCTCGGGAGCCCCGATCTGCCGTCGGATACGTCCTTCTCGGCAGTGGTCGAATGCACAGGCGCGGCGGCGATTGCCACCACGACCGGCCTTCGTGGTGTGCGGGGTGAGATGCTCTTTCTGGAAACCTCCGAGATCAGCGTCTCAAGGCCTGTCCGCCTGCTTCATCCACGCCACCCGCTCTATATCGTGCCGCGCGACAACCACCGTTTCATGGTCGGTGCGACCATGATCGAAACCGATGATGACGGGCCGATCACCGCCCGCTCGGTGATGGAGTTCCTGAACGCCGCCTACGCAGTTCATCCCGCCTTCGGCGAGGCTCGCGTCGTGGAGATGGGCGTCGGTGTCCGGCCCGCCTTTGCAGACAACCTGCCACGCGTCCTCGACCGCGACGACGGCTTCGCGATCGCCGGCATGTACCGCCACGGCTTCCTGCTTGCCCCCGCCATGGCGCGGCAGCTCGCAGAAAAGCTCTGCGGAGCGGAGCATCCGCCGTTCTCACCCAATCCTCCTTTCCGACAGGGAGCAACCCAATGACCTACATCGTCAACGGCGAGACCTTGGAGAGCAGCGCAAAGACGCTGTCGGAGCTGCTGCTGGCGCTCGAATACGAAGGAGACTGGCTCGCAACCGCTGTCAACGGCGAACTCGTTCACCGGACTGACAGGGCAAGCCATCGGCTCAATGATTGCGACCGGATCGAAATTCTTTCGCCGATGAAGGGAGGCTGAAGATGCTGACATTATACGGACAGGAACTTGGCTCGCGCATGCTGCTCGGTACGGCGCGCTACCCCTCCCCCGCCATCCTCGCCGATGCCGTCCGGCAGGCGGGCACGGAGGTTGTCACGGTGTCGCTCCGTCGTGAAACGGCCGGCGGCCGCTCGGGCGGCGCCTTCTTCGAACTCATCCGCGAGCTCGGCGTGCGCGTGTTGCCGAATACGGCCGGCTGTCATTCCGTATCGGAAGCGGTGCTGACGGCGAAGATGGCGCGCGAGGTCTTCGGTACGAACTGGATCAAGCTCGAGGTGATCGGCAATCACAATACGCTTCAGCCGGACGTCTTCGGGCTTGTCGAGGCGGCCCGCATCCTCGCCGGCGAAGGCTTCGAGGTCTTTCCCTATACGACAGACGACCTCGTCGTTGCCGAACGGCTGGTCGAAGCGGGCTGCAAGGTGCTGATGCCCTGGTGCGCGCCGATCGGCAGTGCCATGGGCCCGCAGAACATCGCGGCGCTTCGAACCATGCGCGCGCATTTTCCCGACGTGCCACTGATCGTAGATGCTGGCATCGGCCGGCCCTCACATGCAACGATCGTGATGGAGCTCGGCTACGACGCGGTGCTGCTCAACACGGCCGTTGCCGGCGCCGGCAATCCGGCGCTGATGGCCGCAGCCTTCGCCAAGGCGATCGACGCCGGCCGCGCCGCCTTCGAAGCGGGCATGCTTGAACCGCGCGACATGGCCGTGCCCTCGACCCCCGTCATCGGAAAGGCAGTCTTCTCGTGAAACTCGACCCGTTCTACCTCATCGTCGACAGTGCAGACTGGATCGAACGCCTGGTGCCGCGCGGCGTGAACCTGGTGCAGCTTCGGATCAAGGACCGCGCCGAGCCGGAACTCAGAAGCGAGGTCCGCCGCGCCAAAGCGATCTGCGCCGCCAATGGCTGCCAGCTGATCATCAACGACTACTGGCAGATCGCGATCGAGGAAGGCTGCGACTTCGTCCATCTCGGCCAGGAAGACCTCGCCGTGGCCGACATCGCGGCGATCCGCGCCGCCGGGCTGAAGCTCGGCCTCAGCACCCATGACGAGACGGAGCTCGAAACCGCGCTCGCCGCCAAACCCGACTACGTGGCGCTCGGTCCGATCTATCCGACGATCCTCAAGAAGATGAAATGGGAGCCGCAAGGGCTTGCCCGCATCTCCGCCTGGCGCGAGCGCGTGCGGCCGCTTCCGCTGGTCGCGATCGGGGGGTTGAACACCGATCGACTCGAAGGGGTCTTCGCCCACGGCGCAGACAGCGCTGCCGTCGTCACCGACATCACGCTGAATGCCCACCCCGAGAGCCGGACACGGGAATGGATCGAAAAGACCGCGCGCTGGCGCTGAACCACGCGCTCCCAGAGATGCGCTGTGGACGATCGGCGTCACGCCGCACGATTCGCGCCTCTGTCGGCGGCCAGCTTTAGATCCTGAGCGTAAACCAGCCCGGGCTCGACGATCCATTCCCCGGTCTGGAGCGATTGGACATCGAACCGGCCCCGCTCGTCGCGCGGCGCAATACCGACGAAGCGATAGCGAAGCCCGTCACCGTCGACGGCTGTCTCGCGGATCGGACGGCCGGCGAGATGGCCGATGACTCTTCCTTCGAATTGCACATTCGCCAGGACGAAATACTCGACTGGCAGGCTTCGGCTGGCTCCCCAGGTAATCCTAAAGCCGTTCTTGATCTTCATCGTCTCTTACTCGCTGGAAAACATCGGCCGCCAAGCTGGCCGATACTCATCGCCAGGTCGGGCGCGACCTCGCTTGACGCGACAACTGTGGAATTCTGAAGGCGGCGCCGCACCAAAAACGGTGTCCCGTTCCACGCCACCGTGACCCGAAGTCGCATAGGAAATCGATACGTCACTCATCCCAAAGACATGAGGAACGCATAAGTTCCCGGCAGGCCGGCCACGTTGCTTTCGCTTGCCTTTTCGGTAAGGGCGACCGTCAGCCTGGGCGTTCGCCCAAGACTACGCGCCTGCAGTCGAATCCGCCGAGGCGAAATTGCCGGAAAAGGCAAAGACATCGATCGGCTCGTCGAGCCCCCTTACCGGATGGGAGCCGAGATTTTCCAACTCGCCTTGGCATCTGGCCATTTCGACGAAGGCCCTGGAGAGCAGAATGGGCCGTTTGATCACCTTTGTCAGGCTTTCGAGGCGGGAAGCGATGTTCACGGCCGGCCCGATCACCGTGAAATCGAGGCGTTTGCTTGAGCCGATATTGCCGTACATCACGTCGCCCACATGGACGCCGATGCCGTAGCCGAGCGGTTCATGGCCCTTTTGCACGTTCTCTTCGTTCAACCTGGCAAGCGCCGCCTGCGCTTCGCTGATCGCGCTGAGAAGATTGCTGCAGGCCATCGGATCGCTCAGCGGGAAAATCGCCAGCAGGCCATCGCCCATGAACTTGAGTATCTCGCCGCCATGCCGCTCGATCGGCTCGCACATCGCGTCGAAATAGCCGTTCAGCAGCTCGATCACGTCGTCCCGCGGCCAAAGGTCGGACAGTTTCGTGAAATCGCGGAGATCGCAGATCAGGATCGCGGCGCCGACCGTCACCCCGCTGCCGCGCGTCGTCGCGCCGGCCAGGATCTGTTCGCTCGCATGCGGCCCGACATAGGTCTCCAGCAGCGTGCGGGCGAAGCGGTTCTTCAGCCTGATCTCGCTGACCAGCGCCAGCGCAGGCAGGAGATCGGCGAAGACTGCCATGTCGTCGTCGCTGAAGCCGCCCGGCCTGTCGCTGGCGAAGGTAACCGCATGCCGCTTGCCGAGCGTGTGCTCGAGCGGCCAGATGAAATAGTCTGTAAGACCGCTGGCGCGCAGTTCATCATAGAGGGGGTATTGCGGGCCGCCCGCCGCGGGGTCGTCGAGGTGCGCCCGCACCTCCGGCGCGCCGTTGTTGAACTCGTGCAGCGGGCTGTTCAGATACTGCTCCGTATCCTCGATGCCGTATTCATAAGTCTGCAGTTCCGCCTCCGACAGCCCTTTCCGCCAGAGGATTCGCGCGCCGATCCATTGCGGATGGTGAATCCTGAAATGAAGCGAGGCCCGAGCGACCGGCACGCCGGCCGCCACCAGCCGTTCGCACATTTCGACGAAGATGTTGTCGATGAAACGCTCGCCGCGCGTCTCGTTGATCAGCCAATCAACGATTTTCCGCCCTTGCATCGGCCGGGTTGCGTCGTCCCGGCGCGCCTCGGCGAGGCTTGGATTCAATAGCGACTGCATTGCGACACTCCATCATCGCCGACGGCGCTCGCGTCCTCTCGGACGCATAGAGGCCGCTGTGGCGCTTCCGATCGCTACATGTTCCTATCCTCCAATCGACACCGATTTGAGCAAACATGCAGGATATACTTTGGGTAATGTGGCGCACCGTGGCACGATTTTTAAGGGGCCGGTTGTGGAAAAGCCCCGGAACGATCGTTCCGGGGCTTTCTTGCCGCCTGACCGGGAGAAATGTCAGGCGGCTTGAACCTTTTTCGAAACACGCGCCCATTCCGGGATCCAGTCGCGGTGGGCCGCAAGCAGGTCGTCGACGAGCGACCAGATCTGGTCTAGGTCGAGTTCGGCGGCCGTATGCGGATCCATCATCGCTGCGTGATAGAGGTGCTCGCGATTCTCGGTCACGAGCGCCTGGACCGTCAGCTCCTGGACGTTGATGTTGGTGCGGATCAGCGCCGTCAACTGCGGCGGCAGCGCGCCGATATAGGTCGGCTGGATGCCGGAAGCATCGACCAGGCAAGGCACTTCCGCGGCGCTATTTTCCGGCAGCGAGGTGATGCAGCCGTTGTTCCTGACGTTGCCGTAAATGACCGAGGGTTCGCCGGTCCAGACCGAGTTCATGATCGAGGAGGCATATTCGTGGCTCTCCTTGACCTCGATCGTCTCGGCTTCCTTGTAGGCAGCCGCCTGGCCTTTCCAGCGTTCGATCTGCTCGATGCAGCGCTTCGGATATTCGTCGAGCGGAATGCCGAACTTCTCGATGAGATCCGGACGCCCCTCCTTGATGAAGTAGGGCGTGTATTCCGCGAAATGCTCCGAGCTCTCGGTGACGAAATAGCCGAGCCGCGTCAGCATCTCGTAGCGCACCTTGTTCGGGCAGCGCGGGTTCCAGTGGCTGGGCTTCGGGAAGCGGCCCTCGCGATAGCCACGGATAAGATCCGGGTAGAGGTCGCGATAGCTGCCGTCCGGCTGCCGGTGCTCGAACTTCAGGTAGAAGGCCATGTGGTTGATGCCGGCGGCGCGGTAGCGGATTTCCTCGACCGGAATGTCGAGATCGCGGGCGAGCTCGAAGGCCGTGCCCTGCACCGAATGGCAGAGCCCCACTTGGCGGATCGTCGGGTATTTCTCAGCGATCGCCCAGGTATTGATCGCCATCGGGTTGACATATTGCAGCAGGATCGCCTCGGGGCAGCAGGCGAGCATGTCCTCGCAGATCTTCCAGAGATGCGGCACGGTGCGTAAGCCCCGCATGATGCCGCCGACGCCGAGCGTGTCGGCGATCGTCTGGCGCAGACCGTATTTCTTCGGCACCTCGAAGTCGGTGACGGTGCAAGGCTCGTAGCCGCCGATCTGGAAGGCGACGACGACGAAGTCGGCCCCTTCGAGCGCTTTGCGCTGGTTCGAATGGGTTTCGATCTTCGCCTTGACGCCGAGCGTGCGCACGAGCTTGCCGGCGACGATCTCGCTTTCTGCGAGACGCTCCGGGTTCACGTCCATCAGCGCGATGGTGGCGGCGGAAAGCGCCGGGCGCTGAAGCACGTCGCCGATGATGTTCTTCATGAAGACGGTGGAGCCGGCGCCGATGAAGGTGATCTTGGGTTGCCTGGTCATGGGATACCTCTGTTTGAAGCTCATGCGGCTACATCGAAGGCGGCCCTGACGAGCCGTTCGGTGTAAGCGGTCTTGGGATTGGAAAGGATTTCGCTCACCGGCCCCTCTTCGACGATCTTGCCGTTTTGCATCACGACCACACGATGGCAGAGCGCGCGCACGACTTTGAGATCGTGGGAGATGAAAAGATAGCTCAGGCCCCGCTCGTCCTGGAGCTTGCGCAACAGGTCGATGATCTGCGCCTGCACCGAAAGATCGAGCGCCGAGGTCGGCTCGTCGAGCAGGATGAACTCCGGCTCGAGCGCGATCGCCCGGGCGATGGCGATGCGCTGGCGCTGGCCGCCGGAAAACTCGTGCGGGAAGCGCGACAGGATGTTGGCCGGCATGCCGGCGCTGACAAGCGCGTCCTCGACACGCGCCAACCGGTCCTGGCGATTCTGACCGATCCCATTGACGATCAGGCCTTCCTCGATGATCTGGCCGACCGACATGCGCGGGTTGAGCGAGGCGAACGGGTCCTGGAAGACGATCTGGATTCGCGAGCGAAGCGGCCGCATCGCCTTGCGGTCCTTTCCGTGGATCGGCTGACCATCGAAGTAGATCTCCCCCCTGTCGGTGTTGATGAGCCGGATCAGCGCCTGGCCAAAGGTGGTCTTGCCGGAGCCGGATTCGCCGACGAGACCCAACGTTTCGTGCCGCCGCAGGTGGAGGTTCAGGCTGTCGACGGCGACGAGCTCCTTCAGCTCCGGCTTGAAGAAGCCGCCCTTCTTCAGCATGAAGGAAACCCTGACGTCCCGGCCGTCGAGCACAATCGGTGCATTATCCGGCAGCGGATTGGCCGCGCCCGAAGGTTCGGAGGCGAGCAGCCGGCGCGTATAGGTGTGAAGCGGATTGGCGAAAAGCGCGGCGGTGGTGTTGTGTTCCTTCACCTCGCCGTATTGCATGACGTAGACGTAATCCGAGAACTGCCGGACGACGGTCAGATCATGGGTGATGAGGATCACGGCCATGCCGAGTTCCTTTTGCAGCTTGCGGATCAGATTCAAAATCTGCGCCTGCACGGTGACGTCGAGTGCCGTTGTCGGCTCGTCGGCGATCAGTACGTCCGGGTCGTTGGCGAGCGCCATGGCGATCATCACCCGCTGGCGCTGGCCGCCGGAAAGCTGATGCGGATACTGGTTGAGCCGCGCTTCCGGGTCGGGGATCTGCACGTGGCGCAGCAGTTCCAGCGCCCGCTCGTTCGCCGCGCGGCGGCTGACGCGACGGTGGGCGCGGATCGCCTCGATGATCTGGCTGCCGATCGTGTAGACCGGGTTCAGCGAACTCATCGGCTCCTGGAAGATCATCGAGATCCGGTCGCCCCTGAGCGCCCGGCGCTGCCGCGCGGAAAATTTCAGCACGTCCTTGCCGTCATATTCGATGCGGGAATGCGAGGCGATCGTGGCGCGCTTGGACAAAAGACCCATGATGCTGCGCGCCGTCACCGACTTGCCGGAGCCGGACTCGCCGACGATCGCGACGGTCTCGCCGCGATAGAGCTGGAAGGAAACGTCCTTCACCGCTTCGACCGTTCCGTGCTCGACCTTGAAGGTGACCGCGACTTTGCGCACGTCGATGATCGGTCTCGCGCCCTTCGTCGTAAGGTCGCGCCTTTCTTCCGGGGCCGGGGCAATGGTTTCTGTCGTCGCCATTGGCGTGCTCCTCAATAGGGATCGATTGCGTCGCGCAGGCCGTCACCGAGCGCGTTGAAGGCGAAGACGGTGACAAGCACGAAGGCTACGGGCGAGAGAATCCAGGGATAGGACCCGATCGCCGAGTAATTTGCCGTATCCTGCAGCATCAGCCCCCAGGAAATGAGCGGCGGCTTCACCGCGAAGCCGAGGAAGCCGAGGAAGGATTCGAGCAGCACGACCTGCGGGATCGACAGCGTCACCGCAACGATGACGTGACTCATGACGTTCGGGAAAATGTGCTGGAAGATGATGCGCCGGTCCGTCGCGCCGATCGCGATCGCCGCACGAACATAGTCGATCCGGGCGAGCGCCAGCGTCTTGCCGCGGACCTCGCGCGACATCTGCGCCCAGCCGAGCGCCGACATCACGATGATGACGAAGGCGAGGAACACGCTGGTCGGCGCCGTCACCGGGATCAGCGAGGCGAGCGCCAGATAGAGCGGCAGTTGCGGAAAGGCGAGCACGAGTTCGACGAAACGCTGCACCCAGGCATCGAAGCGGCCGCCGAAATAGCCCGACACCATGCCGACGGTCGTTCCAACCACGGTGACGATAAAGACGACGATCAGCGCGATCATCAAGGAGATACGCGAGCCGTGGAGAATGCGCGAGAGCACGTCGCGACCGAACTTGTCGGTGCCGAGGAAATGGACGGCCGTGCCATCGACGGCGCCGAACAGATGGCGCTCCACCGGAATGAGACCGAGAAGCCGGTAGGGTGCTCCCTTGACGAAGAAGCCGAGGATCTGCGGATTGTCGTAATCCGGGCCGATCACCGGCTGGAAGGTGATCGGGTCGAGCTCTTCCGTCTCGCGCACCGGATAGCTACGCGGCGGGAAGACGAAGTTGCCGTCCTTGTCGTGGATGCTGATTGCCTGCGGCGGAGCGAAGCCGACGCCGGTCGCCTTCGGATCGACGGGCGACAGGAAATCGGCGAAGAGCGCCATCAGGATCAGCAGGCTGACGAGGATCAGGCCGAGCAGACCGGTCCAGGATCGCTTGAGGCGGCGCCAAACGAGCGCGGTGTAGCTCTCGTTATGGTGCTTTTCCTTGGGCTGCATGGAGAGCGGGATGGTGCTGTGTGTTTCGACACTCATGCGTGGGCCCGTCCTCCCATACGCACCCTCGGATCGAGGGCGGCAAGCAGCAGGTCGGCGATGATGTTGCCGACGATCAGCGTTGCGGAGAGAACCAGCATGAAGGTCGCGGTGACATAGACGTCGCCGACCCACATGGAGCCGACGATGGCCGGGCCGACCGTCGGCAGTGCGAAGATGATCGCCGTCTCGATCTCGCCGGTCAGCATGTAGGGAAGCACGACACCCTGATACATGATCAGCGGGTGAAGGGCATTGGGAACAGCATGCCGCATGACGACGGCACCTTCGCTCAAACCCTTGGCGCGCGCCGTCTCGACATATTGCGCGTTCAGCGTATCGAGCAGGTTGCCGCGCATGACGCGCATATTGTAGGCGAGGCCGCCGAAGGTGGCGATCGCGACGACCGGCCAGACATGCTTCACCAGATCGACGAACTTGTCCCAAGACCACGGCGCCCCGCCAAAGCGGGCGGAATGGAAGCTGTTGATCTCGCTGACATTGAAATGGAAGACGAGGACGTAGACGATGATCAGCGCCATCAGGAAGCGCGGCACCGTCATGCCGAGGAACGAGACGGTCGAAAGCAGGCTGTCGACCCAGGAATATTGCCGCGTCGCGGCAAGGATGCCGAAGGATATGCCGAAAAGCGACGCCAGAAAGTGGCACACGAGCGCCAGCGCCAGGGTACGCGGCAGGCGTTCGCCGACGACGTCGGCAACCGGCTTGTTGTAATAGAGGCTGTGGCCGAAATCGCCGCGCGTGAGAATCCCGGTCATCCAGTTGACGTACTGGATCGGCAGCGGCTGATCGAGGCCGTGCTCCTTGCGATAGGCCTGCGCCTGCGCGTCGGCTTCCTCGAAGGAGGCGCCGCCCTGATTGATGAGCTGCGAGCGGATGTAGTCGCTGTAGTCACCGGGCGGCGCCTGGATGATGGCAAAGGTCGCCACGCTCAGGACAAGCAATACCGGAATGGCAGAGGCGATGCGGACAAGCAGAAACCTGAACATGCCGTTTCCTTCTGTCGTTCGTCGCGCGGGACACCGGTCTTTCCGGCCTCCCGGGCGTATTGAAAGGGCGCCCATCATTCCGGCCACCACGGAAGCCGGAATGATGGTTCAAGGCTTAGTTACTCGGGCCGCTATCGCCGGGCTTGCCGGGAAGCTGTTCCGGGTAGAGCTCGTAGTCGCCCTGCTTGTCGGCCGCGACGAAGACCCGCTCACGAATGATCGTGTCTTCGGCCCAGTTGAACATGAAGATCGGCGCGCCGGTCGGAATGTTCGAGAAACGCTTGTTGATGATCAGCGCACCCGGATATTCCGTCAGGCCGACGGTATCGACATTGGTCGTCGCGGTCTTCTGGTACTGCTTCATCAACGCCGCCCGCTCATCGTTGTCGTTGCTGGCGATGAACTTGTTGACCAGATCGACGAGCTCCTGCTCGTACGGCATCAGGTCGACGGTGCCGCTTTCAGGGGCACGATGGTGCCAGCTGGTCCGGGGACCGGTCGGCGCAAGCTGCGTCGTATTCTGCACCACCGACGTCAGCTCCTGGTCGTTGCGGCGGATCAGCCAGTCGAATTTGCCGGCATATTGCGTCGCGTCGCGCTTGGTACCGTCGACGGCGTTGATAACGACCTTGAGGCCGAGCTGCTCCATCTGGCCGATCAGGCCTTCGGCGAGATTGCGGTCGGTGCCGTAGTCGGAATTGACGAGCAGCACGATCTGCACGTCCGCGCCGCCCGCGGTCCCTTCCGGGAAGTTGACGAAGCCGTTGCCGTCCGTGTCCTTGAGCCCGGCCTTTTCGAGCAGCGCCTTGGCGCCTTCGAGATCGAAGGCATAGTACATGGTCGACTGCCGGTCGTAGAAGCTCGTGCCGGAGGAAAGTCCGCCCGGATAGATCGCCGTGAACGGGCCTTTCACCAGAGCTTCGCCGAGCTTCTTGCGGTCGATCGCCATGGTCACGGCCTTGCGGAAGTCGAGGTTACGGTTGAGCTCGCGCACCGCCTGGGCCCGCGCATCTGGCTCGCCCCAGCCATTGGCCGAGAAGTTCAGGCGCAGATTGTAGCCGATGACGCGGGGACCGAAGGCAAGCCGCGCCGGCGCCGCCTCATCGGCCGCACGTTTCAGCGACTCGACGAAATTCTCCGGCTGTTCCAGGTTCGAGAAATCGCCCGAACCGGCAATCGCCTGCACGTCGCGGTCGGCCCAGGTCGAAAGCTTGTAGTGCAACTCGTTGAGGTATGGCAGCTGGTTGCCGGCCTCGTCCACCTTCCAGTAGTAGGGATTGCGGCGCAGCACGATGATGTCGTCCGCCCGGTAGGCCACCGGCACCCAGGCACCCATCACCGGGATGTTCAGGTACTCCGCCGGAAAACCGTTCTTGTACTGGTCGTAGGTGGTGCCGGCATATTTCGGGTGCTTGGTCTTCAAAATGTGCGACGGGCCGGGGCAGAAGGTGCCGTAGGCCATCGCGTAAAGATGCTGGCGTGGGAAGGCTTCCTTGAAGGTCCATTCGACCGTGTATTTGTCGATCTGCTTCAGCGTCGTTCCAACCCCGAAGGTCTCGGGCGTCGCGCCATTCAGCGGGGAAACGTTGGGATCGACGACATTGTCCTCCCAATAGAACATGACGTCCTCGGCGTCGAAGGGATCGCCGTCCGACCATTTCGCACCCTCGACGAGATGCATCGTAAGCTTGTGGCCGTCCTCTGACCATTCCCAGCTTTTCGCGAGGTTCGGCAGCGGCTCCACGTCGGCAGCCTCGACCTGGAAGAGCGGTGCGGTGCGCGTCAGGCATTCCGACATGCCGATGTCGATGCCGCCCCAGCCTTGAGTCTGGCCGGCACTGTAGTTCCAGCCTTCGGGCCGCCCGCCGATGACGTGGCGGAGCACGTCGCCGTAGATGCCGACACCGTCAGGCATGTTGCCGGTCTTGAAGACCATCGGCTCCTTCGGCAGCCGCTCGGCCACCGGCGGCAGCTTGCCGGTCTTGACGAATTTCTCCGTCACCCAGTCCGGCTCCTTGTATTCGGGCAGGGCCTTGAACTCCAGAAGCGCGTCGCGCGGGACATAGGTGATCTTGCCCTGCGCCGGGAACGGCGGCTGTTCGGGCACGACGGTCGGCTCGGACGACCAAGCCTCGACGGCGAAGGTAGAAATACCGACCAGCAGGGCGGCCGTTGTCTTCAATCGGTGCGTTCTCATTGGCTTAAGGTTCTCCCTCCTCAATTCGCCACGCCGGGGCGGGTGGCGCTCCTTGTTGGCTACGAGCACCAGCGTCTCCTCACGCAGATGTCGTCGGCCGTCATTTCAAAGCGTAAGCGGGCTGGTTACCCCCCTCTGGCCTGCCGGCCATCTCCCCCACAAAGGGGAAATTGGATGCGGCGGCCACTCGCTCTAATCGAAACGCATCTGCAGGTAGAACGCTTCGGTCGAGGGGCGCATAGCTTGCCACGCGGCGATCTCCCCCCTTGTGGGGGAGATGGCCGGCAGGCCAGAGGGGGGTTTTAAGCTCGTCGCTCATTCACTCCACTTCCAGGTACCCACACGCCTACCCCGCAACGCGCAACTTCGCGGCTTCCTTTTCCTGACGGATTTCCTCAATCGAGCGCACCTCGCGGCGCGCCGCGCCCTTCCAGTCGTGGGTCTTGACCGTAGCTCGGCCGAGCCGCTCCTTCGCGGCATCGATCGCATGGGCGTATTGCGGCAACCATTCGGCCTGGGCGACGACCATCTCGTCGACCATCTGCCACACTTCCTCCGGCGTGCAGATAGCGCCGACCAGCGGGTCGTGCAGAACCGCGAGCTTCAGCAGATCGATGTCGCCGGAAATCGCCGCATGAACCGACATGCGCTGGACGTTGATCGACGAGATACAGGTGGCGGCGCACGCCTCCGGCAGCGTGATGCCCGACACCATGTTGATGCCGAAGCGATCGACGAAGCCGGGCGATTCGATGATCGCATCCGCCGGCAGGTTGGTGATGACACCGTTGTTCTTGACGTTGAAATGGCCGCGATAGACCCGGCCGGTCTCCAGCGCCTCGAGGATGTGGCTTGCATGTTCGTTCGAACGCTTCGCCGGATCGATCGGCTTGCCGGCGGAAGCCAAGAGCTGCGGATACTCCGTTTCGAACCAGTTGCGGGTTTCGGTCGAGTAGCGCAGATAACCGCCGGTCTCGCCATGGATCCAGTCGGACATGTCGATCCATCTGGTGATCTCATCCGGGCGCTTGCGGTACCAGGGCAGGTATTCGGAGAGATGGCCGTTGCTTTCCGTCGAATAGACGCCGAAGCGCTTCAGGACGTCGATTCGGAGCTTTTCCTGCTTCGAGAAGACCGGATGGGCCTCGAAGGCGGCGACAAGCTCGTCCTTGCCGACCTTGCGGCCGTTTAGCCGCACATCGATGAACCAGGTCTGGTGGTTGATGCCGGAGCAGATATAGTCGAGTTCGCCATCCCTGGCGCCCAGGATTTCCGCGATCTGCTCGCCGCCGTGCTGGACGCCGTGGCAGAGGCCGACGGTATCGACCTTGCCGTATTCGATCGCTGCCCAGGTGTTCATCGCCATCGGGTTGGCATAGTTCAGGAATTTGGCGCCGGATTCGGCGACCTCACGGATGTCCTTGCAGAAATCCAGGATCACCGGAATGTTGCGCTGGCCATAGAGAATACCGCCGGCACAGATCGTATCGCCGACGCACTGGTCGACGCCGTATTTCAGCGGAATGCGGATGTCGTCGGCATAGGCGCCGAGCCCGCCCACCCGAACGCAGCTGATGATGTAGCGCGCGCCTTCGAGCGCCTTGCGCCGATCGGTGGTGGCCGTCACCCGCGTCGGCAGGCTGTTCGCCTCGACAATCCGGTCGAGGATCGTCTTGATCATGCCGAGGTTGTGTTCGCTCAGATCGGTGAGCGCGAATTCGACGTCCTGGAGCTCCGGCACGGAAAGAATGTCGGTGAAAAGCTTCTTGGTGAAGCCGATGCTGCCGGCACCGATAATGGCGATCTTGAAGCGGCTCATGGTCGTCTCGTTCCTCCTCGTCCTACGGCATACGCGCTATAAGGGTAAAATCAATTCATCGAGTTGACCCCGGTCGCAAGGTGCGACCTCTCCTCTCTCAGGTGCTTTTCCACTAAGGAAAGCAGCCGTCTTGCGCCATCTGCGGCCATTATGTGTATAATCGACCGCACGACTAGAGAGGTATTGTGCTTTCATGGGTAATTCTGTGCTGCAGGATTTGATCGAGCACGGCCCGGTGATGCGGACCGTTTCATTGCCGCGGGGAAGGCAGAGCCTGCACACCATGCCGACCAGCACCGGCTATGAGATCAGGACCGACGCGACCTATGACTGGGACGGACGGAAGCGCGGCCAGACGCCATTCACCGTGCTGCAGCACACGATTGGCGGGGCCGGCAACCTGCGCTACGAAAACCGCACCTATCGGCTGCACGAGGGCGATACGCTGCTCCTGCTCGTGCCGCACAATCACCGCTATTGGCTCGAAGACGGCGGCCGCTGGGAGTTCTTCTGGATATCGATGAACGGCGAGGAGGCGCTGCGCATCCACCGCGCCATCCTGGCCGTCACGGGCCCTGTGCTGAAGCTGCAGCCGGAAACCATCGAGCATCTCGCCGATTGCAGCCTGCGGCTCATCAGGGGCGGCGAGACGCCCGGCCGTGCCTCGGCAATCGCCTATGAGGCGGCGATGGCGCTCTATGACGACGTCTTCGGCTCGCACCCGGTCTTCAGCCAGGAATACCGGACGATGCAGCACGTCATCGATCACATCATGGCCCACCTGGAAAAACCGCTGCCGGTCGAGGAACTTGCAAGAGTCTCGGGTCTCAGCCGTGCGCATTTCTCGCGCATCTTCGCGGCCAGCGAGGGCATGCCGCCGGCCGAATTCGTCCTGCAGAAGCGGCTGCAGCGGGCGGTGAAACTTCTGACCAAGACCGCCAGCCTGCCGGTCAAGGAAGTCGCCATCATGTCAGGCTTCGACGACCCTAATTATTTTGCCAAGGCCTTCCGCCGCGTTTTTGGCGCAAGCCCGACGGAATTCCGCACCACCGGCATGTATGCGAGCGTGCCAGCGGGGCCGCCGCGACAGGACGCGCGTGCCGTCGACCCTTGACGCTGCCCGCCATTGAAAAATCCGAGATAAAATTTTACTAAACGAACAGATGCGCCGTGCTCGACGGCGGCCTGCGGAACCAGACGACATGGTAACAATCAAGGAAATCGCCTCTGCGGTCGGCGTCTCGTCGGCGACGGTGTCGCGCGTTCTCAATTATGATCCGACCCTGTCGATCTCGGCGGCAAAGCGGCAGGCAGTGATCGAGACCGCGGAAGCGCTGAACTATGCGACACCGCGCAACCGGAACCGGGCGGCCGCCGTCAACGGTGCGGCGCAGGCGCTGGTGCCGGGAGCCACCAAGATCGCGCTCGTGCACTTCCTCGAGCCGGCTCAGGAACTGGTCGACCCCTATTATGTCGGTGTGCGGCTCGGCATCGAAAGCCGCTGTCAGGCGCTTAAGATCGAAGTCGTCAAGGTTTTCCATACGAAAAGCCTTCCCGACCCGACCGTCTTGCAGAGCGCTTCCGGCGTTGTCGCGGTAGGCCATCACTATGGCGAGGAGGTCGAATGGCTTCGCCGGCACAGCCGCCACCTTGTTTTTGCTGATTTTTCGCCGCCGGGCGAAGTGGATGACAGCGTCATGAGCGATGTCGGCCATGCGATGACCAGGCTCCTGGAGGCCCTTTATGACATCGGCTATCGCCGCATCGGTTTCCTTGGATGGATTGAGACGTTCTACGGCGCCGAAAACCTCCACGCAGAGCGCCGCTGTCGCACCTTCATCGACTGGATGACCAAGGCCGGCCTCTTCGATCCGGACCTTTGCATGGTTGAGCGCCTGACGCCCGACAGCGGCTATACGCTTGCCAAGGCGATGCTGTCTAAACCCAACCCGCCGAAGATCCTGATCACCTGCAACGACAACATGGCGATCGGCGCCTACCGGGCCGTTCACGAAATGGGCCTCAAAATCCCGCAGGATGTCGCGGTGGCGAGCTTCAACGACATTCCCGTCGCGCAGTTTCTCGGCCCGCCGCTTTCTACCGTCAAGATACCGGCGGAACTGATCGGGGAAACCGCCGTCGACCTGTTGCTGGAACGTCTTTCCGGGCGCGACATCAGCAAGAAGATCGTGCTCGGAACCGAGATCGTCTGGCGTGGCAGCACCCCTCCACCGGTTGACGCATCAGCGCCGCGAGAAAGCTGAAGTAAAAATTTACTGAAATATTGCCTCCCTTTTCATTTTAGGAAATACTCCGGCACCGAGACAGGGAGGACTGTCTCGGGGACCGATCTCTGGGAGGAAACAATGGATAATTTGGCGCGTGCTTTGCCGCGCATCGCCGGCCTTGCGCTGGCGAGCGTGAGCTTCCTGGCGGTGACCGCCGCGCAGGCGAAGGAAATCACCATCTGGTGCTGGGATCCGAACTTCAACGTCGCGATCATGAAGGAGGCCGGCGCCCGCTATACGAAGACGCACCCGGATGTCACCTTCAACGTCGTCGATTTCGCCAAGACCGATGTCGAGCAGAAGCTCCAGACCGGTCTTGCCTCCGGCACCGCCGATGCGCTGCCCGATATCGTTCTCATCGAGGATTACGGCGCGCAGAAATATCTGCAGTCCTTCCCCGGTGCTTTTGCGCCTCTTTCCGGCACCGTCGACTATTCCGGCTTCGCTCCCTACAAGGTCCAGGTGATGACGGTTGACGGCCAGGTCTATGGCATGCCGTTCGATTCCGGCGTCACCGGGCTCTATTACCGCAAGGACTACCTTGAGCAGGCCGGCTTCAAGCCGGAGGACATGCAGAACCTCACCTGGGATCGCTTCATCGAGATCGGCCAGCAGGTGGAGGAAAAGACCGGCAAGAAGATGATGGGGCTCGACCCCAACGATGCCGGCCTCGTCCGCATCATCATGCAGTCGGCGGGACAGTGGTATTTCGACACGGATGGCAAGGCCAATGTCACCGGCAATCCGGCGCTGAAGGCAGCCCTTGAAACTGTCGGCAAGATCATGTCGGCCAATATCTACAAGCCGGCAGCCGGCTGGTCCGACTGGGTAGGGACCTTCACCTCCGGCGATGTGGCCGCGGTCGTCACCGGCGTCTGGATCACCGGCACCGTCAAGGCGCAGCCGGATCAGGCCGGCAAATGGGGTGTCGTGCCCATTCCGGCGCTTTCGATCGATGGCGCCACACATGCCTCGAACCTTGGCGGTTCGAGCTGGTATGTGCTTGAAAGTTCGGCGGAGAAGGCCGAGGCAATCGATTTCCTCAACGAGATCTACGGCAAGGACATCGATTTCTACCAGACGATCCTGCAGGATCGCGGCGCCGTCGGCTCGCTGCTCGCCGCGCGCGGCGGAGCGGCCTACGAGGCGGCCGATCCCTTCTTTGGTGGCGAGAAGGTCTGGCAGAACTTCTCCGACTGGCTGGCAAAGGTGCCCTCGGTGAACTACGGCATCTTCACCAACGAGGCGGATACCGCCGTCACCGCGCAGCTCCCGGCGCTGACGCAAGGCACGCCGGTGGACGACGTCCTCAAGGCGATCGACGCCGAGGTCAGCGCGCAGATTCAGTGACCGGATGAGGAAGGTGGGCGGGCAACCGCCCGCCTTACGGTCGCAGCTCGATGCGCGGCTAACAGGTCCCCTTCCCGAGAGGATGATGATGGTTCACGCGCGCCGCGGCGGCATCGGCCGCTACTACGACGTCAATGGCTGGCTCTTCGTCGCCCCGGTGCTCGGGCTGATCGGCCTTTTCATGATCTATCCGATCTTCTGGTCGCTCTGGATGTCCTTCCAGTCCGGCCGCGGCATGATGATGAAGTTCGTCGGCTTCGGGAACATCGTCCGCCTCTGGAACGATCCGGTTTTCATCAAGGCACTCACCAACACGATGACCTATTTCGTCGTGCAGGTGCCGATCATGATCCTGCTGGCGCTGATCCTTGCGTCGATCCTCAACAACCCGCGGCTCGTCGGGCGCGGCCTTTTCCGAACTGCGATCTTCCTGCCCTGCGTTACCTCGCTGGTCGCCTATTCGGTGCTCTTCAAGGGCATGTTCGCGACCGACGGCGTCGTCAACTCGACGCTTGCAGCGCTCGGGGTGATCGCCTCCCCGATACCGTGGCTGACCCATCCCTTCTGGGCGAAAGTGCTCGTCATCATCGCCATCACCTGGCGCTGGACCGGCTACAACATGATCTTCTATCTCGCCGCGCTCCAGAACATCGACAGGTCGATCTACGAGGTGGCGCGCATCGACGGTGTTCCCGCCTGGGCACGCTTTACCCACATCACCGTCCCGCTCCTGAAGCCGGTCATCCTCTTCACCACGGTCATCTCGACGATCGGCACGGTGCAGCTTTTCGACGAGGTCTACAATCTCACGGAAGGCCGGGGTGGGCCGTCCAATGCGACGCTGACGCTGTCGCTCTATATCTACAACCTCACGTTCCGCTTCATGCCGAATTTCGGCTATGCGGCGACCGTCTCCTACGTCATCGTCGTGCTCGTCGCGCTTCTCGCCTTCTTCCAATTCTTTGCGGCCCGGGAGCGCGACAAATGACGAACGGCATCGGACGCGCGACACGCGCGCTTCTCACCTACGGTTTCCTGGGGCTGATGGCCTTCCTTTCCGTCTTCCCCTTCTTCTGGATGATGCTCGGCGCCACCAATTCGTCGATCGATATCATAAAGGGCAGAGTGCTGCCGGGCGCAGCGCTCGCAACCAATGTCGGCACTTTCTTCACCCAGGTGAACGCACCGCTCGTCTTCTGGAATTCCGCAAAGATCGCCATCCTCTCGACAGTGCTGACGCTCACCGTCTCGTCGCTCGCCGGCTACGGTTTCGAGATATTCCGCTCGCGCCACCGCGAGCATCTCTATCGCGCCATGCTCCTGACGCTGATGATCCCGTTTGCGGCGCTGATGATCCCGCTCTTCATCATGATGGGCCAGGCGGGCCTTATCAACACGCACATCGCCGTCGTGCTGCCGACCATCGGCTCGGCTTTCGTTGTCTTCTATTTCCGCCAGTGCACGAAGGCGTTCCCGTCGGAACTGCGCGACGCCGCGAAGGTCGACGGGCTGAAAGAATGGCAGATCTTCCTTTTCATCTACGTGCCGGTGATGCGCTCCACATACGCAGCCGCCTTCATCATCGTCTTCATGACGGCCTGGAACAATTATCTCTGGCCGCTGATCGTGCTGCAATCCAACGAGACGAAGACGATCACCCTGGTGATTTCCTCGCTCGCCTCCGCCTATTACCCCGATTACGGCGTCGTCATGGTTGGAACCGTGCTGGCAACGCTTCCGACCCTTGCCGTCTTCTTCTTCATGCAACGTCAGTTCGTCCAGGGCATGCTGGGCTCAGTCAAATAGGAATGATGATGCGCTCTGTTACTTCGTTCAACGATTCATGGATCTTCTCCGAAGGCTTCGCGGCTGCCGAGGCCGGCAAACCATTGGCCGGAACGACCGTCAGCCTGCCGCACAACGCGGTCGAACTGCCGTTCAACTATTTCGACGAGACGTCCTATCAGCGCGCCTTCAGCTACCAGAAGGTGCTGCCCTGGCGCGCGGAGTTCGCGGAGCGCGAAGTCTCGCTCGTCTTCGATGCCGCCATGGCGGATGCCGTCGTCTATCTCAACGGCGAGAAGATCATCGCCCACAGGGACGGCTATACGCCATTCGAGGCGCGGCTGACCGGCAAGCTCAGGCAGGGCGACAACCTGATCACGGTCAAGATCGACGGCAGCGAGAACCCGGAGATCCCGCCCTTTGGCGGCCGGATCGACTATCTCACCTATGCCGGCATCTATCGAGACGTCTGGCTGAAGATCACCGACCCGGTCTCGATCGCCAACATCAAGATCGAGACGCGCGATGTTTTGAGCGACGCCAAGTCCGTCACCGTCGGCTGCGATCTCGCGAACCCGCAGGGTCTCTCCTTCTCCGGAACGGTGACGGCGCTTCTGAGAGACGCGGAAGGCGAACTCCTGGCGGAGGCAGTCGGCGAGAGCGGCGGGGAAAGCGTCACGCTCGAAATGAGCGGCCTCACAGGTCTGTCGCTCTGGGATGTCGACAATCCAGTGCTTTACCAGGTCGAGGTGCAGCTCAGGACCGATCACGGCCGCGACCTCCTCTCCTCCCGTTTCGGCTTCCGCACGGCGGAATTCACCACCGAAGGCTTCCGGCTGAATGGCCGCCCGCTCAAGATTCGCGGTCTCAACCGTCACCAGTCCTTCCCCTATGTCGGCTATGCCATGGGGCAGAGCGCGCAGGAGCGCGACGCGGAAATCCTGAAATCCGCGCTCCATTGCAACCTCGTGCGCACCTCGCATTACCCGCAGTCGAAGTGGTTCCTCGATCATTGCGACCGCATTGGCCTGCTGGTCTTCGAGGAAATCCCCGGCTGGCAGCACATCGGCGGCGAGGCGTGGAAGGAGGAGGCGATCCAGAACGTCCGCCGCATGATCGAGCGCGACTGGAACCACCCGTCGATCGTCATCTGGGGCGTCAGGATCAACGAGTCGCAGGATTCGCACGACTTCTATGTCGAGACCAACCGGCTGGCGCGCGAGCTCGACCCGACGCGGCAGACCGGGGGCGTGCGCTACATTACCGACAGCGAATTTTTGGAAGACGTTTACACGATGAACGACTTCATCCTCGGCAACGAGGAACTGCCGGGATCGAACCGGCCGCGCACGGCGCTCCGCCCGCAAGAGGAGTGCACCGGGCTCTCGCGCAAGGTGCCCTATCTCATCACCGAGTTCGGCGGCCACATGTATCCGACGAAGATCTACGATCAGGAGCAGCGCCAGGCCGAGCATGTGCGCCGGCATCTCGAAGTGCTGAATGCCGCCCATGGGAGCCCAAGTACTTCCGGCGCGATCGGCTGGTGCATGTTCGACTACAACACCCACAAGGATTTCGGCTCGGGCGACCGCATCTGCTATCACGGCGTCATGGACATGTTCCGCGAGCCGAAATTCGCAGCCTACGTTTACGCCAGCCAGTGCGATCCCTCGGAAGCGGTGGTGATGAAGCCCGTGACCTTCTGGGCGCGCGGCGAGCGCAACATCGGCGGCGTGCTGCCCTTGATCGTGCTCACCAATTGCGACGAGATCGAACTGAGATACGGCTCGCTCACCAAACGCGTTGGGCCTGATCGCCAGAACTTCCCCCATCTGCCGCACGCCCCCGTCGTTATCGACCACCGCCACTTCACCAAGGACGAGCTCGGCGTCTGGGGCATGAAATGGGAGGATGCCGCGTTTACCGGTTTTATCGCCGGCAAGCCCGTGGTCACTCTGCACATGGTCGCCGATCCCGTTCCGACCACCTTAGAGGTCGAGGCCGACAGCGAGACGCTTCATGCCGAAGACCGCGACAGCGTGCGGGTCATCGTCCGCGCGCTGGATCAGGTCGGCAACATCCTGCCCTTCCTGAACGATGCCGTCGACATCGCGGTAGAAGGTCCGGCGCGGCTCATCGGGCCGGACCGGATTGTCTTCCAGGGAGGCTCGACCGGCTTCTGGCTGGAATCGACGGGCAAGACAGGCGAAGTTGTCGTCACCGTTACTTCGGCGCGGCTCGGCTCGGCGAAGCTTGAACTCTCCGTCGCGGGAGCAGCGAGCGCATGAGCGAGCTGCAACTCAGCGACATCCGCAAATCCTATGGCAGCCTGGAGGTCATCAAGGGCGTCGATCTCGACATAAAATCCGGCGAGTTCGTCGTCTTCGTCGGCCCGTCCGGCTGCGGCAAGTCGACCCTTTTGCGAATGATCGCCGGTCTCGAGGAGATCACCGCCGGCGATCTGACGATCGACGGCGAGCGGATGAACGATGTCGATCCATCGAAGCGCGGCATCGCCATGGTCTTCCAGTCCTATGCGCTCTACCCGCATATGACCGTGCGCGAGAACATGGGCTTCGCGCTGCGCTTCGCCGGTGTCGCCAAGTCCGAGATCGAACGCCGGGTCGGCGAGGCGGCAAAGATTCTCGAGCTCGATCCCCTGCTCGACCGGAAGCCGAAACAGCTTTCCGGCGGGCAGCGCCAGCGCGTGGCGATCGGCCGCGCGATCGTCCGGCACCCGAAGATCTTTCTTTTCGACGAGCCACTTTCTAATCTCGACGCGGAGCTCCGCGTGCACATGCGCATCGAGATCGCGCGGCTCCACAAGACGCTCGCCACGACGATCGTCTACGTTACCCACGACCAGGTCGAGGCAATGACGCTTGCCGACAAGATCGTGGTCATGCGCGGCGGCGTGGTCGAGCAGATCGGCTCGCCACTCGAGCTTTACGACGATCCCGCCAATCTGTTCGTCGCCGGCTTCATCGGCTCGCCGAAAATGAACTTCCTAAAGGGTGCGATCGAGCCCGGCGATGGCGGGCAGTTTTGTGTGCGCCTGCCGGACTACGCTGATGCGAATATCCCGGCGCAGTTGACAGCGGCGGCACCGGGAACTCCGGTAACCGTCGGCATCCGCCCGGAGCACTTCAATAACACCGGGCCGGCGGCCCTCGATCTGACGATCGACATGCTCGAACATCTCGGCGGCGAGACCTTTGCCTATGCCCGCCACGGCAATGGCGATCTCGTCGTCATCGAAACGAAAAACGGCCGCGGCCTGAAGTCGGGCGACCGCATCGCCGCCCGCTTCGACCCTGCCTCAGCGCTCGTGTTCGACGTCAATGGCAGGCGCCTGCGGTAGCGCGACCTTCTGCCCCGCCACCGTTCGTTCAAAGCATCAGCTACTGCATGTTTCCTTAAATCGTAGCCGATTTAAGGACAAAAACATGCAGCAATTCAAAGTGCTACAGCGTCCTTTGCGCGCCCTGTCAGACGCGCGGCGCTGTAAGACCGCCGATGCAAACATATTTTGTGTCGAGATAATCTTCGATGCCCTGGTGCCCGCCTTCGCGACCGAGGCCGGACTCCTTGACGCCGCCGAAGGGAGCTTCCGGTGTGGTGATGAGCCCCTCGTTGACGCCCACCATGCCGTATTTCAGGCCCTCTGAAACCCGGAACGCCCGAGCGAGGTCGCTGGTGTAGAAATAGCAGGCGAGCCCATATTCGGTGTCGTTGGCGAGCGCGACGGCCTCTTCCTCCTTTTCGAAGCGGAAGACAGGGGCGACGGGGCCGAAGATCTCCTCCTTCATGAAGCGCATGTCCGTCGTCGCTTCCGAGATCACAGTCGGCCGGAAAAATGTGCCGCCGAGCTCGTGCCGCGTGCCGCCGGTGATGACCTTTCCGCCCTTCGAGGTGGCATCCGCGATCAATTCCTCGACCTTTTCCACCGCGTTCCCGTCGATCAGCGGGCCTTGCTGCACGCCTTCCTCGATCCCCGATCCGACCTTCAGCTTGTCGCAGGCCTCAGCGAGCTTCTCGACGAAGCGGTCGTAGACGCCGCTCTGCACGAAGAAGCGGTTGGTGCATACGCAGGTCTGCCCGGAGTTGCGATATTTCGCGACCATCGCGCCCTCGACGGCACGGTCCAGGTCGGCATCGTCGAAGACGAGGAACGGCGCGTTGCCGCCAAGCTCCATCGAAACCTTCTTCACGGTCGACGCCGCCTTTGTGAGGAGGAGCTTGCCGACCTCGGTCGAGCCGGTGAAGGTGATCTTCTTGACCGCGGGGTTCTCGCAGAGCTCGTCGCCGATCTCCGACGCCGAGCCCGTCACTATATTGACGACGCCGGGCGGGATGCCGACTTCCTCGCAGAGAACGCCCCAGGCAAGACCCGAATAGGGCGTCTGAGAGGCGGGCTTGACCACGGCGGTGCAGCCGGCGGCGATTGCCGGGCCGATCTTGCGCGCCAGCATGGACGATGGGAAATTCCACGGCGTGATCGCCGCAATCACGCCCACCGGTTCCTTCGTCACGAGGATACGGCGGTCGGCCCAGGGGCTCGGCACGGTGTCGCCGTAGGTGCGCCGCGCCTCTTCGGCAAACCAGAGAACGTAGGCGGCCGAAGCGCCGATCTCGCCCCGGGCCTCGGCGAGTGATTTCCCCTGCTCGAGGGTCAGCAGATAGGCCAGCGCTTCCTGATTTTCCATGAGCGCGTCATGCAGCTTGCGCAGCAGCTTCGAGCGCTCGAGTGCCGTCGTCTTGCTGAAGGTCTGAAAAGCCTTATCCGCCGCCTCTATCGCGCGCCTGGTCTCCACCCTCCCGGACTTCGGCACAACGCCGATCTTCTGCCCTGTCGCAGGATTGATTACGTCGATAGTCGCGCCGGCATCGGCCTGAACCCACTTGCCATCGATCAGGTTGGCCTCGCGCATGAAATGGCTGCTCTTTTGAAGCATCGCGGTCTCCTCAAATGTATGTTGATTAACGGCCCGTGGGCCTCGCTATTGCTGCATGCCCCACCGGCGCACCGTCTTCTCCTCGATCTTGCGGAAGACCAGGTTTTCAATGGCGAGACCGATGATGATCACAGTCAGCAGCCCCGCGAAGACATCGGGGATGTCGAGCAGGTTCTTGCGCTCGTAGATGAACCAGCCGAGCCCTCCTCGGCCGGAGCTGACGCCGAACACGAGTTCGGCCGCGATCAGCGTCCGCCAGGCAAAGGCCCACCCGATCTTGAGCCCGGTGAGGATGCTCGGCAGCGCGGCCGGAATCAGGATCTTGCAGACAAGCCGCGGCCCGGAGAGACTGCAGTTCTGCCCCACCATGCGGAGCGTGCTCGATACCGCGCGAAAGCCGGAATGCGTGTTGAGCGCCACGGTCCAGAGAACCGAATGGACGAGGACGAAGATGAGACTGCCCGATCCCAGTCCAAACCAGGTCATCGCGAGCGGCAGCAGGGCAATTGCCGGCAACGGATTGAAGATCGACGTCATCGTCTCGAGAAAGTCGGAGCCGATCCGCGTACCGATCGCAAGAAAAGTCAGGACGCCGGCAAGCATGATGCCGATGACATAGCCCGCGAGCAGCATCTGGATCGAGGCCCAGGCGCGAATGACCAGGATGCCGCTGGCGGCGCCTTCGACAAGAGCCTCAACGGTCTCGGCAAATGTCGGGAACAGCAGGGCGTTGTTCAGCCACCGCGCATAGACTTCCCAGATGACTGCAAGCACGATCAGCATGACCAGCTTTCGCAGCCAATTCAGATTGTAGATCTTGTCAAAGGCTGTGAGCGGCTTCTCGACGACACCGTGCGCGTCTCCCTCCATTCGGGCGACGGCGATACTAGGAGCTGGGGTCATGTCAGACATGCTCGACCTCCTCGATCTCTTCGGCGAAGAGCATGTTATGGATCTCTTTTTCGAGCGCGGCAGCGGCGGATGGCGCCATGCCGTAGGGAATATCGTCGATACGGGCTTTCACGCGGCCGGGGTGAGGTGAAAGCAGCAGGATCCTGTTGCCGACCTTGATCGCCTCGGCAATCGAGTGCGTTACGAAGAGGACCGTGAACTTCGTCCCCTCCCACAGGGCCAACAGTTCATCTTGCATCTTGCGCCGGGTAAGCGCGTCGAGCGCGGCGAAAGGCTCGTCCATCAGCAGAATATCGGGTTCCATCGCCATCCCGCGGGCGATTGCCACCCGCTGCTTCATGCCGCCCGAGAGCGTATGCGGATAGCTGTCGGCGAACCGTGCGAGTCCGACCTTGGCGATGGCATCGGCGGCTTTCTCCCGCGCCGCCGCGCCGCGCAGCTTGCGCGAGGCCTCCAACGCGAAGACGACATTTTCTTTGACCGTCTTCCACGGGAGCAGCTGATCGAACTCCTGAAAGACCATCATCCGGTCTGGCCCCGGTGCCACGATCTGCCGTCCGTTCAGGCTGATCTTGCCTTCGGTCGGCTTGAGGTAGCCGCCCACGGCCTTGAGAAGGGTCGACTTGCCGCATCCCGACGGACCAAGCAGGATGAAGCGGTCGGACCGGGACACGTCGAAATCGACCCGATAGGTCGCGGTGACGACGTGTTCCTGAGTCCTGTACTGGAGCGTGACGCCCTTGACGTCGAGGAGAGGTGCAGTCATCCCAACACCCCCTCAGCTTCCCGGAAGCGAATGGATATCCTCGAAGAAGTAGTCTTTCCAGGATTCCGCATCGGCTTCGAGCGTTCCGATCGAATGCATGAACTCCGCCAGCCGGAACGTTCCCTTCGGCACCGTGGTGAACTCGATTTCGGGGTTGTTGAGGAGCGCCAGGGTCTCTTCAAGCGAATCCTTCGCGCCCGTGACGTCGAGATAGATTTGCGCCGCCTTGGGTTTATCGCTGCGGATCAGATCGGTCGCCTCGGTGATCGCCGCGAGGAAGGCCTTGTAGATACCCGGGTTCTGCTGTTGGAATTGCCGGGTGGTCCAGACCATTGAAAAGGTATGCGGCTCGCCGACCACGTCGTAAGAGCTCAGCACCTTGTGGATGTTCGGCAGCTTCAGCTCCTGATACTGGAAGGGCGGCAGGCTGACATTGGCGGTGACGGGGCTCTGATCCGACCGCAGGGCTGTCGTCGCGTCTACCGCGTTCATTCCGACCGTCAGCTCGTCGAGGCGGTCATAAGCGTCCATGCCGAACTTCTGCGCGGCAGCCATCTGGACGATGATCGCCTGGATGGAGACCTTGATCGCCGAGACCGCGATGCGGTCCTTCTCGGTGAAATCCTCGATCGAGCGGACGCCGGGATTCTTGGTGTTGAGATACATCGGCATGATCGCCTGATTGCAGACGCCGCGCACCTCCATCGGCGTTCCTTTCGTGCGCGACCACAGGGTAAGCATGGGCGGCGGTCCGCCGGTGGCGAAAGACAGATTGCCGGAAATCAGGGCATCGTTCATCACCGAGCCGGAGCCAAGCGTCACCCATTCTGTGGCCACGCTTGCGAGCCCAGCCGCATCAAGATGCTTCCGGAACAGCGACTGGTGTTCCATCACCATCACCGGCAGGTGCGGGATGGCAAAACCACGCGCAACGGAAACGGAACCCGTTTCGGCTCGCGCCGGGCGAACCAGACCTGCGCCGCACAAGGCTGCGGCGCCCGCCAGAAAATCACGTCGATGCATGTTTTCTCTCCCTCCCAGTGACCGCCGGCCGACAGAGTCCCTCCCTCGCAGCCTGGCGATAGAATTTAGCATCGATAGTCTTCTATAAGTTATAAGTTAGAGGAGTCAACAGGGATTAACGGTAAAACGGCATCCTGCACGACCTCGCTGCCGCCGAAATCGCAAGAGGCCGGTCGGAAGGGGAGAGAAGTTGTCATGGAAGGAAGACTTCACCGCGCGGGCGACGAAGCAGTGGCGAACACGGGGTCAGCCCACGGCCAGCAGGATATGCCCTGCGATCGTCTCTCCAGGCGCCAGAATGCGGAGGCCGTGATCCACCGTAGAGTCCATGCGCTTGACGGCATCCGGCATATGGCTGACCGGTTCGAAAGCGAAAAAGGACTGCCCCGCAGGCGTATAGACGATCGCCATTGAAAACAGCTCGTCCGCCGCAAAGCGCAAAGTGGGCAATCCGCCGCCAAGTTCTATCCTGGCGCGCCGCCTCCAGCCGGTGAAGCAATTGTTCAGCGTCGCGCATTCGACCCGACGTCCTCCATCGAAGGCACGGTCGGAAGTCACTGCAACGTGCTCCGTCGGCAGATGGTCCGGTCCGGTCATCCACATGCCGGATGCGCTGAAGGCAAGGACCGTATCGGGCCGCAGAGGGAAAAACGGATGCCAGCCGAGCCCGGCTGGCATCGGCCGCGTATCCACGTTTTCGAGCGAAAGCGCCACGCGCAGGCTTCGCGGTTCGAGCGTAAAGCTCTGCGTAGCGCGAAAGGCAAATGGCCAGCCGTCCGAACCTCCCGGCCCGCAGCCGAAGGGACTGTGCTCGAGGACAAGCCTGCACGACGAAGTCGAGGCGTCGGCGACGGACCATGGAAGCTGCCAGCCATTGCCGTGCAGGGCGTGCTCCTCGCCGGCATTGCGGGCGAGGTGGTGCTCGCCCCCAAAAGAAAAGCGCCCATGCGCGATGCGATTGGAGTAAGGCACGAGCGGGAAGGCGCTCGTTTGACGCACAACGCCCTTCTCCAGTGCCTCAGGCGGGGTCCGACGCATCAGGTCGGCCCCGGATTTCGCGAAGCCCGCGACCGAACCGCCGATATGCGGCGAGAGAGTAAGAACCAGGTCCCCCGCCGAGAGCCTTACAAGTGCGTCACCATTCCGCATAGGTGCCGTCGGGATGGGTCCAGTCGGCATCGGGCAGGCGCCAGTCCTGCTGCTTCGCAACAATTCCTTCCTCGTCCAGCACGATGCCGAGGCCGGCGGCATCGTTGATGGCAAAGACGCCGTCAGCCGTGGTCAGCGGCTTGGTGTCCTTCAGATAATCGAGCAGGTCGGCTTTGGGCAGTCCGGCAAACCCGGCGTGATAGTGCAGCCCGAGGCTCTGTTCCTGGATGACGATGTTCGGGCAGCAGAAGCCCACTTGCAGCGACGCCGCAAGCGATATCGGCCCGTTCGGGCAGTGCGGAGCGACCGCCACGTCGTAGACCTCGGCCATGCGGGCAATCTTCTCGAGCTCGAACAGTCCGGTGATCGACACGTCCGGCTGGATGATGTCGATCGCACCGGTATCGAGCACCCGCTTGAACTCCCAGCGCGAACTGAGCCGCTCGCCGGTCGCGACCGGAATGGAGCGCGCGGCGCTCGCCAGCATCTTCAGCGTTTCCTCGTTCTCCGGGGTCGTCGCCTCCTCGATCCACATCGGGTGGAACTGCTCGAGCTCCGCCAGCAGCGGCTTCAGGGCGGCGCGGTGCACGCGCCCATGGAGATCGAGCGCGATATCGAGCTTGTTGCCGAAGGCATCGCGCAACGCGCCCATGCGCGCGGCGGCGGCGTCGATGAGGTTCCGCTGGCCGATATGCCCCAACGCCGGTGTGGCGTTCATCTTGACTGCGGTGAAGCCCTCTTCCATCCGCTTGCGCGCATGCTCGACGATATCATTCGGACTGTCGCCGCCGATCCAGGCATAGGCACGGACGTGATCGCGCACGGCGCCGCCGAGGAACTCGTAGACGGGCATGCCGGCCCGCTGGCCCTTGATGTCCCACAATGCCTGTTCGATGCCGGCCGCCGCCGTTGCCAAGATCGGCCCGTGGCGGAAAAAGGCCCCGCGGCGGAGGCGCTGCGCTATGTCCTCGATCCGCGAAACATCGACGCCCTTGAGATTGGCGGCCATGTCCTCGATCGCCGCAACCACGGCGCGGGCGCGCTTCGGAATGATGGCTTCGCCCCAACCGGTGAGACCGTCATCCGTCGTCACCCGGACGAAGATCCACCGCGGGGGAACGCGGAATGTTTCAATGCTGGCTATGCGAGACATAACTATGCTCCTGATTTCATGAGAGGACCGGCAAGGTCCGCAACTGCATCACCAGACGCGCCCGGGTTTTTCGCAGGCCGGGCGCGGGCGTCGTTTGGCGACCGTACCGATCGCGGAAGAAGCGCGAGGCGCGCGCTACCGCAGCGCCACGCCGCTTTCCGGATCGAAGAGGTATAGGTGCTTTGCGTCAGCACGGAATGTAACGGCATCGCCGGCTCTGACCTGCTGCTCGCGTGGCACGCGCGCGGTCAGCTCACCGCCCTCCACGAAGAAGTGCACATACTGCTCCGAGCCGAGCATCTCGACGGCGTCGACCCGGCCGGGAAGCAGGATATCTGCCGTCTCGTCTGCCTCTTGCGTGAGAGAGAGCCTTTCGGGGCGGATGCCGACCGTCACCTTCGCGTTTCCGTTCCGCGACAGGAGCCCGTGCTGTGCATCGGTCAGGCGAACGCGCGGTGCAAGGGCCGCCTTGCCCTTACCGTTCATCTGCGCCGCAGGGCAATCAAAGAAGCCCATCGCAGGCGTCCCAATGAAAGAAGCGACGAACTTGTTGTCCGGGCTGTCATAGAGCTCGTCGGGGGTCCCGACCTGGTGGATGCGCCCCTCCGCCATCACGACGATGCGATCACCCATCGTCAGGGCCTCGACCTGGTCGTGCGTGACATAAACTGCCGTCGCCGATACCGCTCGATGCACCTTCATGATTTCCGTACGCATCTGGACGCGCAGATGGGCGTCGAGATTGGAGAGCGGCTCGTCGAGCAGGAAGACCTTTGGATCGCGGACGATGGCGCGCCCGAGCGCGACGCGCTGACGCTGCCCGCCCGAAAGCTGCCGCGGCCGGCGCTCGAGGTAGGGTGCGATATTGAGCATCTCGGCCGACTTGCGCACGCGCCGGTCGATCTCGTCGGTCGGCATTTTCCGACGCTTCAGGCCGAACGCCATGTTGTCGTAGACCGACATGTGCGGGTAGAGGCCATAGTTCTGGAACACCATCGCTATGTCACGGTCGCCGACGTCGACATCATTGACGCGGCGCTCACCGAAATAGAGGTCCCCCGCGGTGATATGCTCCAGCCCCGCTATGATGCGCAGCAGCGTAGTCTTGCCCGATCCCGAAGGACCGACGAGGACGATGAATTCGCCTTCGTTGATTTCCAGATTGCAGTCGCGAAGAACGGACACGGCGCCGTAGTGCTTCTCGACATTGCGCAGCACGATTTTGGTCATTCCGGAATTCCTGATTCAGTTCTGTCACCGAAGGACTGTTCAAATGGGTCAGCCTTGCGGCTGATGCTGCGGCCGCCGTCAACGGGTAGCGCGGCGCCGGTGATGAAGGATGCGTCAGAGGAAGCGAGGAAGGTGACGGCCGCAGCCACTTCCGCAGCTTCGCCCTGACGCTCGAGCAGTGCCGCCGTCATCGGCATCTGCCGTTTGGCATCCGCTCCATCGGCGAGTGCCTGCTTGAAAGCTTCGGTCGCGATCACCCCTGGCAGGACCGCGTTGACCCGAATGCCGGCCGGGGCAAGCTCGACTGCCAGTGCGCGGGTCAGTGCCGCGATGGCGCCCTTGCTCGCCACATAGGCCGCATAGGTCGCCACCGGCAGGCCGGCCTGGATCGAGCCGATATTGACGATCGCGCCCGCGCCTTGCGCCTGCATCGCTCTGGCCGCCGCTCGGCAGAGTGCGGCTGTCGCGGTGACGTTTACAGCGAAAATCTGCTCGAACTCCTCTTCGGAGGCGTCCAGGAAAGTCCGCCGCTCGCCATGAAAGGCGGCATTGTTGACGAGGATGTCGAACCGCCCCCAGCGCTCGAGTGCTACGGGAACCAGCCGGTCCCGTTCGCCTTTCTTCGCGAGGTCGGCGACCAAGGTATCGACCTCGGCCCCATTCGCTCGAAGGTCATCGGCGGCCGCGGCCAGCCGCGCTCCGTCGAGATCCGTCATCAGAACGCGGGCACCCTCGGCTGCAAGGCGCCGGCAGACGGCGAGACCGATGCCGCCCGCCGCTCCCGTGACGAGCGCGACCAGGCCGCTGAGCCGCTCGTGGTTGAGCTTGTTTCGATTGATATCAGGCACCGGCGACCGCTCCCGATGTAAGGCCGCGCACCATCGATCGCTGCACGGCGAAGAAGGCGATCATCAGCGGCAAGGTGGTGATCGTCGCGGCAGCCATCATGCCGCCCCAGTCCGTCTTGAACTGGCCCGTGAACGTGAGCACGAGGGCTGCCGGCAGCGTCTGCTTCTCAATCGTGGTGATGAAGGTCAGCGGATAGATGAGGTTGTTCCATGCTTCCATGAACACGAAGGTCCCGGTCGTCAGGATACCCGGCATGATCAGCGGCACGACCACCTTCAGCAGGATCTGCCAGCGTGGATAGCCGTCGACGCGGGCGGCCTCTTCGACCTCGATCGGCACGGCATCGACGAAGCTCTTCAGCATCCAGACCGCGAAAGGCAGGCCGAAGGTCGTGAAACCGACGACGAGGCCCGTGCCGCTGTCGAGCAGCTTGGCATTGAGGAGCAGCAGATAGAGCGGCGCAAGCACGACCACCATCGGCAGCATTCGGAAGGAGAGTATGGCGTAGCCCACCGTCCCCGCCAGCCTGAAGCGCGCCCGCGAGAGGGCGTAGGCGGCCGGCGTCGCGATGACGACGCAGACGATCGCCGTCAGCAGGCAGCTCATGACGGTGTTGACGAAGAACGACACGAAGGGAAGCGACGTGCCCATGAGGCCGCTGTAGTTGGCGATCGTCGGCGCTTCCGGCCACAGGGTCGGGTCGAGGCGCGCCGCCTCCAGCTCCGTCTTGAAGGAGGTCGAGAGCATCCAGTAGATCGGTGCGAGACTCCACAGGAGCGCGAAACCGATCGCGACCCAGCGGGCGATATTACCGGGTGACAGCCATCCGGCCCTGGAAGATTGAACGTTGGGTTTCATCGGCTTTCCATTCGCAGCACGCGCATATAGATCCAGGCAAGCACCATCAGCATGATCAGCCAGATCACGCCGACCGCCGAGGCGTAGCCGAACTCGAAGCGTTCGAAGGCAAGGCGGTAGACGTAGACGACGAGCGTACTGGTCGAATATCCGGGTCCGCCCTGAGTCATCGCCCAGATCTTGGCAAAATCGTTGAAGTTGGAGATCACCATCAGAAGACTGCTGATCAACAGCGGGTTGCGCAGAAACGGCAGCTTGATGTGCCAGATCATGCCCCAGGTACCCGCGCGGTCGACACGCGCCGATTCGATGACCTCGTTGGGAATCGCAGACAGCGCGGCGCTGAGCAGCAGGAAGAAAAACGGCGCCATGGCCCAGATATTAGCCACCATGACGGCCGGCAGGGCGAGCGTTGACGAATTGAGCCATGGTATCGGCGCATCGATGATACCGGTCGATAACAGCACCGCGTTGATGACGCCGCCGTTTTGCAGGTACATGTAGCGGAACAGGAATGCCACCACGACGAATGGCACGGCCCAGGGTGTCAGCAGCAGGGCACGTATCGCGCGGAACCGCGCGCCGCCCAGGTTTTCCATCAACAGGGCAAGTGCAAGCCCCAACAGCGCAGAAACGCCGACGCTGCCGAATGTGTAGACCGCCGTGTTGGTGAGCGAACCCCAAAAGATGGGATCGCCGGCCAGCTTGGTATAGTTGGCCGCGCCGACGTAAGCGGCCGGCCTGAAGTCGAGCAGGTTGTAGTTCTGCACCGACAGCGCGATGGTATAGACGATCGGATAGCCGACGACGACGGCCATGACGACCAGCGTCGGCAGCACCATCCGGTCGAGCCAGGGCTCGTGGCGCGCACGAGACCTGACACGAACTTCGGTCGTTGTTGTTTCAGCCGCCATTATTGCGGCAGCCCCAGCTGGATCGACGCGGCGATGTCGTCGATCGGCTGTGATCCTGTGACAGCCTCCTGGACGCCGGCCATGATCGCGGTGGCGGCGGCCGCGAAATCCGGGCCGTAAGGCTGCGGCGCGAGTGTCGGGATGATCTCGTCCGAGAAAGCCTTGAACACAGGCGTGCCGAGCGCGGCGTCAAGGTCCGCCTTACCCGTTGCCTTGATCGAGGGCAGCGAGGAATTGACGCTCATCGTATAGTTGGCAATCGCGTCGGGCGAGGTCGCAAGATACTCGATGAACTTCCAGGCCGCTTCCTTTTGTTTGCCGGAGGCGAACATGACGAGCTGGTGCCCGCCTTCGAAGGTCGTCGGCTTGCCGGCACCCGCCGGAAGTGTCGTCACGCCCCAGGTCTTGTAGAAATCATCGTCCGACATTTTGCTGGCACCCTGCATGACACCCTTGAGGAGTACCTGGTCCCAGATGAAGGCAACGTGGCCCTGAGCCGCGAGCGGCCTGAACTCGCCGATTCGCCGGCCCGGATCGATGTAGCCGGCTTGTGCGATCTTGCGCATCCAGCTGAGATACGCCTTCATCTCGGCGGACTCGGCCCCGGTTGCGCCCTCACCGACCGGCACTGCTCCAAAGCTCTTCATCCACGGCCAGTTCGAGCTGAGCGCGAAGGCGCGATTGGTCGTGTCGATCGCCAGCGGGATGACGTCCGGCTGGCTCGATTTGATGGCCGCGAGTGCGGCGGTCAGCTCGTCGATCGTGCGGGGCGGCTTGTTCGGATCGAGGCCCGCCTTCTGCATGATCTCCTTGTTGTACCAGAAGCCGGCTGGCGACTGGTTCCACGGAAATGCGAAAAGTCCGCCGTCATCGCGAAGACCGGCATCTGCGCCTTGCTTGAGGTTGGCTGCGAGGTTTTCTTTCACATAGCCGTCGAGCGGCTCCAAAGCACCGGTAAACGCAAGCAGCGTCGTATCGTTGCCGGCGATCTGCGCGACGTCCGGCGGATTGCCCGAACGCGCCCTCAGCACCAGCTGGCGCGCGATCTCGGAAAACGAGATCGCCTCGCTCACGACATCGATCTCGGGATTGGCAGCCTCGAAATCTGCTATCACCTTCTCGATGCCCGGCCGTGTGGTACCCTCTGCCGCGGCCCAGTTGGCGAAGGTCAGCGTGATCTTGTCCTGGGCCGAGGCGGCGCCTGCCATGCCGGCGACCAGTGCTGCAATGGATATGGTGGCGAGCCGCAGCCCACGTCTGTCGAATCGTATCATCAAAACCCTCCCTTTCATCCGCGAACTCTCACCTCCCGTGAACTCGCGTTCTTATATAAGACATAAGATATAATTTCTGGCAATGCGTGATGAACTCCGCTAGAGAGAAATCTGACGCGCCGGGCGCGCGCGATCTCGATTCAAGCGGAGAGGAGTGTAGAACGTGGAGATGCCGCTCAATGCATTCAAAAGGAATCTCAAGCGCACACCGCCGATGATCGGCGTGTGGTCCATGAGCGGAAGCGCCATGGCGGCCGAGGCGCTGGGCTTTGCGGGCTACGACTTCGTCGTCCTTGACATGGAACACGCCCCCAACGACGCGCCGCGCGTCTTCGGCCTGCTTCAGGCAGCGGCCGGGTCGCCAGCGAGCCCGGTCGTGCGGCTTCAGTGGAACGACACTGTAACGGTGAAGCAGCTCCTCGATTTCGGCGCCCAGACGCTGATGTTCCCCTATATACAGAACGCCGACGAGGCGCGCCGCGCGGTTGCCGCCACGCGCTACCCTCCGGAGGGCGTTCGCGGCTTCGCGGGGATGAGCCGCGCCACGCGCTACGGCGCCATCGCCGACTATCATCGCAACGCAGCGAACGAGATCTGCGTCATTCTCCAGTTGGAGACGAAGAAGGCGGTCGCGAATCTTGAGGAGATCGCCGCCATCCCGGGGGTCGATTGCATCTTCATCGGCCCGGGAGATCTCTCCGCGGACATGGGTTTCATCGGCCAGCCTGGTCACCCTGAAGTGCAGACGGTGCTTGCCTATGCTGCCGCGCGCTGCTCGAAGCTCGGCATGCCGAGCGGCATCCTGGCCGGTGGCTCGGCGCAAGCGCGCGACTATCTCGGATACGGCTTCAGTTGGGTCGCTTCCGGATCGGATCTCGGTCTGATGATGTCGAACGCCCGAAGCGAGCTCAAGAACCTGAGGAGCGGTGGCTGACATGCGCGTGCTGAGGCCAAGGATCGAGCGGCTCGGCTCCTATACCGCGCGGATCGGGGAAAGCGCGATCTGGGACGAGCAGGAAGGGGCGTTGCTGTGGGTCGATATCGCCGGCTGCAAGGTGCTGCTGACACGGCCGGAAAGCGGAGAGACGGAAAGCTGGGATTTTCCGGAAATGACCGGCTTCGTCCAGCCTGCCGACGACGGGACGTGGCTCGTCGGCCAGCACGACAGCGTCCTGAAATTCGATCCGGCGAACGGAACGGCCAGCGTTTTCACTGAGCTCGAGCCCGCCGGCTCGGGCAACCGGACCAACGACGCCGCGTGCGATCGCCAGGGACGGCTGTGGGTGGGAACCATGCCGCTGCCGCAGACCGGCCTCAGTCCTGTCGGCAACATCCATCTGGTGGGGAGCGACGGCGGCACCGCCACGATCGAGCGCGGCCTTACCGTCCCGAACGGCATCGCATTCAGCCCGGATGGACGCACCGTCTACTGGGCCGACACGACCCTGACGCCGCACCAGGTCTGGCGGGCGCGCTACGATCCGGACACCGGCAGGACGGAAGGAAAGGAGACATTCGTCATCTTCCCAGAGGATGGCGGACGTCCCGATGGTGCCGCCGTCGATGCCGCGGGCTGCTATTGGGTGGCCGCCGTCCGCGGATCGCAACTGCTGCGCTTTACGCCGGAAGGCAAGCTCGATCTTGCCGTGCCGTTGCCCGTCGCACGTCCCTCGAAAGTCGCTTTCGGCGGATCGGACCTGAAGACCCTCTTCGTCACCTCGATCAGCGAGGGACTGGCGCCCGAAGCCCACGCTGCGGAGCCTCTCGCGGGGGCGCTGCTCGCGCTCGACCTCGGCATCGAAGGGTTGCCGGCGACACCCTTCAGGACCGGCGCGTAATTGGGACACAAGACATGCAGGGATTCGCTACAGCGCCGCGCGTCTTATAAGACCTGCGGCGCTATAGTTCAGCTCAGATCGGACGCGTAGTGCATGGTTTCGGTCTGACAGCGAGATTCGCGATATTCGACCGGCCGCTTGTGCAGGTCGAAGGCGATGCGCCTGATTTCCAGCAGGGGCGCGCCAACGGCGCAGTTCAGTGCGGCACGGTCGACTTCGTCGGCCGAAACGGCCTTCAGCTTCTCTGATATGCGGGTGACGGTGATGCCCCAGCGTTGCGAATAGAGCCGATAGACGTTGTTGGGGATCTCCTCCGTCTCCGACAGGCCCTGAAAAATCTGGCCCGGCAGCGACAGGGTTTCGCGCAGCATCAGTTCCGAGCCGTGATAGCGCAAGCGAGATATACGCCAGACCGTGGCCTTGTCATCGAGGCCGAGCGCCTCGCGCTCACGCGGGTTCGGCGTTGCGGACGACAGGTTCAGCACCTTCGATATGGGAAACAGCCGCTCGCCCGAATCGGGATAGAGCCGGAAGAACTGGAAAAGAATCCGGCTCTCCTCATATTCGGCGACGAACGTTCCCCTGCCCTGCCGGCGAACGAGAATGCGTTCGGCGGTCATCGCATCGAGTGCCTTGCGGACCGTGCCCTGGCTGACGCCGAGTTCACGCGCAAGCTCCTGCTCGCTTGGCAGCATCGTGCCGGGTTGCCAGCGCCCGCTCGCAAGCTGCCGGGTAATCTCCTCCCGTACCTGCAGATAGAGTGGACGAAAGCCCAAGCTGGTTTCCGCGCTCACGTCCATTGATCTTCGCCTCCAATTTTCCTGCACCCTTATAGCGAAGTTTGATTGACAACGCCAGAGTTTCGTATCTTATGTCTTATATAAGAATTCTGAACCAAGGAGGAAAGCGTGAGCGTACCGCAACTGCTGGTGCACGAGACACACGACAACGTCGGTGTCGTCGTCATCGAGGGCCTGAAAGCCGGCACGGAAATGACCTGCGTCGTAACGGCCGACAATTCGAGCTTTAACCTGAAGGTCAACGAAGACGTGCCGATCGGCCACAAGGTGGCACTGACCGATCTCAAGGCCGGCGATACGGCGATCAAGTACGGCGAGGACATCGGCCGAATCATCGCCGACGTCGCCAAGGGCGGACACGTTCATGTCCACAATCTCAAGACCAAGCGCTGGTAGGTCCGATCATGGCTTCAAACTACTCCAACCTCACCTTCAAGGGCTATCGCCGCGACAACGGCCGCGTCGGCGTGCGCAACCATGTCGTGATCCTGCCGGTTGATGACATCTCCAACGCCGCCTGCGAGGCCGTGGCCAACAACATCAAGGGCACGCTGGCCTTGCCGCATGCCTACGGTCGTCTGCAGTTCGGCGCCGATCTCGATTTGCATTTCCGCACCATGATCGGAACCGGCGCGAACCCCAACGTGGCGGCAGTCATCGTCATCGGCATCGAACCCGGCTGGACGAAGCGGATCGTCGACGGCATCGCGGAAACCGGCAAACCGGTCGCCGGTTTCTCGATCGAGCAGAATGGCGACCTCAAGACCATCATGGACGCAAGCCGGAAGGCCAAGGAGTTCGTCCACTACGCCACCGAGTTGCAGCGCGAGGAGTGCTCGGTCTCGGAGCTGTGGGTCTCGACCAAGTGCGGCGAGAGCGACACCACGACGGGTCTCGGCTCCTGCCCGACCGTCGGCAACATGTATGACAAGCTGTTGCCGGAAGGCATCTACGGCTGCTTCGGCGAGACCTCCGAAATCACCGGCGCCGAACACATCTGCAAGGAGCGTGCCATCAATGCCGAGGTCGGCGAGCGCTGGTACAAGATGTGGAAGGCTTACCAGGAAGACGTGATCGAGGCCCACAAGGACAGCGACCTCTCCGAAAGCCAGCCGACCAAAGGCAATATCGAGGGCGGCCTCAGCACGATCGAGGAAAAGGCGCTCGGCAATCTGGAGAAGATCGGCCGCACCTCCCGCTATATCGACATTCTCGAACCGGCAGAGGCGCCAAGGTCCGGCAAAGGCCTCTATTTCATGGATTCGTCTTCCGCTGCTGCGGAATGCGTCACGCTTATGGCTGCGGGCGGCTACGTGATCCACACCTTCCCGACCGGACAGGGGAACGTCATCGGCAACCCGATCGTGCCGGTCATCAAGATCACCGCTAACCCGCGCACGGTGCGCACCATGGGCGAGCACGTCGACGTCGACGTGTCCGGCATCCTGCGCCGCGAGATGACGATCGATCAGGCGGGCGACGCGCTGATCGAGAACATCCTGCGCACCGCCAACGGCAGGCACACCGCTGCCGAGGCGCTCGGCCACCGGGAATTTGTGATGACCAAACTCTACCGGAGCGCCTGATAACCGAAGCCAATCGACCGAGGCCTTTTATCATGAACGTCGAAACTCGGCCGATGGCGGGGCGTGGATGGCTGAAGGCGCTGTCCACGCCCGCGCCGGGGTTGTTTCTCGCGCTGACCGTCGCGGCGGCGGCCACCTTCGTGGCCCAGGCCGTCGGCGCGCCGGTCATGCCTTTTGCATTGCTGATCGGCATCGCGCTCAATGGGGCTTCCGGCGATGAGCAGTTGCGCGCGGGGCTCGCCTTCGCCTCGCGGCCTCTGCTGCAGGTCGGTATCGCTCTTCTCGGACTGAAGATCTCGGTCATGCAGGTTGCGAGCCTCGGCTCCGATACCTTGCTGCTCGTGGCCAGTGGCACGGCAGTCTCGATCGCGAGCGGCCTCGCACTTGCGAGGCTTTTCGGGCTGCCGTCCACCTTGGGTTTACTCGCAGGCGGCGCGACAGGCATTTGCGGCGCTTCCGCCGCACTGGCCATCTCGTCGACACTGCCCGCCTCACCGAACAAGGACCGGGAAACGGCCTTCGTCATCGTGACGGTCACGACGCTCTCGACCGTCGCGATGCTCGCCTACCCGGTCATTGCACACTTCCTCGGTCTCGATGATCGCCAGACCGGGATATTCCTCGGCGCGACGATCCACGACGTCGCCCAGGTCGTCGGCGCCGGCTACGCGGTATCCGAGGAGGCCGGCGACACCGCGACGATCGTGAAGCTCTTTCGCGTGGCCCTTCTTCTGCCGACAGTCCTCGGCATAGCGCTCACGATGCGATCGCGCGCGAGTACGGAAGGACGGCTGCCGTGGCTTCTGCCCCCTTTCGCGGTCGCCTTTGCCGTGCTGGTAGTGGTCAATTCGTCCGGCTTCGTGCCGACCGCACTGCGCGACGTCTCGATCGCGCTCTCAAACTGGTGTCTCGCCACGGCCGTAGCCGCGATCGGCATCCGCACCTCCATTTCCGGTACACTGAGGATGGGCTGGGCCGCCTTGGCGGTTCCGATCGGTGCGACCATTCTCCTGATGACCCTTGTCATCAGCTTTGAACTCATCATGAGGAACTAGACCTTGGCAGAAATCGTCATATCCGAATTCATGGACGAAGCGGCGCTTGATAACCTCAGGCAGCGATATTCCGTGACTTACGATCCGTCGCTGGTTGATAACCCCGACCGTCTGCAGGTCGAACTTGCCGACGCCGTCGCACTCATCGTGCGCAACCGCACCCGCGTGAACGCAAGCCTGCTCGACCACGGGCCGCATCTGCGCTGCGTCGGCAGGCTGGGCGTCGGGCTGGACAATATCGACCTCGACGAGTGCCGACGCCGCAACATCGTCGTCCATCCGGCGACCGGAGCCAACGATCTGTCGGTGGCCGAATACGTAATGACGGGCGCCCTCATGCTCCTGCGTGGCGCATGGCTCTCGACCGCAGCCGTTGCCTCCGGCTCCTGGCCGCGCCAGGCACTTATCGGCCGCGAACTCGCCGGCCGCACCATGGGGCTTGTCGGCTTCGGCGCAATTGCCCGCGAGGTCGCCTGGCGGGCGCAGGCGATGGGCATGCAGATCGTCGCCCATGATCCGCATCTGCCAGCGGACAATCCCGCATGGCAGTCGGCGCGCAACATGTCGCTGGACGGACTGTTGGAAGTCGCCGACGTGGTGAGCCTCCATGTTCCCCTGACGCCCGCCACGGCGAAGATGATCGGCGCGGCGCAGATCGCCGGAATGAAGACCGGCGCCGTCCTCATCAACGCGGCACGCGGGGGAGTCGTAGACGAGCAGGCACTTGCCGACGCCCTCAGGGCCGGCAAGCTCGGCGGGGCCGCCCTCGACGTATTCGAGGTCGAGCCCCTCACGGCCGAAGCCGGTGCAAAGTTCGTCGGAATTCCCAATCTCCTCCTGACGCCGCATATCGCTGGCGTTACCGACGAATCGAACGTCCGTGTCAGCAGCGTCATCGCCGAGAAGGTGCTGGCCGAACTGGAGAGAACACGATGAGCTCCGTTACGCTTGATGTTCGCGAGGTCCATACGCTCATTGTGGGTGCGCTTGTACGCTCGCGCACTTCGGAGAAGAGCGCGGCGTCGGTCGCCGACGCACTGGTCGAGGCAGAACTGGCGGGCCAGGGCGGTCACGGCCTGCGCCGTGTCGCTGCCTATGCCGCACAGGCCAAGGCCGGAAAGGTCGACGGCTTCGCGACGCCGGTCGTTGAAAAGCCTCGTCCTGCCCTCCTTGCCGTGGACGCCGCCAACGGCTTTGCCTTCCCGGCGCTCGATCTCGCGGTTGAACCGCTCAGCGAGTGCGCCCGCTCGCAAGGCGTCGCGCTCGCCGGTTTCCGCAGGTCGCACCATTGCGGCGTCGCCGGCGTAGTCGTCGAGCGTTACGCCAGGAACGGGCTCGTCGCCCTGATGTTCGCCAACGCGCCGGGCGCGATGGCGCCCTGGGGCTCCAACCGCCCGTTGTTCGGCACCAATCCTGTCGCTTTCGCCGCACCGATCGCCGGGGCGGATCCGCTCGTCGTCGACATCTCGCTGTCGAAGGTGGCGCGCGGCAAGATCATGGCCGCCAACCAGAAGGACGAGGCTATTCCACCAGGCTGGGCTTTCGACGCGGATGGCCGGCCAACCACCGACCCGAAAGCGGCACTTGCGGGCACCATGGCGCCGGTCGGAGATGCCAAGGGCACGGCGCTGGCGTTGATGGTCGAGTTGCTTGCCGCTGGTCTGACCGGCGCCAACTACGCCTACGAAGCAACGTCGTTCTTCGACGACAAGGGTGCGCCTCCCGGGGTCGGCCAGTTGATTGTCTGCATCGATCCCACGGCGTTCGGCAGCGGCACCCTCGAACGCTTCGCGGCCATGGCCGACATGGTCTCGGATGCACCAGGCGCGCGGCTTCCCGGCCGTCGTCGCCAGGCGCTCAGGCAATCCCTCCTCAAGGAAGGAATTCCTGTCGAGCAGTCCTTGATCGTGGAGATAGAAGCAATCGGCCGGTAACTGCGCCACCGCATATGGTGAGGAAGAACCCTCTACACATAGAAGCCCAGGCAGAGGATCGAGGCGGCTAACATCGGCAACTGCTGCCTCTTTCCTCGAAACCTGGCGGCGACTGCGAGTGCGGCGAGACAAGCAATCGTGGCAGCAAGAATGGCTCCGGCAGAGATATACAGGCCCAACGCGCCGACAAAAACCGTGGTTCCGACAGTCGTTTCGGCAGCGGTTTTCCAGTTATCGGGCCTATCGCCAAAAGCCGTGAGAAACGCGGGGCCGCTCAGTCCCAGAGCAAGCCAAATCAAGGCGGAGGAGAAGTCGACGAAGCCCAAGCTGCACCCATCCCGATTGTAGTCGTTTGATGCGCAGCAATTTGCGTGCCAACTTCTACCCCTAGAGCGCCGTGCGTTCAAATGAACGCACAAAGGACGCTCTAGGACTTTGATTCTAGAGCATCTTATCCGCCGTCAGTGATGCCACTTGAAAGCGGGATGCTCTAGCCGAAATGGATGGCGTAGCCGAGCGAACCCGGAAAAAGGCCGTCGCGGTTGAGATCACCACAAGATTTTTCACAGCTTGGATGGACGCGGAATAGACCCGGAATCATCGGGCTTCTGCCCGATCCACGTCATCGCACCCTGCCGTAACCGGCCAAATTTCCGAAAAAGCGATCGGACCCACAAGAATTCCGTCCGCGCTATTGCCTCGCCCGTTTTATAGGCACATAAGCCTCGAAAAATAAGCAACTGCATCTGACGCCCCGGAATGATTGTCCCACCTCCGCCTCCCCAAAAATCAGGCTATTTGCCCAAGTTTAAGCTGTTCTCGCCGATCCTGGCGGGTGCAACGCTAAAAGAGCGCTTGATCGGCTGCCTCGGGGCGTTGATCGGGATCTGCCTCACCGGCCTGGTCTGCGGATTTATTTTCGGCGACGATCCCCAACTGCCGTTGATCGTCGCACCCATCGGCGCCTCTGCGGTTTTGCTCTTTGCCGTTCCGGCCAGTCCGCTCGCGCAACCTTGGTCGATTGTTGGCGGAAACACCATTTCCGCCCTAATCGGCGTCACCGTGGCCTATCTGGTGAAGGACCAGATGCTTGCGATCGGCCTCGCCGTCTCTCTGGCGATCCTTGCCATGTCGCTCACGCGATCGCTTCATCCGCCAGGGGGCGCCTCCGCGCTGACGGCGGTAATCGGTGGAGCCGCGGTCGCGCGCGCAGGCTTTTGGTTCCCGTTCATACCGGTGGCTATCAACTCGTTGATCCTCGTCGCGTTGGGCGTGGTGTTTCATCGCTTGGCTCGCCGCCAATATCCCCATCGACCGGCAGCTGCGCCGGTGAATACGCACAAGACTGCGGATCCCCCGCCTGCGCTTCGTGTCGGCTTCAATTCCGAGGATATAGATGAGGCAATCGCACGCCTGAATGAAACACTCGATGTCAGCCGCGAGGATATCGACGCCCTGCTGAGGGAAGTCGAACTGCAGGCCCTTATCAGACAGAGGGGAGAATTGACTTGCGCCGACATCATGTCCCGCGACGTGGTGACCGTGCCAAGCGACACAACGCCCGACCATGCACGATACCTGTTGTTGAAGCACGACGTTCGCACGCTTCCAGTGCTTGACGAGAATGAGAAGCTGCAGGGCACAGTCGGCCTGCGAGAGCTGGCTGACAAGGAACTCGACGGCAAACTGCCGATAACCGTCGCAGCCACCGCCAAGCCATCCGACCCCGCGATTGGCCTGCTCCCCCGCCTGACGGATGGCAAAACACACGCCGTTGTCCTCCTTGACGACGACGCCAAGGTCGTGGGCATCATTTCCCAAACCGACCTGCTCGCGACATTGGCCAAGAGCCTGTCGCAAAATGGTCCGTCCGAAATCATGCATGGCAACGGGCAGGGCATCTGATCGAGGCCGGGGACACCGTCTACATATCGGCACGCCCAGGATACGTGGACGGAACCGCCTGCCCGACAAGGGCGGGCGAAGATGTACAGGTTCTCAGATCACGATGATTTAGGTCGAATCGACCTAAACCATAAACGTGAGTCAGGGCGGAATGCGGGCGGAAAAACGCGCGCATTCTTCCTCATCCCGTTCTAGTCGTTGAAGTGCCGTCCTTCCTTCACCTCGGCGGCGTAGCGCGCGCGGATCGCGAAATCGCCGAACCGCTCGTCCGGAAAGCGGTCGCGCGCGAAATCGGCGATGACCTTGCCGAGTAAACCGAGAATAGCCTGCTCGCCGGCATTTTCGAGCACCATCTTGTTCAGGCGCTGGCCATGGAACCCGCCACCGAGATAGAGATTATATTTTCCGGGCGCGCGGCCGGTCAGTCCGATCTCGGCTATGTAGGGGCGCGCACATCCATTGGGACAACCGGTCATCCGGATCGTGATAGGCTCTCCCGAAAGTCCGTGCACGGCAAGGATCGCCTCGATTTTTCCGACGAGCGTCGGCAAATAGCGTTCGCTCTCGGCCATCGCCAGACCGCAGGTTGGCAGCGCCACGCAGGCCATCGCATTGCGACGAAGTCCGCTTCCCTCGTTGAGGCCGGTTAGCCGGTACTCCTTCAGCAGGCTTTCGATCATCGGCCGGTCCTGCGGCTCGATATCGGCGATGATGAGGTTCTGGTTGGGGGTCACCCGGAACATCCCGCTGTGCGCCCTTGCGATGGCGCGCAAGCCGTCGAGCAAAGCGACATGCTCGAAGTTGCTGACCCGGCCGTTCTCCACGCGCAAGGTGAAATGCTCGCGACCGTTCTCGCCGCGCGCCCAACCGATCTTGTCGCCGTTCGAGACGAAGCGATAGGGCCGTGCCGGCTCCAGGGGAAAGGAGAGCCGGTCCTCGATCGCGGCCTTTGTCCAGTCGAGCCCCTTGTTGTCGATCGTGTACTTGAAGCGGGCATGGCTGCGGTCGACCCTGTCGCCATAATCCCGCTGGACCGACATCACCGCGTCGCAGGCCTCCAGGACCTTGTCCTTGGGTATGAAGCCTATGACACTGGCGAGCCTGGGGTAGGTGTCGGGAGCCTGGTCCGTCCGGCCCATCCCGCCGCCGATCGCGACGTTGAAGCCCTCGAGCCGACCTTTCGTCGCGATGGCGATGAAACCCAGATCCTGGGCATAGACATCGATGTCGTTGATCGGCGGAATGACGAAGCCGATCTTGAACTTGCGCGGCATGTAAGTGCGGCCGTAAAACGGCTCCTCCGGTCCGGCGGACGGCCCCGTCCGTTCCTCGCCGTACCAGATCTCGCGATAGGCGCCCGTCTTCGGGATCGCGTGATCGCTGGCCTGTTTGGCGAGCGCGTACACTTCCGCATGCAGCGCCGAGAGCTCAGGGTTTATCGAGGCCATCACCCCGCGCGAATCGTCGCCACACGCAGCCTTGGTGTCGAGCACCACGTCGCGCAGGCCCTGGATAACGGCGCGGAGATTGCGCTTGTGGACGCGATGAAACTGAAAGGTCTGCCGCGTCGTCAGCCTCAGTGTTTCACCCGCATGGGCGCGGGCGAGCTCGTCGAGCTTCAGCCATTGCCCGGGCGACAGCACCCCGCCCGGCAGGCGGACGCGCGCCATGAAGCGGTAGGCCGGTTCCAGCTTCTGGCGGCGGCGCTCATCCCGGATGTCGCGGTCATCCTGCTGGTAAAGCCCGTGGAACTTCATCAGCTTCACATCGTCGCCGGGTACGGCCGCCGTCAGCTCCTCCTCCAGGCCGGCAGCGATCGTGCCGCGCAGCTGGTCGCTGCGGTCTTTAAGCGTTTCGTCGGGGCCGAGCCGGTCCAGCGGCTGCGAAAGATCATGGCGGCGATCCAGTGGCATCATCGAACCTCAATAGACATCGATCTGGTAACGACGGGCCGCCTGCATGGCGCCGATATATTCCTTCGACGCCGAGTGGCTGAGCCCGCCCTGTTGTTGGACGACAGCGAGCAATGTCGCGTGAACGTCGGGAGCAAGCTTCGCGCCGTCGCCGCAGACATAGACGTGGGCGCCTTCTTCCAACCAGGCGTAGACGTCGCGCGCTTGTTCCATCAACCGGTGCTGCACATAGGTCTTCGTGTCGCCGTCGCGCGAAAAGGCAACGCTCATGCGCGTCAGGACGCCGTCCTTCAGAAAACCCTGCCACTCCGTCTGATAGAGGAAATCGCTATCGAAATTGCGCTCGCCGAAGAACAGCCACGCCCGTCCCCCGGCGCCTCGCGCCTCCCTCTCCTGCAGGAAGGCCCGGTATGGCGCAACGCCGGTACCCGCTCCGATCATGATGATGGGTGCGTCATCGCCGGCGAGCCGAAAACGCGGATTGGGTTGAACGTAGACCGGAACGGCCGTGTCGGGCTCGGCGCGCTGCGAGAAATGACCGGAGGCGACGCCGTAGCGTTCTTCGCCATTGAGCTGATAGCAAACGGTGGCGACCGTCAGATGAACCTCGTCGGGAATTGCCGATGCGGAGGATGCGATGGAATAGAGCCGCGGCTGCAGCGGTCTTAAACCGGCGGCGAAGCTCTGCGCATCAATGCCCGTGGCCGGAAATTGCCGTACGATGTCGACGACGTGGTTCGCCCGCAAAAAGGTGGCGCGCGCATCGGTGTTTTCTTCCCCTCGTAATGCCTGGAGTGCCTTCGAGCCGGTGATCTCGGCCCAGTGGTCGAGGAAGCGCGGCGTGGCGGCCGTGGCTTCAAGCGTTCCGGCGAGCGCCTCGCCGAGCGTGGTCTCATGCTCCTTGATGCGGAGAGGCTCCTCCCCCGAGAGGTGAAGTGCCGAGAGCAGAGCCTCTACGACGGCCGGGTCATTTCGGGGCGCGACGCCAAGGGCGTCGCCAGGCTCGAAGGCAAGGCCAGATCCGTCAAGCGACAGTTCGATATGGCGCGTCTCCTTGCTCGATCCGCGTCCGGTCAGCACCAGATTGTCGATGACGAGGGCGGAAAAGGGATTGCTCTTGTCATGAGTTGCCGCGATCGGAGTCGCGGCCGGCGCGGCCGATGGCAAGATCGCTGCTTCGCCGGGAGGCCCCAAGGAAGGCGTGAGTGCGGCGACGGATTTTTCGATCCAGTCGGTGGCGAGATCCTCGTAGTCGACATCGCAATCGACCCGCTCGCGGAGCCGCTTGGCGCCCAGTTCGGCGAACCGCGCATCGAGCCGCTTGCCTGCGCCGCAGAAGAATTCATAGGTGGTGTCGCCCAGCGCCAGGACGGCGTAGCGCAGGTTCTCGAGCTGTGGCGCCTTGCGGCTCTCCAGGAATTCGAAGAACCCGACCGCCGAAAGGGGCGGCTCCCCCTCCCCATGCGTGGACGTGATGATCAGGAGATCCTGTTCATCCTTCAGCTTGCGCGGCTTGTAGTCCGCCATGTCGACCAGGCTCGGCTCAGCCCCTTTCCCGCGAGCCGCGTCGGCGAGCCTCTTCGCGAGAGCCGCGCTGTTGCCGGTTTCGCTGCCGAAGAGGATGGTGAGGGAACGGGTTTTGCTGGCGAGAACATCAGCTGGCTCCGCTTTGGCGAGATGCGGCGCCAGAGGGGTCGCGCCGTGAAGGGCGCGCGCGCCATGATCGAGCCCGGCGAAATATCCGCTGATCCAAAGGGCCTGGCCAGGTCGGAGTGACGTCGCCAGCGCCGAGATCTGGCTCCATTGGTCGGCTGTCAGCCCCGGGCCGGGAAACTCCAATGCGGTCATGTGCACGCCTCCAGCTTAAGAAGCCATTCCCAGATGCGAAGAACCTGATGGTCGGTTGCTGCGCGGATGTTTGCCACGCGGTTCCAGACCTGACAAACGAAGGATATTGTGGGATAAACACAATGAAACTGCTGGAAACGAGATTTTAGATGATGTTTCTAGCGGACAATCGCGTCCAACAAATTTGTTCCCGAAATCACGATTTGGGCAAATCGAACTTTGCGCCAAAAAAGTGCCGCCGCGCGCGCAAGCTCCTTTCCTCCATGCGACGGTAGCGCGCAAAACGCCACACTTCCCGCCGTCATGTCCGTGCTGTAAGACGCCGCGGAAACTCAGCTTGCGGGCAACCGGCCGCAACTTTACGCTAAAAGCACGACGGAGGCGCCGGACACGGCGGCGATGGAGCATGAGGCGGAGATCGAAAGTTGACCGTGTGCCAATGGGGAGCGAGGGAGCGCCCGCGCCGCTTGGCACCCCGATAGGCTGGGACGATCTCTCGAGCGAGGAAAAAACCGCGCTGAAGCGGATAAACCGCGGCCCCGACCACGTCATCTCCCAGTCGGTCGGCGAGCGGTTGATCGCGCTGGGACTGGCGGTGGAACGACCACACGGAATCGGCATAAGCAGGCAGGGTCGCGAACTCGTGATCGCTGTCTTGCTGCGTGCGCGCGAAGGCAGCGGGACGGAGCTCGACGACTCCCAGTCATGAATGCCAGGACGAATTTCGCTCTCAGTACTGCCGAGTGGAAAACGTAGCGATCTGCCTCAGTGGCCGGCAACAGACGCGGCAGCCCTCAGTCCTGCCCGGATGCGATCCAACATCGACTGATCTGCCTTTGCCGACGAAACAAGATAGGCGGGGTAGGCAAATTCCGGACTGTTGGGAACGATCTCAAGGCGGCCCTCTTCGAGATAAGGCTGAATAAAGCCCCGCCGAAAATATCCCGACCCGCCAACTGCCAGGATGTAATCGAGAGCAAGCGGACCATAGCTGATCGACACCACCGGATTCGGACGGCCGGGAAAGGCCGCGCGATAGCCCCCCGAAAAATCCTCTCCCCAATCGATGCCAACGAGATCTTCCGGGCCGAGCGGCTGGGACAAGGGCGTCGTGCGAACGAGGACGAGCTTTTCCTCAAACAGCAGCTCCGCCAGCGTGCCTGGACGGCTCGGCGCCCCGTATAGGACTGCCGCGTCAAGCGAACCGTCCTGCACGAGCTCCATGAGGCGTTCCGATCTGTCGATCGTCGTTCGGATGGCCACACTGGCGGCTTCGCGGCGCATCCACAAAAGCCAATGCTTCAACAGGGGATTCCAGAGGCTGAGCTCCGCACCGATCGTCACCATCGCCTCGCGCCCCGGCGGCAGCGCCACCGAGGTCCGCGCCGCCTCCCAGACTTGTACGAGGCTCGTCGCAAAACGGAAAAACTGCTCCCCGGCGGGTGTCAGCCTGGCACCGGCCTTGTTCCGAATGAACATGGGGCGATCGAGTTGTTCTTCGAGCACGCGAATGCGCGCGCTGACCGCAGTCTGGGAAATGTTCAGATTGGTGGCAGCATTCACGAAGCTGCCTGTCTTGACCACTTCGAGGAACGTACGCGCAATGCTGATATCCATCTCCGCCCCACTTAAACAGCGTCAGCCCTTTGACGGCTTGCTACCAGCAGCCCATCGGAATAAGCGCAGAATATTTGCGGTTAAACCGCAATTCAATTCGTTTGTCAGCGGAAACCGACGTTGCCATTTTGCTGTCGAGCAACGCGAGGAATTCCCATGTCTCTTCAGATCGGCCAAACCGCACCGGATTTCGAACAGGAAAGCACCCACGGCAACATTCGCTTCCACGAATGGCTGGGAGAAAGTTGGGGCGTATTGTTCAGTCATCCCCGCAACTTCACGCCGGTCTGCACCACGGAGCTGGGTGAGGTCGCGCGGCTGCGTCCGGAGTGGGACAAGCGGAATGTGAAGGTCATCGGGCTTTCGGTCGATCCGGTCGAATCTCACCGCAAATGGGAAGAGGATATCGCCGAAACGCAAGGCCATTCGCCGGATTTCCCGATGATCGCGGATCCCGAAGCAAATGTGGCGGGCCTCTACGGCATGATACATCCGGAAAGCGACCCTAATCTCACTGTAAGAGCCGTGTTCGTCATCGACCCCGCACGAAAGATTCGGCTCATACTGACCTATCCTCCGAGCACCGGCCGAAACTTCCAGGAAATCCTCCGCGCGATCGACAGCCTGCAATTGACGGCAAGCCGTGGCGTTTCGACGCCGGTAAACTGGAACTCGGGTGACGAGGTCGTGATCTCTCCCAAGCTTTCCGATGAGGAGGCGGCTCGCCTGTTTCCTCAGGGTTTCCGGAAGTTGAAGCCGTATCTGAGACTGACGTCCCTCGATTAGCCCTGACCAGCCACTCAACTTTGATGCCATCTGAATGAAAGGCGCTACCGCTGATGCTCGAGCGAAAATCCAGATCTGCTAAAGCGGAGACAACGGCCGCAGCCTACGGGGTTGCGACCGACGCGGCATTCGGCTCCGTGGTGCCACCCATATACCTGTCCAGCACCTACGAGTTTGCCGGCTTCGACGCGCCGCGCGCCTATGACTATGGCCGTTGTGGAAATCCTACACGTGATCTGCTGGCGGAAGCGCTTGCGAAGCTTGAGGGAGGCGCCGGCGCGGTTGTCACGCCGAGCGGCATGGCCGCGCTCGATCTCTTGCTGGGCCGTCTGAGGCGAAACGATCTCGTGCTGGCGCCGCACGATTGCTATGGCGGCACGCTGCGCCTGTTGAAGGCGCGTGCAGACCTGGGGCACCTCACGCTCCGCCTGACCGATCAGACGGATCTGGGGGGATTTCAGGCCGCACTGTCGGATGTTCCGGCGCTCGTCCTGATCGAGAGCCCCAGCAATCCTTTGATGCGCGTCGTTGACATTGCCCGCCTGTCCGATCTCGCCAAGGCGGCCGGCGCTGCCGTCGCTGTCGACAACACGTTTCTCTCTCCCGCCCTCCAGCAGCCGCTCTCTCTCGGAGCCGATTATGTCATTCACTCGGCGACCAAATTCCTGAACGGACATTCGGATGTTATCGCCGGGGCGGTGATCGCTGCCGATCCACGCGAAGCTCATGATCTCAAGCGCTGGTCCAATGTCACCGGAGCAATTGCGGCACCTTTTGATGCCTGGCTGACGTTACGCGGGCTCAGAACCTTGTTTGCGCGAATGTCCATGCAAGAACGCAACGCCATGAACATCGCCGGGTATCTCGACGCGCACCCTGCCGTCCGCCGCGTCCACTACCCTGGACTTCCGGGTCATGCTGACCACGAAGTCGCAAAGCGGCAGCAGCGCGGCTTCGGCGCCATGATGAGTTTTGAACTAGAAGGCGGCGTCTCGGCCGTTCGGCAGTTCCTCGCCCACGTCAACTGCATCACGTTGGCCGAGTCGCTCGGAGGGATCGAAAGTCTTGTGGCGCATCCGGCCACCATGACCCATGTCGATATGGGTGCTGAAGCAAGGGCGCGGGCGGGCATTCGCGACGACCTTCTGAGACTTTCGGTCGGGCTGGAACACATCGACGATCTTCTGGAAGGGCTCGAAACCGGATTGAACGCCTGTTGAGCGAAGGCCGATCAAGGAGGTAACGGGAATGGACATCGACGACGATATCCCGCCGAGTTTTGCCTCGCCGCCTTGCTTCATGCACGAAATCGACCCGGCCTATGCGGGCCTTCCGTCCGATCCGGGGATGTGTATCGATGTGAAGCGGTGGCGGACAAGTGAACGGGCCCGCCTCATCGCGCAACGTTTGGCGATGTCTCCCGACGTTCGGGCAGCGTGCGAAGCGCAAATCATGAGCCGCGTGCTTGCCGAAATCGGGGACGTGCGCGGCCTCGTCGTCAGCGTCTACTGGCCGTTTCGCGGTGAGCCCGATCTCCGACCGCTGATGCGACAAATAACCGATGACGGCGGCCAATGTGCGCTTCCGGTAGTGGTCGAAAAGGGACAACCCCTGGAGTTTCATCCCTGGCGACCGGGCGACAAACTCGTCCGCGGCATCTGGAACATACCCGTTCCGGCCGAACATGTTTCCTGCACTCCCGATGTAGTTATTGCCCCTGTCGTGGGCTTTGATCCATCGTGCTATCGGCTGGGTTATGGCGGAGGGTATTACGACCGGACCTTGGCCAGAATGGCGGCGAAGCGCCGCGTGCTGGGCGTCGGTTTCGCGCAGTCAAGAATAACGACCATTTACCCGCAGGGGCATGACATCCGAATGGACGTCGTGGTGACCGAATCGGGCGCGGATCGTTATCGAGGGGTGTATTGAATTCCGACGACCGTTGCGGCCCTTCGTTTCCGCAGAAACAGCCGCACCGCTCAACGCTCCAGGCACCTGCTGCCGAAAGCGATGCAGCAGTCGTTGGACCGTCGTTGACGCAGGCGCGAGCCCCCGTTTTCCGCCCGCATCCCACGCCTCAATTCGCTGAAATCGATGACGTTCATGATCTTAGGTCGACTCGACCTAAGATCATCGTGATCCAGCGGCTCTCGGTCCGCTAGTCTTTCTTGCTGCGAGCTTTGGAAGCAGGGTTCTTTTTCGGCTTCGCATCGTCTTGCAGCTTCCTTGCTGCGGATTTCCTCGGTTTTTTGCCTTCAGAAGGGTCTGCAGATACAATAGGATCACCGGAAAGCGTAGCTTTCTCCGGCTCGCCGCGCCGATCGATCCTTGCCTGAATCTCTTCCGCGGCCTCTAACCAGTGCTTAAGGCCGTCACCCTCCGGCCGCCCCGCTCTCTCCCACAGTTCATAGGCTCGCTTCCTGATCAGTTCTTCGCCGTCCGTCTTCATGGCAAACGCTCCTTATCAGTTGAGGTGGAAAAATGACCGGTGGGCGGCGGTAAGTCCGATGATGCCGCATCGAAAGCAGAGTTTAGGCAGAATGCTGCACGCTCGCAATCGCAACGCGCTCTGCGCGTGGTCATTTGTTGCAGCGAGACGAACGCGGGACCCGTGCGGCGCACGCAGCGCCGGCGAACCACACCGTTTGGCCCTCGCGTGGGTCCGCCTATCGCGCCCCCATCCGCAACGCGCCGTCGAGGCGGATGACCTCGCCGTTCAGCATGTCATTCTCGCAGATATGCCGGACAAGCGCGGCATATTCTGCCGGGCGGCCGAGGCGCGGCGGGAAGGGCACGCTCTTGCCGAGCGAATCCTGCACCTCCTGCGGCATGCCGGCCATCATCGGCGTTTCGAAGATGCCCGGTGCGATCGAGACGACGCGGATGCCGAAGCGCGCGAGCTCGCGCGCAATCGGCAGCGTCATCGCCACGACGCCGCCCTTCGAGGCCGAATAGGCCGCCTGGCCGATCTGCCCGTCGAATGCGGCAACCGAGGCCGTGTTGATGATGACGCCGCGGGTGCCGCCGTCATCCGGCTCTTCCTTCGCGATTGCCGCCGCGGCAAGGCGGATCATGTTAAAGGTGCCGACAAGATTGATGCCGATCGCCCGCGTGAAGCTCTCGAGGCGATGCGGCCCGTCGCGCCCAAGCACTTTTTCGCCGGGCGCAATGCCGGCGCAGTTCACCAGCCCATGGAGATGGCCGAAGCTCTCAAGCGCGACCGCAACCGCCGCCTCGCCCTCCGCCTCGCTCGTCACGTCGGTCGGCACGAAGCGCGATTTCGCGCCGAGCTCGGCGGCCATCGCCGAACCCGTGTCGGCATTGACATCGGCGATAACGACAGAGGCGCCATCGGCCACAAGGGCGCGTGCGACGGCGGCTCCGAGCCCCGACCCGGCGCCGGTCACCAGAAAGACCTTGTCCCGGATCAGCATGGCCGCGCTCCCCCAACCCGGTTGGCCGTGTTCCTCTGCATCATATTTCCTCCCGTCCGCCTCTCGGATCACGCATGTCCTGCACGGCGATTCCGACTGCCTGCCTTGCATTCGCCCGTCCAATTAGACGCGGCGTTGTGCGGACTATAACCAGACGTGCCGTCGGAGGCGACACCAAAAGGGCGCTGGATCGGTCACGCGCCCGTGCGCGCGACGACCGAACGTAGTCTTCCAGTTCCGGCGCCGGAAACATGAGCGTCGCGCCGATCTCGGCCGACCGATAGAGACCCATCAGGATCTCGACCACGGCGAGGCCGTCCTCGAAGGCTTCGAGCGGCTTCACGCCCTTGCGGAAACACTCGACCATGGGCCGGTTTTCATCCGTGTAGCCATAGACGCCGGCCTCGTCCTCCGGCGCCGGCATCAGCCCCTGCTCGGCATTCTGCTTTTCGACGAGATCCTCGCCCTCGGACCCCTTGACCTCGCGCGACAGGAAGATCTGCAAGCCGGTTTCGAGCGAATTGTATTCCAGCGCATATTCCGGGCCTAGAAGTTGAAGCTGTATGCGTAAGCCGGCGCTGACATAGGCCTAGGAGGTGGTCGCCTCGATCATCAGCTCGTTGCCGTCCTCGTCCTCGAGCGTGACGGCCGCTCGGGCAAAATCCTCCGCGGGACGCCTGCGGTAGTCGACCGCCTTTCCGAAGCGCCCGCTGAGCTCATCGGCATAGGCCGGCCCGGTCCATTTGAGGTTTGCAACCGTGCCGTTGACCGCCGTCACCTTCAGTTGCGCGGGGCACCCGGCGCCGTCAGCAGATGACGCGCCACCTCGACGCTGTGGGCACATCATGTCGGAGAGCACCCCGCCGCCCTGTTTGTCTCGGCGGTTACCAGCGCCGAATCGCTCAGCGCACGCGACACCGTCGCAACCGACACGCCCGCCCGCTCGGCGATATCCTTGATCTTCGGCCGCTCTCTCATGCGCGCATCGCCCGGCCCCTACCATAGAACATCATGAGCAGGAGCAGCGTCGCCCCGAACACCATCTGCCGCCCGGATTCGTCGATATTCACCGTGGTTAGGATGCTCTGAAGGATGACGAGCAGGATCGCGCCGGCCATGGTGCCGGTATAGCCGCCCCTGCCGCCGGCAAGCGACGTGCCGCCGAAGACGACGGCGATGATCGACGGAAGCGTGTACTGCTCGCCGACATTGGCGAAGGACGAGCCGGAATAGCCGAGCAAACAGAGGCCGGCGACCGCGGCGAACATGCCGGAAATGATGAAGAGCGCGATGCGCATGACCCGAACGGGGACGCCGGCCATGTAGGCCGCATGCTCGTTCGAGCCGATGGCATAGATGCGATGGCCGAAAACCGTGCGGTGGAGCATGAAGGCCATGATGAGGCCGATGGCGATCCACAGCCAGATGATGCCGGGAATGCCGCCGACGAGCGGCTGCGTGACGAAGCTTGAAAGGCCCGGCGCGGCGCGGCCGGAAGGGATGCCCATGCGGATGACGACGAGCAGCCCCTGGAGGACGCCGAGCATGCCGAGTGTCATGACGAGCGGTGGGATGCGCAGGAGCGTCACGCCCAATCCGTTGAGCAGGCCGAAGAAGGCGCCGGCGGCGAGGCAGGCGAGGATTGCCGGGACAATGCCGCTGTCTGCCCCGTTCATGACGTTGCCGGCGATGATCGCCGAAAGCGAAACGACGCCGCCGACCGAAAGGTCGATCCCCTCGCGCCCACCGAGAATGACGACGTTCTGGCCCGCCGCGACGATGCCGAGGAGCGAGGCGACGATCAAGAGCCTCAGGACCTGTCCGCCGGAGGCGAAGCCCGGCGACAGCGTTTGGCCGAGGTATAGGAGAGCCGCGATCAGCACGAGCGCGACAACGAGCGGCTGGCGAATGACAGTGAGGATCCGGCTCACGCGCGCGCCCTCCTGCCTGCCAGCACGCCGGCCATCAGCACGACGAGAATAGCGAAGCCTTGAACGAAATTCTGCCATTCCGAGGGCGTGCCCATGAAGAAGACGACCGAGTTGATGAGACCGATCGTCAGTGCGCCAAGAGCCGAGCCGACCACCGTTCCCCAGCCGCCGGAAAGCGCGCTGCCGCCGAGCACCACGGCGGCGACGCTGTAGAGCGTCATCTTGCCGCCGACCAAGGGGTCGCCGCTCGCCGTATCGCCGGTGATGCAGAAGGCGGCGAGTGCGGAGAACAACCCGCAGAGAAGGTAGCCCCTGATCCGTATGGGCACGACCGGCAGCCCGGTCTGGTAGGCCGCCTGCTGGTCGTCGCCGACCGCAAGCAACTGCGTGACGAGGCGCGTGCGGCTCAGCACCAGGAGCACGGCGGCGAGCACCGCCAGGATGTAGAACACGAAGGGCACGCCGAGCAGCCGGCCGCCATAGGTCCGCCAGAACAGCGCCGGCGCCGGCGTGCCGGCGACGGGAAGGATGTAGAGGGCGAAGCCGGTAAAAAATATGCTCGTCGCGAAGGTCGCGACGATCGCCTGCAGCCGCAATGCGGCGACGACGATGCCGTTCAGCAGCCCGCAGGCGAGCCCCAGCAGAAGGCCGAGCGCAAGGGCGAGCAACACGGCGCCGGCGCCGCCACCCCATCGCTCCATCAAGACGACGATCGCGACATTGACGAGCGACAGGATCGAGCCCGCGGAAAGATCGATATCACCGGCATAGACGACATAGGTCTGGGCGATCGCGAGCAGGATCAGCGCCATGTAGGTACTGAGCAGCCCCGTCAGCGACCGGTAGCTGAGGCTGTTCTGCGAAAAGACGCCGTTGAGCAACAGGAGGCCCACGACGATCAAGAGCGCCGGCAGAAAGGGATAACGCTCCAGAAGCTTGCGGATGCCGCCCGTGCGCGCCCTCGGAGTGATCGTGATCTCTGCCATCACGCAGCCTCATAAGCGGCTTGACAAAGATTGTAGCGTGTGCGGTCGGCACCCGTCAGTTCGCGGCTGACCGATCCGCCGTTGAAGACGAGGATGCGGTTGGCGTTCCCGAGCAATTCGGCGTCCTCGGATGAATAGAGCAGGATGCCGAGGCCCTCGGCGGCCAGCTGGCGGATCAGCGCGAAGAGGTCGGCCTTCGCCGAAAGGTCGATGCCCTTCGTCGGGTCGTCGAGCAGCAGCACATGGGGCCGGTCGATCAGCCAGCGGGCGATGATCACCTTCTGCTGGTTGCCGCCGGAAAGCGAATTGATCGGGCGGAACAGGCTCTCAAACTTGGTGTGCATGCTCTGAAGTGCCGGCACCACCTTGTCGCGCAGCTTGGAGGGCCGCGCGATCAGCAGGCGATCGCGCAGATAATGGATCGGCGTGACGTTCTCGATGATCGGCCTGCCGCTGATGACGCCATCGCGGCCGCGATCGCCGGAAACATAGGCGCAGCCGCGCCGAATGGCGTCGCGCGGGCTCGAGACGTCAAAGCGGCCGTCGCCGATCAGCACTTCGCCCGAGCTAATCGAGCCGGCACCGAAGATCGCCCGGAGCAGCGCCGACTGGCCCTGACCGTGAAGCCCGCCGAAGCCGAGAATTTCGCCCTTGGCGACTTCGAAACTGACATTGCGGAAGCCGCGACCGGAGAGATTGCGGACGGTCATCGCCGCGCCGTCCTTGCCGTTGACCACGGCGGGGGCCGACGACTGCGAAGCCGGCATGTCGCCGGAGCCGCCGACCATCAGCCGGATAACCGAGGCAGCATCCGTCTCGGCGAGATTGAGCGTCGTGATCGTCTCGCCGTCGCGAATGATCGTCACCCGGTCACCGATCGCCTTGATCTCGTCCATGCGGTGGGAAATGAAGATGACGCCCCGATCCTGCCGCTTCAGATCGCGCAGGATCTCGAAGAAGCGATCGACCTGCGCCCGGTCGAGTGCCGAGGTCGGTTCGTCGAAGATCATGATCGGCGCCTCGCTCGCGAGCGCCTTCATGATCTCCACGAGCTGTCGCTGGTCGGGACGCAGGTTGCCGACGAGAGCGCCGGCGGAAAATCCTTCGCCGGCTACCTCCTCGAAGAGTCTGATATAGCGCGCTGCACGCTGCTTGAGCAGAGCCCGGTCGACGAACAGGTGGGCCTTGATCGGCAACGCGGCAAGACAGATGTTTTCCTCGACCGAGCGGTGTGCCGCCAGACTGAGCTCCTGATAGAAAATACCGATCCCCTCCGCTTGCGCCGAGTGCGGTCCGGTGATCGTGGCCGGCCTGTTGTCGATCAGAATTTTCCCGGCATCCGGCCTGACACTGCCGGCGATGATCTTGCAAAGCGTGCTCTTGCCCGATCCGTTCGAGCCCATGAGCACATGAACTTCGCCGGCCATGACTTCCAGATCGCCGCGACGCAGCGCCAATGTGGCGCCGTAAGCCTTGCTTACGCCGCTCAGTCTCAACTTCGTCATGGAACTTCGTCCGTTACAGTGCGAAGGGAAGCACGGGCCGAAACTCGGCCCGCGCTACCATTGGAAACACTCACTTGAAGAGGGCTTCCGCGTCTTCGATCGAAAGCGAGCTGGTGTAGGAATAGTAGCCGGGCTTGCCTTCGAGCTGCTTTGCGGCATCGCCGACGTTCTTGCTGTCGATGAACGGGATCGGCAGGTAGAGGGCGTTGCCGTACTGGCCGGCCTTGGCGGGCTCCTTCAACTCCTTGCCCTGCAGCATCAGCACGGCGACGTTCAACGCGCTCGCCATGACGCCCGGCGGGTTGACGGTCGCGCCGGAGTTCAGCTTGTCCTTGATCCAGAGGTCGATGAAGTCCTTGCGAATCTCGCCAGTTGCGGCGATCTGGCCGGTCTTGCCGGCGTCCATGATCGATTTCCAGGCGCCGGCGGCCATGCCGTCCTGCACGACGACGCCGTTCACGTCGGGATAGGTGGCAAGGATGTTCTGCATCGCCTGCTGGCCCTGCGCCTGATCCCAGTTGGCGTTGACTTCGTTGACGATCTGGATGTCCGGATAGTCCTTGAAGACCTGCTTGTAGCCTGACACGCGCATCTCGTTGGCCGGGTGGCCGGCAACGCCGTTTATCGCGACGACCTTACCCTTGCCGCCCAGCGTTTCGGCAAGCCATTTCGCACCGGCGGCACCCCAGGCGGTCTGGTCGATGCCGACATAGAGGGCATCCGGAGACGAGACTTCCGCGTCCGTCGCGATCACCAGGATGCCGGCTTCCTTCGCCTGGGCGAAGATCGGGTCGAAGGCGGTCGGGCTGTTCGGGTTGACGATGATGGCGTCCACGCCTTCGGCGATGAAGTTGCGGATATGGGCGATCTGCCCGGGAACGTCGACATTCGCACTCTGGACCGAGACTTCGACGTCGACGCCCTTGTCCTTCCACACGGCCGCGGCGGCCTTGGCCTCGTCTATCATCTGGGTGCGCCACTCGCTGCCGACCCAACCATTCGAGAGACCGATCTTGAAGGTCTCCGCACTGACTGCCGATGCCGAGATGACAATGGACGCAACTGCGCCAAGCGCTACTGCGATAAGCGTTTTCATAAGATCCTCCCAAATCTTAAGGAGGACATGAAGCCAGAAAGTATAATCTATTTCAATGAGGTTCTGGCAGCCGCGCTTGGCGGTGGCGCCGGTCTCGGTGGCCCCAGCCTAGACCACGACGTTGCCGACGATGTCGCTTTCGCAGAGAACGAGGTTCGGCGAATAACCTTGCGCGAGGAACTGCTGGCGATCGTTTTCAGCGACGACGAAAACGGCCGTGCGCGCGATCTCGTCTGCCTCGAGCTCTGGCGCCGTGGCCAGGACGGCGATGTCCTGGCGCAAGCCCAGTTCGCGCAGCAGGCCTTCGAGCGACGACGGACTGTCGACGCCATGCAGGACCACGCGGTTGACCTCCGCAGCCGCATTGACCTGCCAGGCAAGCGTCTGCACAGCCACCATCAGCGGCAAGGAATCCTTCAGTTGCCGTGCCGTCGGGTGGTGCTCGAATCCGGCAAGCGCCATGCGTGTATAGATTTCGTAGGCCTTAACGTATTCTTTCTTGGCCGCCCACATGCGCATCGCCACCGCCATCCGGACGGACGTGAACTGCCTGATCTGCGCGTCCCGTGCCGTGCGCCGGTCGGGTGTCATGCGTAGCGCTCCACGCTTGGCTCCGACGTGGAGAAAATACTCCAGGCCGCCCCGGTAACGGTCCCAAGAGGTCAGCAGTTCGTCGTGGCCGGCCTGGGGGCGATCCCGTCCCAGCTTCGATTGGACGACCTGCCGGTAGAAGGGTTTCTTCAGAAACGCGACGCCGCCGCGCTCGAGAAAATGCGCGAGATTGGAGAACGCCCAATAGGCGAAATGGCGCGGCAGCCATGATGTCCGCAGCGCCGCGGTCCGATAGATTCCAATCTCGGGAAAGATGTGCCGCTCGACGATGAAAGCGAAAAGCCGCTCGAAGTCGTCCTTGTCGAATTTGCTGTCGGCATCGATCTTGTAGAAAAGTTCGGTGTCCCGACCCTCGACCTCGTTATGAATATGCCACGGCGCAAAACAGGCGGAGAGTTCCGGGTTCCTGTCGAGGTAGGCGATGGCCTCGACAAGACCATCTACCGCCAGCATGTCGTCGTCGGCGAGATAGATCGCATAGTCGCCGGCCGCGTGGCGGAAGGCGCTGCAGAGATTGGGGTCGACGCCGCGATTTTCCAGCTGGCGGAAATAGCGGATCGGCAATCCCTTGCCGGCGAACGCCTCGACGACTTCCCGCGTGTTGTCCGTGGAAGCGTTGTCGGAGATGACGATCTCGAAGCTGAACGGGATCTGGTAGCTTTCGACGAAGCGGCCGAGCGCATTCTCCAGAAACCGCGCTCGGTTATAGGTCGGGATGCAGATGCTGAGCTTGACGAGGTCCACCCAAGTGTTCCTGCTAGGGCAATTCCAAGAAAAGTGTGTATCCGTCCGGAATTGCGTGGTTTCAAAGAGTTAAATCATGTCGATGGCGCTTGCCCGCCATCGAGAGGCCGCTCTCCGAAAGCCTACGCAGCCTTCGCAAGCAGAGAACCGATGAGAACACTTATTCCGGTGCGATCTTGTGTGAGCCTTGCTGCCGCATGTTTGCCTACAGCGCCGCGCGTCTAATTAGACGCGCAAAGGACGCTGTAGCACTTTGAATTGTCGTAGCCGATTTGAGGAACCATGCAGCCGGCTTCATGCGTGGGATTTGACGACGGCTGCAGCGCCGTCCGACATCAACCCGGCGAGGTTCCGGACGAGCGTGTCGCGGAACGCTTCATCCGACGGCAGATCGTCGCCAAACACCTCCGTGATGCGGAGAAGCGCAGCCACGATCTCGTCGGGCCGTTGCAGCGGTTGCGCCACGGCGGCGATCCGGCCGGCAAGCGGGTCGCGGACATCGATGGCGTTGGCTTGTTCATCTATGCCGCGCGCGTACCGCATCCAGGCGGCGACGCCGAGCGCCAGTCGGTCATAGGACGCTTTCGCAGCGATGCGGTCCCGGATGGTTCCGAGCAGTCGCTGCGGCAGCTTCTGCGACCCGTCCATGGCGATCTGCCATGTATGGTGGCGCAGCGCCGGATTGCGGAACCGCTGAAGCAGCGCCTGTCGATAGGCGGAAAGATCGAAACCCGGCAGCGCCGGCAGGGTCGGCGACACCTCGTCGACCATCAATCCTTCGACCAGCGCCTCCATGCCCGGCAGCGCCATGGCGTCGGCGACCGTTTCCGCACCGGCGAGGTAACCGAGATAGGCGAGCGTCGAATGGCTGCCGTTGAGCAGCCGCAGTTTCATCATCTCGAAGACGGCGACGTCATCGACGAAAACGACTCCCGCCTTCTCCCAGGCCGGGCGGCCGAGTGGAAAGTCGCCTTCCACCACCCATTGCCGGAACGGTTCGGTCACGATCGGCCAGGCATCGACAACGCCGTTCGCCGCGGAAATGTCCGACCGGTCCTTTTCCGTCGTCGCCGGGACGATCCGGTCCACCATAGTCGACGGCGAGGCAAGCTGCCCCAGAATATTGGCGAGGGCCGGATCGCGCAGTTCCGCGAAGCGCGTCACGACGCTTTTCAGCACGTGGCCGTTGGACGGAAGATTGTCGCAGGAGAGCAGCGTGAACGGGGGCACGCCAGCGCTCGTCCGGCGCGCGAGCGCTTCGACGATAAGGCCGACCGCCGACCTCGGCCGCGCGGGGTTCTGAAGGTCATGGATGACGTCGGGATGGCCTTCATCCAGCTTGCCGGTCGCGGGGTTGTGGCAATAACCCTTCTCGGTGATCGTCAGAGAGACGATCCGCGTCGCCGGATTGGCCAAGCGGGCAAGCACCGCTTCCGGATCCTCCGGCGCGCAGAGGAGTTCGACGACGCTGCCGACCACCTGCAGTTCCTCGCGCTCGCCATCCTGGACCTTGAGCGTATAGAGCCCGTCCTGCGGCGCGAGCGCGGCGCGCGTCTCGGGGCTGCGCAGCGAGACGCCGCAGATCCCCCAGGAAGGATCCTCTGCGAGCACCGCATCGGTAAAGACGGCCTGATGCGCCCGGTGAAACGCGCCGATGCCGAGGTGGACGATACCGACGGCAAGCCGGGCCGGGTCGTATTCCGGCCGTTTTACGGCAGCCGGCAACCGGTCGAGTGTCTGTCGTGAGAGCCGCATCATGAAGCCTGCTGTTGTTTTGCGCGCGCGACGATCTGCGTCGGGCTGACGAATTGTAGTGCGAGGACCAGCCAGAAGAGCGTCGTCACCATATAGACGACCGCCATCGCGTCGATCGACTGGCTGGCGCGCACGCCGGAGGCGAAGACCGCGTAATAGAGCGCCACGACCAGCGTCTGGCTCGTCGGCCCGGCGATCAGGAAGGTGAGCTCGAACATCGCGATGGTCCGCACGAGGACGAGGAGCAGCGCCGCCAGCATGCCCGGAAGCAGGAGCGGCAGCAGGATGCGCAGGAAGAGGCTGCCGGTGCCCGCGCCGAAGACGCGCGCGGCGGCTTCGATGCGCGGATCGATCTGCTCGATGAACGGGATCATGACAAGGATAACGAAGGGCAGCGAGGGCACGAGATTGATTAGCACCACGCCCCAGAACGAACCGCCGAGACCGATCTGGTAAAGCACCGTCGCCAGCGGAATGCCATAGGTGAGCGGCGGGATGAGGAGTGGCAGCAGGAAGAGCAGGATGACCGCACGCTTGCCGGGAAAGTCCCGCCGGGCCAGCGCATAGGCGGTGATGACGCCGATCATTCCGGAAATGAGAACGACGGCGAAGACGACCTGAAAGGTGACGAGAACTACGCTCGAAAGCTGGAACTCGCTCCAGGCGTCAAAGTACCAGCGCGTCGTCCAGCCCGCCGGCAGCCAGGTGCCGAGCCAGCGCCTGGCGAAGGAGTTCATCACCACGGCGGCAATTACACCGATGAGGTTCAGCACGAATAGGCCGGCGAGCGCCCACACGGCGAAGCGCCACAATTTGGAGGCAAGGCCCTGGTCACGGATCATGGCGTCACCTTTTCTAGTTCAAGGAAGAATGTCGTTGAAACGTCGAAGTGCATCGCCTTACCCCTTCGTGCCGCCCGCGGGGCCACGGTAAAAGAGCGTACGCAGGCCGAGCACTGCCACGACGACGACGAGTTCGACGAGGCCCATGATGATCGCGATCGCCGAGCCCATCGAGTGATCATACTGCTCGAACGCGGCCTGGTAGGCGGCGATCGAAATCACCCGCGTCGGCCCGGCCGGCGCACCGAGCAGCACGGCCGATGGAAACACCGCGAAGGCCTGGACGAAGGCGAGGCAGAAGGTGACGGCGAGGCCCGGCACGAGCAGCGGCAGGAAGACCCGGAAGAAGCGCTGCCGCGGTCCGGCCCCGAGCGTCGCGGCCGCCTGTTCGATCGCCGGATCGATGCCGGTCACGTAGGAGAGCGTCAGGAGAAATGCGAACGGGAATCCGGTGATCAGCAGCGACGCGAAGACGCCCCAGTAGTTGTTGGTGAGCTTCACCGGCGCGTCAAGCAGGCCGACGAGGATCAAGGTGCGGTTGAACCAGCCCTGCGGACCGAGAAAGGTCAACAGGCCATCGGCGACGAAGACCGTACCGAGCGTGATCGGCAGTACCAGGATCGTCGTCAACAGCCGCTGCCGGCTCATCAGCCGCACACGAAAGGCAATCGGCAGCGCCAGCGCCATGTTGACGATCGTCACCGGCAGAGCGAGCCAGAGCGTCGCGCCGATCGTCGCGAACTGGAAGCGGTCGGTGAAGAAGCGGATGTAGTTCGCATACCAGACGCCCTCGCGCGGCATCAGCGAATCGACGATGCCGTAGACAAACGGATAGACGAACAGGGCGAGCATCACCGCAAGTCCGGGCAGGACGAGCAGCGTCGTCGCGTCGAAACCGCGGGCGGCAAGCCGCAACCGAAGGGAAGGCCTGTTCATGCCGCCTGCCCCTTGAAGAGAAGCGCCCGGCCGGCGGCCGGCTGCAGCTTTGCGGCGGCGCCGCGCGGCAGCGCATGATCGGCGCGGAAATAGAGTTCCGAGCCGTCAGCGCCATGCGCCATGCCGAAGAAGGCGCGGCCGCGATATTCCATGCTGCTCACCGTGACCTGAACTCCGTCTCCATCCTCGACGGCGACGAGATCTTCCGGGCGCACGGAAAGGATGGCGGCGTCCCCCGGTTTCAGCGGCTGGCGCATTGTGCCCGTGAGTCGTGCGCCGGCTGCCTCGATTTCCGCCTCGCTGCCGGAGACCGACAGCACCCGCCCCGGAAGCCGGGTGCGGAAGCCCATGAAATCCGCCACGTCGACATGGACGGGGCGCTGGTAGAGGTCTTCGGGGGTGCCGATCTGCATGATGCGGCCCTGGCTCATCACGACGATGCGATCGGCGAGCGAAAGCGCCTCGTCCTGGTCGTGCGTGACATAGATGGTGGTCGAACCGATCTGGTCGTGAATGCCGCGGATTTCGGCGCGCATCTCGAGCCTAAGCTTGGCATCGAGGTTGGAGAGCGGCTCGTCCATGAGCACGACCGGAGGCCGGATGACGACCGCGCGCGCAATGGCGACGCGCTGCTGCTGGCCACCGGACAGCTGCCCCGGCAGCTTGTCGGCCTGCGAGCCGAGACGGACGAGGTTGAGCGCGTCGTTGATCCGCTTGTCCGCCTCGGCACCGCCGATACCCTGCATGGTAAGGCCGAAACCGACATTGCGGCGCACGGTCATGTGCGGAAAGAGCGCGTAGCTTTGAAACACCATGCCGAAGCCGCGCTTTTCCGGTTCGAGCTGGTCGATGCGCTGGCCGCCGAGGCGGATTTCGCCGCCCGTCAGCGGCAGAAGGCCCGCAACGCAGTTGAGCGCCGTCGACTTGCCGCAGCCCGAGGGTCCGAGAAGCGCGATGAATTCGCCCGGCTCGATCGCAAGATCGATGCCGTCAAGCGCGTTGTAAGAGCCGAACGAGCGACGCAGGCCGTCAAGCTCGAGACGCGCGCCCTGTCTTGACTCGCCCTTTTTCAACTCGCTTTGTTGCTGCGAGGGAGCCTGTCTTGGGTTTTGAACCGGCAGGGTCAAGGTATTCTCCTATTCATGGTGCGCTTTCCGGTTGCCGACCCACTGCACGTTTCCCCAAGTCGGAGCCGAAAACATCCAGCAATTCAAAGTGCCGCAGCGTGCCTCTGCGCGTCTGAAAAGACATGCGGCGGCGCTGCAGCGGGATCGTCACGACACCCATTCTTCTGGTGGCGGTGTCTGCCCGGCCGATAGCGTTTGGATGCGGCGCCGACGGCTCGCCGGCGTCGCATCCGGTTGATTAGAGCGGGATGAGGAAAAGTGTGTGCGGTTTTCCGCCCGCATCCCGCTCCAACTTGTTAGAATCGATCAGCCCTTCGATGCGCCGATCTGTTCGTCCCAGATGCGGAACGCATCGACGAGCTTCGCCGGCTCGAGCGGAACCTCGAGCGGGTTGTTGGCGATCCAGTCTTCGTATTCCGGCCGCCCGAACTCGGCGATGGCATCCTGGCTTTCCTGCGGCGCCATGTCGAGCGTCACGCCCTTCGCCGCCGGACCCGGGTAGAAATAGCCCTCGTCGAAAGCGATCGCCTGCTGCTGCGGCTGCAGAATGAAGTTGATGACATCGAGAAGGACGGCAACCTTTTCCTCGGACACGCCCTTCGGAATGACCGCATAATGCGCATCGGTCACCCAGTGGAAGCCTTCGAGGGTACCGACCTTCGCCTCGGCCGGAACGATGCCGAGCACGCGCGGGTTGATATCCCAGCCGGTGGTGGTGACGACGATGTCGCGGGTGCCCTCGCCGAGCTCCTTCATCACCTGCGTGGTTCCGGTGCCGTAATACTCGATGTTTTCGCCGAGCGCCTTCAGATACTCCCAGGTCTTGCTCCAGCCGTTGACCGGATCGCGCGGGTCGCTGTCGCCGAGGAGATAGGGAAGCCCCATCAGGAAGGTGCGACCGGGACCGGAGTTGGCCGGGCGCGCATACATGAAGCGCTTCGGATTGGCCTTGGTCCATTCGAGCAGTTCGGCGGCCGTCTTCGGCGGCGTCGCGACGCGCTCCGGAATGTATTCGATCAGCGGACCGGAGGGGTAATAGGTGATGACGACGCCCTGGTCCTTCGCGAGAGCCTGCATCTTGAAGGCCTGCGGCAGGAGGATGCTTTCAAGGTTCGGCAGGCTCGCCTTGTGCGCGGAGAGATCCACCCAGAGCCCCTGGTCGAGTCCGGCGGAAAGCGCGTCGGTGCCGGTGAGGACCAGGTCGATATCGACCTTGCCGGCGGCCTGCTGGGCCTTGATCTTCGACGGCAGCTCGGGGGCGGGCGCCTTGGTGAAGGCGAAGCTCGACACCCATTCCGGCTTTGCCGCCGCGTAGTTCTCGAACATGCCCTGCGTCAGCGCCAGGTTACCGGCAACGTCGACGACGGTGATGGTGACCGGAGCCGACGGCGCCTTGGCCTGTGCAAAGCCGCGGGTGGGGATCAGGCTCAACCCCGCCATCCCGGCAACGCCGCCGACAAAATTTCTGCGTGTGATCTTCATTCTCATTCTCCTCCATCGTTATGCCGGACGTCTCCCGAGCGGCCGGCCCCTGCAACGCCGCGCGTCTCATCGGACGCGCAAAGGTCGCTGCAGCACCTTGTGTTGACTCACAAGCGATACGCCCGCTTGGCGAGCCCGTAAGCAAGTTCGCGCGCAAGGTCGTGCGCCTCCTCCTCATCGAGGCGGTGGTCAGCGACGAGCTGCGCGAGATAGGCGCAATCCACCCGGCGTGCCATATCGTGTCGCGCCGGAATCGACAGATAGGCGCGGGTATCATCGTTGAAGCCGACGGTGTTGTAGAAGCCGCAGGTCTCCGTAGTCGTCTCGCGGAAGCGGCGCATGCCCTCCGGGCTGTCGAAGAACCACCAGGCGGGACCGAGCCGCAGCGCCGGATAGTGGCCGGCGAGCGGCGCCAGCTCGCGCGAATAAGCCGTCTCGTCGAGCGTGAAGAGAATGATGGTTAGCGAAGAGTCGTTCCCGACCGCATCGAGCAGCGGCTTCAATGCACGCACATAGTCGGTTGCCTTCGGGATATCGGCGCCCTTGTCCGGCCCGAAGTTCGCAAACAGCGACGGATTGTGGTTGCGGTAGGAGCCGGGATGGATCTGCATGACGAGGCCGTCCTCCTGGCTCATGCGCGCCATTTCCGTCAGCATCTGGCCGCGGAAGGCTTCGGCCTCCGCGGGTCCCGCCTTGCCGGACAAGACCTTCTCGAACAGGCTTGCAGCATCGCCCGGCGAAAGGTTTTCCGTCCGGGCTGTTGCGTGGCCGTGATCGGTCGCCGTGGCGCCGCGTGCCTTGAAGAAGGCGCGCCGGGCGCGATGCGCGTTGAGATAGCCGGTCCAGGTCGCGGATTCGCCGGTCAGCGCAAGGAGCTTCCCGACATTCTCGACAAAGCCCAGCGCCTCGGCATCGACCACCGCGTCCGGCCGGTAGGTCGGCACGACGCGGCCATGCCATCCCGAACTGCGAACCGCATCGTGATGCGCAAGATCATCGAGCGCGCCGTCGGTCGTCGCGATCACTTCGATGCCGAATTTGTCGTAGAGCGCGCGCGGCCGCAGTTGTGGCGTGGCAATCGCCTCGGCGATGCGATCGTAAAGGGCGTCGGCATTGGCCGGCCCCAGCCGCTCGGTGATGCCGAAGACGGCTTCCAGCGAATGCTCGAACCAGAGCCGCGTGGGCGTGCCGGCAAAGAGATGGAAATGCTTGGCGAAAAGCCGCCAGATCGAGCGCCCGTCGGGAGCGGTACCCGAACCATCGCGCCTCCTGACCCCGAGGTCCTCCAGCCTGACGCCCTGCGAATAGAGCATGCGCGTCGCATAATGGTCCGGCGTGATGAAGAGCGCCGCCGGATCTGGGAACGCCCGATCCTGGGCATACCAGACCGGTTCCGTATGGCCGTGCGGGGAAATGATCTTCAGGCCAGCGACAACGTCGTAAAGGCGCCGGGCGATGGCCCGCACCTCCGGCTCCACCGGAAACAACCGATCGGGATGCAATGCCATTTCCGGGGCCTCCCTTCCCTCATCCATATTGGCAACCTGAATGAATTGATATACTAGTATCCAAAACCGAGTCAACAGATGGAATTCGCCTCCATGTCGAAACGCCAACGCCCGGATGTGTCCTCGCCGACTTTCGCGGTGTCAGGCGGCGCCAGGATTCGCCGGGTGACGTCGGCGTCGGCGATCTATGAGCAGCTCCATGCCGCGATCCTTTCGCTGCAGATGAAGCCGGGCGTCGCGCTGCAGGAGAAGCGCATTTCCGAGGAATTCGGCGTCAGCCGCACGCCGGTGCGCGAGGCGCTTTTAAGGCTGGCCGAAGCCGGGCTCGTCGAAATCTTTCCGCAATCGGGAACCTTCGTGTCGCGCATTCCGATCTCCGCCATTCCCGAAGCCGTCGTCATCCGCAAATCGCTGGAGCGCACGACGGTCGAACACGCCGCCGAGATCGCCACCGCCGACGATATCGCTAGGCTCGATGCGATCATCGCCCGCCAGCGCGTCCACGCAACGCTCAACGAGCCATCGCAGTTCCATGAACAGGACGAGGCCTTCCATGAGGCAATCTCGGCAGTCGCCGGCTATCCGGGCATCTGGAACATCCTGAAGACGGTAAAGCTGCAGATCGACCGCGCGCGCCGTCTGACGCTGCCAGTGCTCGGCCGCATGGACAGTGTCATCGAGGAGCATACGACCATCCGCGACGCCATCGCGGCCCACGATACGGACCGTGCGCGCGGCGCGATGATGCATCACCTGAGCGCCGTCATTCCCGACATTGACGAACTGCGGCTTCTCTATCCGGGCTATTTCAGCTGAACACCGGCTGCCCCGGACGACCCCACCAAAAGATTCAAGACTGACAGGAGGAACACCAATATGCGGCAAGGCTGGAGATGGTTTGGGCCGGATGCGCCGGTCACGTTGGACGATGTGCGTCAGGCGGGCGCGACCAATGTCGTCTCGGCGCTGCATCAGGTGCCGATCGGCGAGGCCTGGACCGAAAAGGCGGTGCGCGAGCGCCAGTCGCTCATCGAGACCACGCCTCCCGGCCGTACGCCGCTCAAGTGGTCAGTCGTCGAGAGCATACCGATTCCCGATCTGGTCAAGCGCAAGGGCGGTAAGGCAAAGGCCGAGATCGAGGCCTGGATTGCCAGTCTCGAGGCTGTCGCCGCCTGCGGCATCAAGATCATCTGCTACAACTTCATGCCGGTCGTTGACTGGACCCGCACCGAGCTCGACTTCATCACGCCGACGGGCGCGACCGCGATGCGCTTCGATCACGAGCGCTTCGCGGCCTTCGAACTTTTCGTCCTGAAACGACCCAGCGCCGAGAGCGAATACTCGCAGGAGGACCGCGAGCGGGCAGAGGCGGTCTTCCGCTCGATGCCGGAAGAGGAGATCGCCGAGATCACCCGCATCATCACGTCCGCGCTCCCCGGCTCAACCACCGAACCGCTGACGATCCCCGCCTTCCGCGAGCGGCTTGCAGCCTACCGGGAGATCGACGCGGCGCGCCTGCGCCAGCATCTGATCGAATTTCTTGAGGCCGTGACGCCGGCGGCGGAAGCGCGCGGCGTCAAGCTTACGCTTCATCCGGACGATCCGCCCCGTCCGCTCTTCGGCCTGCCGCGCATCGCCTCGACCGAAGCCGATTACGCCGCGCTGTTCGACGCCGTGCCCTCGGAAGCGAACGGCATGTGCTACTGCACCGGAAGCCTCGGCGTCAGGGCCGACAACGACCTGCCGAAGATCGCCCGGCGTTTTGCCTCGCGCATCCATTTCGCCCATCTTCGCGCCACCACCCGCGAAGGCGACGGCCGCAGCTTCCATGAAAGCGCGCACCTCGAAGGCGACGTCTCGATGGTCGATGTCCTGAAGGAGCTCGTTGCCGAAGACAAGCGCCGGGAAGCGGAAGACACCATCGTGTTCCGCTCGGACCATGGCCACCGGATGCTCGACGATCTGCAGAAGACCGTCACGCCGGGCTATCCGGCGATCGGCCGTCTGCGCGGTCTTGCGGAACTGCGCGGCATCCTTCACGCGCTCGGCGCGCCGCCGACATGATCGGTCGTCGAACGAACGCCAAGCGTCGTCTGACTGCTGTATGTTTCATCTAAAGGATCATGCAGTAGTCAGCGGGAGCTTCCCGCCGAGCCGGATGATGGCGGAAGAGAGTGGGAGTCGAACCCACCAAAGGCCGTCTCTCGACCCCTCCCGGATTTGAAGTCCGGACGCCCCACCGGGGACGAATCTCCTCCTGAAACACCCGCCTTGTCACTGACACCATTCGACAAATTGCCGAAAAGGTCCAGTCGGTTGCGATTGAGACGGCGCATGTCGCCGCGCCTGAGCGTGACGCTGTGACGGTCGAAGAAGTCGAGGATCTGGATCGCGACCTTGCGGCCGTTTTCGAGGCGATCGCGAAGCTGCATCGCCGTAAACCAGCCCTTGTCGGCGGCCGAACTGATCTCCGCGATCACCGCGACCATCTCCGCCACCACTTCGCGCAGGAAGAAATGATCGTGCGCCACCTCGTGCACCTTGCCCATGCGGCTGCCAAGCTTCATGAGCCGGCGCACCTGCGCCTCCGGTACCGCCAGCAATCCGGCGATATCGCGCACGCGTGGCGGGCGGAACCGCTCGGTTCCATCGAGCAGCGGCGCGATATCGTGCCAAAGCCGTTCGTCGGCCAAGGTCATTGTCACCCGATGATCAGCAAGCCGGACGCAGGCTCCGTCGAGCCCGATCTCTCCCGGTCGCGCAAGGGCCTGCAGGGCGGCCCGAAAGGCCGGCACCGGCAAACGAAGTTCCGCCTGCGTGCGCAACCGCTCGACACCCATGCCCAAGAGGTCCGGATTGTCGGCATGGAAGGTCTTGAGCCGGGCAAGGATATCGTTGCGGAATTTATCCCAACTCGCCTGAGACATGGCGAGCGTCGTCGCCTCGAGCGGCAGTTGCACGACGCCTAGCGCTTGCGTCAGCGCGGGCAGGTCCGTTGCTGCAATCGCCCGGTCGCGGGCGAAGGCGCCGAGGTCGAGATAAAACGGCGGCGCGGCAAGCAGCGCCTCGATCGCCTGCTTCGGCCCGGTCAGGGCGTGGCCCTCGAGTTGCGCCATCCGTTCCGGGGTACGGCGCTTGCGTGCCGGCGCGCGCAGATCCAGGAACCGACCACCGCCGATCGTGCGCCGGGCGGAGGTGTCGCGAACAACGTAGCGGTCGCCGGCCGCGGCCGCGATCGGCCGCTCCAGCACCAGCTGGACCAGCGTGCACGCTCCGGGCGCGACCGGCTCTTCGGCCAAAAGGACGATCCGGGCCCCGACTTCCGCCGAGGCATAATGAAGCCGCACCGGGAACCAATGACCGATCGGCTTCGGTTCAGAGCCGAGCACACGCAGCGTCGCGTCGATCCGGCTCGTCGGCGCGTGCAGATGCTGGTCGCAGACCATGTCGCCGCGACCGACCGCCGTTTTCGTGATGCCAGGACCGGCTAGATTGAGCGCGCAGCGATCGCCGGCGCGGCCGGTTTCGCTTGGCCTGTTCTGCGCATGGATCGATCGCACCCGGGCGTTAAGGCCGGAGGGGCTGACGGTGACATGGTCCTCCACCGACACTTGTCCTGAAAGCACGGTTCCGGTGACGACCGTGCCGACGCCTTGGATGGTGAAGGAGCGATCGACGGCCAGCCGGAAGCGCCCGGTTGCCTGCCGTCGCGCGAAGCGACGTGCCGCACCGACTATTTCGTCAAGAAGCGGCGCCACGCCCCTGCCCGACAGCGCCGAAACCGGGATCATCGAAATATCGGCAAGCGCCGTGCCGGCAAGCGCATCCCGCATCTGCCGTTCGACTTCTTGAAGGCGCTCTTCCGCCACGAGATCGGCCTTGGTGATGGCGACGATGCCGTGTTCGATGCCGAGAAGATCGACGATCGCCAGATGTTCGCGGGTCTGCGGCATTACGCCATCGTCGGCTGCGACCACCAGGAGCACGAAGTCGATGCCGCCGGCGCCGGCCAGCATGGTGTGGATGAATTTCTCGTGGCCGGGGACGTCGACAAAGCCGAGCGTCTCCGCGCCCTCGACCGGCATGTAGGCAAAGCCGAGGTCGATCGAAATGCCGCGGTCCTTTTCCTCCTTCAGCCGGTCGGTGTCGACACCGGTCAGCGCGCCGATCAGCGACGTCTTGCCATGGTCGATATGACCGGCGGTGCCGACGATCACGTTTCTTTCCTCTCGCTGGCCGGCTGGGATGGATCCGCCGTCTCGGACAGCGGCATCGCAGCGCGGCGTTCGGCCTCCGTCAGTTCCTCCGCGTTGAGCCCGTCACGCACGACGTCGAAAAATGGCGTCGCCAGCGCGCTGCCAGCTTCACGCGCCCTCAAGAGCCAGGCGAAGGCTTCGACGGGATCGCGGGTGATGCCGCGTCCCAGATGATAGGCCGCGCCAAGCATCGCCTGCCCGTCGGCGTCGCCGGCGCGCGCGCCAAGCCCCCACCAGTAGACCGCCTCGATCGGATCGCGCGCGACGCCGATGGCATTGTGATAGAGCATGCCTAGCCGCGTCATCGACGCTGCGGAACCGTTCTTCGCGGCAGCGAGCGCCCAGCGGTGCGCTTCCGCAAAGTCGGGCTCTACCAACTCGCCCTCCAGAAGCATCCAGCTCAGCATGTCCTGAGCCTCGGCGTCATCCTGTTCGGCTGCCTTGCGGTAGAGCGCCGCCGCCCTTTGATAATCGGGTGCGGACCCCTCGCCCTTGAAGAGCAGCGAGGCGAGGTTGCGCTCACCGACCGGATCGCCGGCCTCGGCGGCGAGACTGAGCCAGCGATAGGCAAGCTCGGCATCGCGGGCAACGCCCAGTCCGCCGGCAAAACATGCGCCGATATTGTTCTGCGCCCGCGGGTTTCCCACCCGCGCCAAGGGCATCCAGATCGCAAGTGCAGTCTCGTAGTCGCCGCTACGGGCAGCGGCGAGCGCCTTCTCCATCGGTGCGTCGTCGGAGGTATCGCTCACGGTCGTTCTTCGCAGAAAGCGGCTGAAAAGACTCACGACGACGGTCCTTCTCCCGGCGGATCGAGATGGGCGAGATTGGCGACGAAACCGTCCTCGTCCTCGAGGCAGCGCAAATCGAGGATGAGCGACCCGCGCTCGATGCGGCCGATGACCGGCATCGGCAGACACCTCATGGCCGCGGCCAGGTCGGCGAGCGTGCGCCCGCTGCCCGAATGCGGCGTCAAGGCGAGCCCTGCGCTTGGCACCGTGGAGAGCGGCAGGGCGCCGGAACCGATCTGGCTTTCGCAATCTACGACGGAAACGCGGCATGCGCTCTTCAACGCATGCTCGACCACAGATGCCAGCCGCGCCGCCTGATCGCCGATGTCCGTCTTCGGACGGGAAAGCAGTCGCATCGTCGGAAGACGCTCGCTCAGGCGATCCGGGTCGCGATAGAGCCTGAGCGTCGCTTCCAGCGCCGCCAGGCGGATCTTGTCCACCCGCAGCGCGCGTTTCATCGGGTTGCTGTTGATCTTTTCGATGAAGGCTGTGCGGCCGACAATGAAGCCGGCTTGCGGTCCGCCAAGCAGCTTGTCGCCAGAGAAGGTGACGATATCGGCGCCGTCGGACACCGCTTCGCTAACTGTCGGTTCATGGGCAAGTCCGAAACGCTCGAGATCGGCAAGCGTCCCCGAACCAAGGTCGTTGACGAGCGGCAGACCGCGCTCGTGCGCAATGCACGCAAGCTCCCGCGCCCCGACCTCCTTGGTAAAGCCTTCGATGCGATAATTGGAGGTGTGGACCTTCATGAGCAGGCCCGTTTCGGGACCGATGGCGTCGCGATAGTCCCTCGCGTGGGTGCGGTTCGTGGTGCCCACCTCGACGAGGCGGACGCCGGAGCGCAACATGATGTCCGGCATGCGGAACGCACCGCCGATCTCGATCAGCTCGCCGCGCGAGACGATCGCCTCCCTGCCGGCCGCGAGACTGTTCAGCACCAGAAGCACGGCCGCCGCGTTGTTGTTGACGATGGTCGCATCCTCCGCGCCGGTCAGCTCGCAGATGAGCGCCCGCAGGTGATCGTCTCGTTCGCCGCGTTTACCGCTCGCAAGGTCGAACTCGAGCGCCACCGCCTCGCGCATCGCCGCCGTCGCGGCATCGATCGCCGCCTCGGCCAGTAGCGCCCGTCCGAGATTGGTGTGGAGCACCGTTCCCGTCAGGTTGAACAGGGGGCGGAGCGTCGATCGATCGTTCTCCTCGAGCGCGGCGACGGCTTTCGTGATGATAGCGTCCGCAGGGGGAAGCTCTCCACCTTTGCGCACATCGTCCCGGGTCGTGGCCAGGACTTTCCGCAGGGCCTCGGTAACGGCCGGTCGGCCGAAGCATTCGACCGCCTCGACGAGGATGGCCGATCTCAGGAGCTCGTCCACCGACGGGATGTCACGCAGCCTGACATTGGCATCCATTACATTCCTCCCCGGTGCATCAGAAACCGGCCAGAAGCGGCGCAAATCCGCCCCGGTGGTAGGGCCCATCGCGCATCAGGAGATCGAGGCCGAGGCTTGCAACGTCGTCGGCAACCGGTTCTGCGGCCGGCTCCTTGTTCTGGTAGAAAATCTTCGTCCAGCCATGGCATTCATCGCAGGTCTCGGCCTTGACGGTCCCGCCCTGGTTCTCGATCTCGCGATAGGAGATTCCTTTGGTGGAGCCGCAAAGCAAGCACTTGATCCGGACATAGTGCCAGTAGGTGCAGCACAGCGAGCAGGAGCAGAACCGCGCGCCGTGCGAACCCGGCCAGCCGACGACCATGGACGATACCGGCTTGCCGCCGCATGACGGGCAAACGCCGTCGGCGACGGGCGTCAGTTTCTTGGCGTCGAGAAGCGACGCGAGGCGGGCGAAATGCACCTGAAGCCCCGCCCAGACGAAAATGTGTTCCGCAATCGCGTCCGGGGGCAACGCGCCGGAGAGAACGGCATCGGCCATGACAAGACGCTCTTGCCGATCGGCGGCGGCGACGCGTGCCAGCGCGGCGGCGGCCGGCACCGGTTTCTCGATTGCGTCAGCGGCTGCGAACAGGCGGTCGAATATCGTGTTGAGCGCTTCGCCCTCCATCCCATGGCGATGGATCGGCGGCATCTCGAACTCTCGGGCGCGTGTGAGCGCGGCGGCGTCCGGGCCGTCGGCAGGCGGGAGGCCGGCCTGGATATCATGTTGAGCCAGCGAAAGGCCCGCTAAGAAGTTGAGATAGGGCGCAAGCTCGCTCGCTTCGGCCAGTTGACGAAAACGCAGTGATCGGGCGGAAAAAAGCGAAGCGGGATCGGGCAGGCACGCAAAGGGCGGCGACGAGACATCTCCAATGGCGGTGGGATCCGGCGCTGCTGCGTCTTTGCGTTTCATCACACTCCCTCACGAACCCGACGGGCCACGTGATAACCCTGAAACTTGGCTTCGAGCGGGATGCGGGCAGAAAACCGCCCACACTTTCCTCATCCCGCCCTATTCGGCTGCGGTCGTCTTTTCGTCTTTCGCATGCGGCTTGGCGACCAGTTCGCGCAACCATTTGCGGTGGTACCGCCAAGCCCAGCCGCCGGTCACGGAGCCGCGTACCATCCCGCGTATCGTACCCTTTACCCAGATCGCTGCATAGACATGGGTGATCCAGACGCTGATCGCGAGGATGGCGGCGATCGAGTGGACGAGGACGGCCCATCGCTTCTGCTCGATGGTGGTGAAAGCCGCGAAATACTCATCCCATATGACGACACCGGACGCGATCAGAACGATGATCAGGATCGACATGGACCAGAAGACGAGCTTCTGCCCGGCATTGTACTTGCCGATCTCGGGCAGGCGTTCGTCGTGCGCGGTCAGCACATCGCGCCCCCGTGCAAGCCAGGTGCCGTCCTCGCGTTTCCAGAGATTGAGCTTCCAGAAACGCAGGAACAGGCCGAGGAAGCTGAAGAACAGCACGACGCCGATCCACGGGTGGATGGCGCGCACCAGTTGGCCCCCGCCGAACAGCGCCGAGAGGAAGAAAAGCCGCGGGTGGAAGAGGGAGAGGCCGGAAAGCGCGAGCAGCACGAGGCTGCCGGCGGTGATCCAGTGATTGATCCGCGCGCCTCCGGTGTAACGATCCACCGTGACAGGCTTGCCGGCATGCACGCTGTTGCTCTTGCCGGTGTCATTTTCCGTGGTGGTACTCATGAGGAACGATCTCCCGTGAGCCGCTCAGCGGCCTCCTCGTCCTCTTCGGTAACGCGGTTCGGGCCGTTGACCATGTAGTGCAGGAAGCCGGTGGCCGCGGCGACGCCCATGACGGCGAGGCCGGCATATTTGGTGATCCCCTTCCAGGCCTCGACGATCGGGCTGATCCTCGGGTCGTTGGGAAGACCGGCGTAAATCTCCGGCTTGTCGGCATGGTGCAGCACATACATGACATGCGTGCCGCCGACGCCCGGCGGATCGTATAGGCCGGCATTGGCAAAGCCGCGGGACTTCAGGTCGGTGATGCGCCCTTCGGCATGCTTCTTCATCTCCTCCTTGGTGCCCCAGACGATCGCCTGGGTCGGGCATGCCTTGGCGCAGGCCGGCCCCTGGCCGACGGCGATGCGGTCGGAGCAGAGCGTGCATTTGTAGGCCGTGTGATCGACCTGCGAGATCCGCGGAATGTTGAACGGGCACCCCTTGATGCAATAACCGCAGCCGATGCAGTTCTCGTGGACGAAGTCCACGATGCCGTTCGAATATTGCACGATGGCGCCGGGTGCGGGGCACGCCTTGAGACAGCCCGGATCCTCGCAATGCATGCAGCCGTCCTTGCGGATCAGCCATTCGAGATTGTTCGTCTCCGGGTTCTCCCACTCGGTGAACCGCATCAGCGTGAACATGTCCGGCGTCAGGTCGTGCGGGTTTTCAAACACGCCCCTGTTCTCCTCGATCTCGGGATGGGTGTCGTTCCACTCGATGCAGGCGGATTGGCAAGCCTTGCAGCCGATGCACTTCGAGACATCGATGAGCTTGGCCACTTGGGTCTGGCGCTCGGCGGGCGGCGTCACGTTCGACGCCGAGCGTCGCATCAGGTCGTTTTCGCCGAACTTCGGGTTTTGAGGTCCGGTGCTGGGATTTGGGACGGGCGGGAACATGGTTCTAGCCTCCTCAAGCCACCGGCCCGGCAATGGGCTCGATATTGACCAGGAACGCCTTGTATTCCGGCGTCTCGATGTTGGCGTCCCCGACGAACGGCGTCAGCGAGTTCGGGCCGAAACCCTTCCTGGCCGCGCCGGTAAAGCCCCAATGCAACGGTATGCCGATGACGTGGACCGGTTTGCCGTCGCAGATCAGAGGCTTGATCCGCTTGGTCACGAGGGCCTTGGCCTCGATCGAACCGCGTTTCGACCAGACGTGCACCCAGCCGCCCCTGGTGATGCCTTTCTCGGCCGCCAGTTCCTCCGATATCTCGACGAAGAACTCCGGCTGCAGCACGGCATTCACGTGGACGTGCTTGGTCCAGTAGTGGAAGTGCTCCGTCAGGCGGTAGGACGTCGCCGCATAGGGGAACTCTTTCGAGGCGGTCTCGGCAAACTGCTCAAGATCGCCCTTGAATACCCGCGCCGCGGGATTGCCGCGTATGTTCGGCGCAACAAGATTGCCGAGCGGGGATTCGAACGGCTCGTAATGCGTCGGGAACGGACCGTCGCGCATCATGCCCCTGGTGAAAAGGCGCGAGACGCCTTCCGGGTTCATGATGAACGGCCCAACCTCGGCAGGCTTCGCCGTCGGCAGGATATCGGGCACGTCGTAGCCTGCCCATTTCGCGCCGTCCCATTCGATCAGCTTGCGGCTCGGATCCCACGGCTTGCCGTTGATGTCGGCCGAGGCTCTGTTGTAGAGGATGCGGCGGTTCGCCGGCCACGAGAACGCCCATTTGGAATAGGCGCCGGTTTCATCCGGGTCCGAGGTGTCCCGACGCGCCATGTTGTTGCCGTTCTCGTTGAAGCAGCCGGAAAAGATCCAGCAGCCGCACGAGGTCGAGCCGTCGTCCCGCAGCGCCGCGAAAGCAGGCAACTGCTTGCCAGCCTCCGCCAGCACCTTTGTCGGGTCGGCGGTATCATAAACGGTGGCAAGCGCCTTGCCGTTGAGCTCCTTGGCGAGCTCTTCCGCCGTCGGCTCGTTCGGGTCGGCATAGGCCCAGTCGAGATTGACGATCGGATCCGGGAACTTTCCGCCTTCCTTGCGATAGAGCTCCTTCAGCCGCATATGGATCTGCGCCATGATCCAGTTGTCGTTCTTTGCCTCGCCTGGAGGCGTGCCGCCCGGCCAGTGCCATTGCAGCCAGCGGCTGGAATTGGTGAGCGACCCCTCATCTTCGGCGAAGCAGGTGGAGGGCAACTGGATGACCTCCGTCTGGATCTGGGAAGGATCGACGTCGTTGTACTCGCCATGGTTCTCCCAGAACCGCGACGTCTCGGTGTCGAGCGGGTCCATGGTGACGAGGAATTTGAGCTTCGACAGCGAATCCGTCAGCTTCTTCCGGTTCGGGGCCGCAAGCAGCGGATTGAACCCCTGGCAGAAGTAACCCGCCATCTTGCCCTGGTTCATGAGCTCGAAGGCGCGCAGCATGTCGTAGCCAGGCAGGTCGAGCTTCGGCAGCCAGTCATAGGCGAAATTGTTTGTCGGCGTCGCCGCCGCGCCCCACATCGCCTTCTGGAAACTGACGAAGAACTTTCTGTAGTTCTGCCAGTAGCTCATCTGGTTGGGTCTGAGCGGCTTGAAGCCGCGCGTCGACATATAGCTCTCGAGATCGGCCTCCTTATCGGTCGGCAGTGTCATGTAACCCGGCAGCAGGTTCGACATCAGCCCGACATCGGTGAGGCCCTGGATGTTCGAATGGCCGCGCAGCGCATTCATGCCGCCGCCGCGCATGCCGATATTGCCGAGGATCAACTGCAGCATCGCCATGGCGCGGATATTCTGCGAGCCCTTGGAATGCTGCGTCCAGCCGAGCGCATACATCGAGGTCATCACCTTGGTCGGCGACGAGCATTCGGAGATCATTTCGGCCACCTTCAGGAACTTGTCCTTCGGGGTGCCGCATATGCGCTCGACCATTTCGGGTGTGTAGACGGAAACGTGCTCCTTGAGCAGGTTCCATACGCAGCGCGGGTTCGCCAGCGTGTCGTCCACGGTCGCATAGCCGTCGGGCCCGATCACATAGTCCCAGCTCGACTTGTCGTAATCGCGCTTGGCCTCGTCATAACCCGTAAACAGGCCATCCTTGAAGGCGAAACCGTCCTTGACAATGTAGCTGGCATTGGTGAACGCCTTGACATAGTCCCACTGCACCTTGTCGTTCTGGATGCAGTGGTTGATCACGCCAAGCAGGAAGGCGATATCCGTGCCCTGGCGGATCGGCGCATAGAAATCGGCGACCGACGCGGAGCGGGTGAAGCGCGGATCGACGACGATCAGCTTCGCGCCGCGATTGGCCTTGGCCTCCGTCACCCATTTGAAGCCGCACGGATGCGCTTCGGCGGCATTGCCGCCCATGATGATCACCAGGTCGGTGTTCTTGATGTCCGTCCAGGAGTTGGTCATTGCGCCGCGGCCGAATGTTGGAGCCAAACTGGCTACCGTGGGGCCGTGTCAGACACGCGCTTGGTTGTCGAAGACCAGCATCCCGGCACTGCGGACGACCTTGTAGGTCTCCCATGCGGTTTCGTTCGTTGTCGCCGAGGCTGCGAGGAAGCCGGTCGTTATCCACCGGTTCACCGGCACGCCGGCCTCGTTCCTCTCGATGAAATTGGCGTCGCGGTCGTCCTTCATCAGGCGGACGATCCGGTCAAGGGCCTCGTCCCAGCTGACCCGCTCGAACTTGTCCGAGCCGGGTTTCCGGATCATCGGATATTTCAGCCGTGTTTCGGAATTGACGAAGCCGAGCAGCGCCGCGCCCTTCGGACAGAGCGTACCGCGATTGGTCGGATGGTCGGTGTCACCCTCTAGATGGATGATCTCAGCCCGCTCGCCCTTCGTCCGGTCGCCCTTCGAATACATGATGACGCCGCAGGCGACGGAACAGTACGGACAGGTGTTGCGGGTTTCGGTCGTGCTCACGAGCTTGAAGGGGCGGATCGCTGCGGCATGAGCGGCCTCGATCTCACCGAAGCCCAGAGATCCGAGCGCCGTAGCCGCCGCTCCGGCACCGACGGCACCCAGGAATTGGCGCCGCGAGAGTTCCACGTTCATAACATGACACCTCCCTGAAACCGGCCTTGCCGACGAGGGCATGCCGGAAAACTTGGGTCCGCCTCTCTGACGAGAAAGACGTAAAATCGGCCCTGCAAGTTTAAATCTTAATCCTCCCTATCCCATTGTCAAATCGATAAGAACTCAAATCGCGAACATGATATTCCACTTACATCTAAATTGACACGCGCGTGTATTAAAGGCGGCGAACACAATCGGACCACATCCATGTTCGGGCATTTTCTCTCACGTCTCCGTGAGCCCCACTTGATCGTTGCTGGCGACTGTTTTCCCGCAAATTGACGCGCTCACCCGGATCAACCATAATAACATTATGGGCTTGCACGCCGCTCCCGAGGTTCGGGGCATTGCGCACTTGGCTGTCGTTTTCGCCGTCCCCGGGGGAGTGGACCGTTTCGACCTGCGCCCAACCTATTTCTCGCAGCATTCAGCACGCGCCGTGTGCCGGCAAAACGGCGCACGACCACACCTTTTCGCGGGCGGTGCACGCCTACAGCGCCGAGCGTCTTATCAGACGCGCAAAGGTCGCTGTAGCACTTTGAATTGCTGCATGTCTTTGTCCTTGAATCGAGATCGATTTAAGGAGACATGCAGCAGCGCCGCCTGGTGGATCCATTCGGTCAATCGGGAGGGCAAATGATGATGTACCGTCGCGAAATTCTGAAGCTGGGCGCCGCGCTTTCGGCAACCGCCGCCTTACCGAGGATCTCCTTCGCAAATTCCGCCTTCGCGCCCGAACCCGGCGCATGGCGGACCTTCGAAATCACGACGCGCATCGAGCTTTCCGGCACCGAAGGCGGCGCGCGGGCCTGGATCCCGTTGCCAGCCCTCGCCGGCAATGGCTGGAACCGGCCCGGAACCAGCGCCTGGACGAGCAACGCCACCGAGGCCAGGATCGTTTCGAGTGACGCCGTCCAGGGCGATATGCTTCTCGTTGTTTGGAATGCCGGCGTTTCGGCGCCTGCCGTCGAGATCGTCAGCCATGCCGCCACGCGCGATCGGGCCATCGACCTGACGAAACCGACGGCAGCCGCGCCACTTACTCCCGCCGAGCGCGCCCGATATCTCACCGGAACGCCATTGGTTCCGACCGACGGTATCGTGAAGGAAACATCAGACCGGATTGTCGGATCGGTCACCGACGACGTCGAAAAGGCGCGGCTGATCTACGATTGGGTGGTTGCCAACACCTACCGCCGGGCCGCGACCCGCGGCTGCGGCACCGGTGATGTCGTGGCCATGCTGAAGAGCGGCGATCTTGGCGGGAAGTGCGCCGACATCAATCCGCTCTTTGTCGGCTTGGCGCGGGCCGCGGGCCTGCCTGCACGCGACCTTTACGGCCTGCGCGTGGCACCATCGAAATTCGGCTACAAGAGTCTCGGAGCGAAGAACGAGATCGTCACCAAGGCCCAGCACTGCCGCGCGGAAGTTTATCTTTCCGGTTTCGGCTGGGTGCCCGTCGATCCCGCCGACGTCAGAAAGGTCATGCTCGAGGAAGCAGAGCGAGGGCTCGCCGCCGGTGATCGCAAGGTGGTGGCGGCACGCGAAACCTTGTTTGGCGCCTGGGAGGGCAACTGGATCGCATACAACGATCTGCGCGACGTGGCGCTGCCCGGAGCGTCCGGACCGGATATCGGTTTCCTGATGTATCCGCAGGCGGAAGTCGCGTCGGCAAGACTCGATTGCCTCGAGCCCGATGCGTTCAAATATTCGATCCGTTCTCGCGAAATTTTCGTCTGACCGTGTGCTGGTCTTTGTGAAGACATTTGGAGGCCCTTATGGATAGTTCGAGCGCGACATCGCCCCGCCTGACGGCACTTGCCCATGGCGGCGGCTGCGGCTGCAAGCTGGCGCCGTCGGTCCTGCAGCAATTGCTTGCCGATCAGCCTGCGGGCAGCCCGTTCTCCCGGCTCATCGTCGGCACCGAAACGGGGGACGATGCCGCCGTCTGGCAGCTCGACGATGAGACCTGCGTGATCGCCACCACCGATTTTTTCATGCCGATGGTCGACGACCCCTTCCATTTCGGCCGGATCGCCGCGACCAACGCCATTTCCGACGTCTATGCCATGGGCGGAAAGCCGATCATGGCGCTCGCCATCCTCGGCATGCCGATCGACAAGATTCCGGCCGAAATGGTGCGGGAAATCCTTAAGGGCGGCAGCGCCATCTGCGCCGAGGCCGGCATTCCGGTCGCAGGCGGCCACTCGATCGATTCCCCGGAGCCGATCTATGGCCTGGCGGTGATCGGCACGGGCTCGACCGCCAATATTCGCCGCAACAGCGGCGCGCGCGCCGGCGACGTGCTGATCCTGACGAAGGCGCTGGGTGTCGGCATCTATTCCGCGGCCTTCAAGAAGGGCGCGCTGCCGGTAGACGCCTATGCCGAACTCATCCAATCGACGACGCTGCTGAACCGTGTCGGCGCCGAACTCGCCAAACATCCCCACGTCCATGCCGTCACCGACGTCACCGGTTTCGGTATTCTCGGCCACGCACTCGAGATGGCGCGAGGGTCGAACAGGCGGATTGCGATCGATGCGGACGCCATCGCGCTCTTCGCCCGGTGCAGAGAACTTGCAGAGCAGGGCTTCGTGACCGGCGCATCACACCGGAACTGGGCAAGCTACGGCACGGCCGTGGTGCTGCCGGACGATCTCCCGGCATGGCGGCGCCACATCCTGACGGACCCTCAAACCTCCGGCGGTCTTCTCGTGTCATGCCGCGCGGCTCAGGCGGACGCGCTGCTCGAAGAGATCGTCGCCGCAGGTTATCCCGCAGCGCGCATCATCGGCGCAGTCGAGGACGGCGAGCCAGGCTTGCGCGTCATCGCCTGACCGCCTGATCAGACCGGGTTCAAACGAAGCCATGCGGCACGCTACCAGGTGCCGGTGGCGAGCGCGAAGGGTGACCATTCGGCAAGATCGTAGCGGATCGGCAGCGCCTCCGGCCGCCAGACGATGCGGCGCGGACGGAACCGCCAGTAGCGCTCTGCCCCTTCGAGGCCCTTGCCAGCGGGGTGATCGAGCATGAGTTCGGCCGCGCCGCTCATCTGCAGCAGGCCGCCCGTCGAGAAGTCCGGAAAAACGAGTCCGGCGCGCGGATTGAGCGCGATATTGCCGAGCGTGTTGAAGAAGCGGTTGCCGACGAAGTCCGGGATCGTCAGCCAGCCGTCTTCGCCGACATCAACGAATCCCGCGCGCCCGCCGCGATGGGAAACGTCCACCTGCCGTCCGGCGGGAAGGTCCGCATAGGTGGCAACGAAGAACGTGTCCGCTTGCCGGATCAGGGCGCGGGCGGGTGCGTCGAGCTCTGAGCTCCAAGTGGGGGGCACGGCCGGCGGCTCCGACGGATCGCGGACGAATTGCACCTCGCGGAGCTGGATGTATTTCGGGCAGTTGCCGAAGCTCTGGCCGACGCTCAGATCGAACCCGCGCGGGTGTCGGCTGAGGGTGCCGTTCAACCGGTTGCGGCGCCGCGTGGCGAGATCTATGCCGAGGAGGGCGAGCGAGGCGCCATCCTCCATGCCCGCCTCGGCCGGATCCACCGGCTCTCTGGCGAGCTCGACGGTGAGCCGGTGAGCGTCCGGTGCATGGAGGAAGCCGGGGCGCCCCGCCCGGAGCGTGGCCCACACGTCGCCGTCCCCGTCGACCGCGCCCAGCACCACCATCGGCAGGAGAGGATAGAATTCCCGGTGCTGGTCGATCAGATGGTCGCGCAGAACCCGACGGCCGATCTCGTCCATGCGCGCTTCCACACCGAACCGCGTCTGCAGCGCAAGCTCGCCCGCATGCCAGGGCGAAGGATCGAGGAGCGTATGGTCCATGAATTGTGTCTCCCTAGATCACGATGATTTTGGGTCGAATCGACCCAAAATCATAAGCGTGATCGATTCTAATAAGTTAGAGCGGGATGCGGGCGGAAAACCGCGCACAGTTTTCCTCATCCCGCTCTAGGCTGCCAGACCGACAGCCGTTTTCTGGAAATCGACAAAGCCCGGCAAAGCTTCGATGCGGCTGAGCCAGGCGCGGATGTTGGGATAGGGCAAAAGATCGACGTCACCTTCCGGCGCGCTTGCCACATAGCTGTAAAGCGCGACATCGGCGATGGTCGGCCGCTCCGCGGCAATCCAGCTCCGGCCCGCAAGCGTCGCCTCGATCAGCGTCAGGATCGCATGGGCACGGGGAATGACCTCTTCCGCCCGATAGGGCGCCTTGAACACGTTGATGAGGCGCGCCTGCGCCGGGCCATGCGCGATCTGGCCGGCGGCGACCGAAAGCCAGCGCTGAACGGCGGCCGCGCCCTCGGGGTCTTCGGGCAGCCAGTCCGTGCGTCCCGCCTTCTTCGCGAGATAGACGAGGATGGCGTTGGAATCGGAGATGATCGTACCGCCGTCATCAAGCACCGGAACCTGGCCAAAGGGGTTGAGCGCAAGGAACTGCGGCTCCTTGTGCTCCTTCTTGGCGAGATCGACGAGCACAAGCTGGTGCTCGATGCCGATCAGCGAGAGAAAGAGCCGGGCGCGATGCGCATGGCCGGACAGCGGGTGATAATAGAGCTTCATGTCTGCCTCCCGAAGAATAGAACAGCACCAAGATGATTGTTAAACGTGACGTTGATAAGCACCTCGAAAAACACTAGACCATTTCACTAAGCGCAATAATTGGGCAAAGCGGGAAGGCGATGGATCGCTGGCAGGCAATGCGGATCTTCGTGCAGGTGGTCGAATGCGGCGGGTTTGCCCCTGCCGCCAAGATACTGCACATGAGCCCGCCATCGGTGACGCGGGCGATTGCCAGGCTGGAGGAGATCATCGGCACGCGGCTGCTCGTCCGCACGACCCGTTCGCTGAAGCTGACTGCGGCGGGCGAAGGCTACGCGGCCGATTGCCGGCGCATTCTGGCGGAGATTGCCGAGGCGGAGGCCAATGCGGCGGGGAGCTTCACGCACCCGGCTGGGCTGCTCACGGTGACGGCGCCGGCGCTTTTCGGGCGCATCCACGTGCTCCCTGTCGTTCTCGATTTTCTCGATCGCTACCCCGCCATGCAGGTGAAGACCGTCTTCCTCGACCGGGTGACCAACCTGGTCGAGGAAGGACTGGATGTCGCCGTGCGCATCGCAGCGCTTCCCGCCTCTGGCCTCATTGCTCGCCGCGTCGGTTCGGTCAGGCAGGTCCTCTGCGGCTCGCCGGATTATTTCGCTCGCTTCGGCGAGCCGAAGGAACCGCAGGATCTTGCGCATCACCGCATTATCGGCCGGGAGGGCCTTTTCGGCCATTCGGAATGGCTCTTCGGCCGTGACGGCAGCATTCGCGTTCCGATCACCGCCCGCCTCATCGTCGACACCAACGACGCGGCCATCGCTGCCGCGGTCGCCGGTTGGGGACTGTCGCGCTTTCAGTCGTACCAGGTGGCGCCGGAGATAGAGGCAGGCCGGCTCAAGGTGGTGCTTGCCGACTACGAGCGCGCACCGGTGCCGATTCACATCGTGCACGCGGAGGGGCGCATGGTTTCCGCCCGGGTGCGGGCGTTCGTGGATTTCGCAGGCGATCGCCTGCGGCGCCGTGCCGGAGTGAATGCCGAGGCTTGAAGAGCCGTGCCTCTGGCCAGCGATCCTCAGGCCTTTTCATATCCGCCGCCGGTCGGCGTCACGACGGTGAAGGCCTCGCCGGCTTCCAGAACCGTGTGGGCACAGCCCGGCAGTTCCTCGATACGGCCATCATTGCGCCGAACGCTGTTGCGACCGAGCTCGCCCGGCTCTCCGCCCTTCGACCCGAAGGGCGCGACACGGCGGTGACCGGAGAGGATGGCGAAGTCCAGCCGTTCGCGAGCGCGGATTGTACGCTTTGTGCCGTTGCCGGCCGTCCATTTTCCGCGGCCGCCGGAATCCTTACGAATGTGGAAATCCTCCAGCACCACCGGAAACCGCGTTTCGAGAATTTCGGGATCGGTAAGCCGCGAATTGGTCATGTGGGTGTGAACGGCATCGGCACCGTTATACCCGGGACCCGCCGGGGCGCCCGAGCAGATCGTTTCATAATACTGGTAGTTCGCGTTGCCGAAGGTGAGATTGTTCATCGTTCCTTGCGCAGCCGCCTGCGCCTCGACGGCACCGAACAGGCAATTGGTGACGGCCTGGCTGACCTCGACATTGCCGGCGACGACCGCCGCCGGATAGCGCGGCGTCAGCATCGTGCCTTCCGGGATGACGATGCGGATCGGCCGCAGGCAGCCGGCATTCATCGGAATATCGGCCTCGACCAACACCCGGAAGACATAGAGCACCGCGGCGCGCGTCACCGGCGCCGGCGCGTTGAAATTGTCGGCGCGCTGCTCCGACGTGCCGGTGAAATCCACCGTCGCCTCCCGGTTTTCGCGATCGACGGAGATCTTCACGACGATCCGGCAGCCCTGGTCCATTTCGTAGGAGAATTTGCCGTCGCGCAACTGGTCGAGCACGCGGCGCACGCTTTCGGCGGCATTGTCCTGAACGTGCCCCATATAGGCCTCGACCACGTCCTCGCCGAACTGGCCGATCATTTTCTTCAGTTCCGCGACACCCTTCTCGTTGGCCGCGACCTGCGCCTTCAGGTCGTTGACGTTCTGGAGGATGTTGCGCACCGGATAGCGCGCCCCGTTCAAGAGCTTCTCCAGCTCCTCCTCGCAGAAGCGGCCGCGGTCGATGAGCTTGAAGTTGTCGATATAGACGCCTTCCTCCTCGATATTGGTCGCAAGCGGCGACATCGATCCCGGCGAGATGCCGCCGATATCCGCGTGATGGCCGCGGCTTGCGACCCAGAAGCGGATTTCGCGACCGGCATCGTCGAAGACCGGCGTGCAGACCGTCAGGTCCGGCAGATGGGTGCCGCCGTTATAGGGCGCGTTGATCAGGAACACGTCGCCCGGATGGATGACGGGGTTTTCGCGGATCGCGGTCGCGACGGAGGCATCCATCGATCCGAGATGCACCGGCATGTGCGGTGCGTTGGCGACAAGATTGCCGTTGTTGTCGAAAACCGCGCAGGAAAAGTCGAGCCGCTCCTTGATGTTGACCGAATAGGCGGTGTTCTGCAGCGTGACACCCATCTGTTCGGCGATCGACATGAAGAGGTTGTTGAAGATCTCCAGCATCACCGGATCGGCCTTGGTGCCGATGGCGGTGCGTTCCGGCAGCGGCGTGATGCGCGTCAGCACGATATGGTCCTTCGCGGTCAGCTCCGCCTGCCAGCCGTCTTCCACGACAATGGTCTGGTTGGGTTCGATGACGATCGCCGGGCCTGCAAGCTTTTGCCCCGGATTGATCTCGGAGCGCAGCACCACCGGCGCATCATGGAATTGGCCCAGCGAATAGAAGCGGGTTCGCCGGCTGACATCGGGCGCACCGGAGTCGATGGCGAGGCCCTCGACCTCCATCTCAGCCGCACCGCCACCGACGGTCTCGACCTCGACCGCGTCGATCACCAGCGCCTTGTTCTCGGCGACGAAGCCGAAGCGTCGCTTGTGCATGAGTTCGAATTCTCCGCGCAATCGCGCGGCATCGTCCTGTTCCGGAAAACGCGCCTCGACGGCGAGCGCCGTGTCCGTGCCCGCATAGCGGACATGCGCGCGCAGATAGGTGCGGACGAGATGCGGTGGGATGCCCTGCGCCTCGAGCTCCGCAAGGCACTCGCTCCTAAGCTCATTGCCGAGCCCCGCCAGCGCCGGCGGCGCGTCCGCGTCGAGCCCGACGCCGAGCGCCTTTTGACGCGTGGCGCGGATGTCCGCGAGCCCCATGCCATAGGCCGAAAGCAGGCCGGACATCGGATGGACGAGAATATTCTTCATTCCGAGCGCATCCGCCACCAGGCAGGCGTGCTGGCCGCCGGCGCCGCCGAAGCAGCTCAGCGCATAGCGCGTCACGTCGTAGCCGCGCTGGACGGAAATCTTCTTGATCGCCTCGACCATGTTGGCAACCGCAATGCGGATGAAGCCGTCGGCGACCTCTTCCGCGCTCCGCCCGTCGCCGATCTCCTGCGCCAGCGCCGCAAAGCGCGCCCGCACGGTCTCGACGTCCAGCCGCTCGTTCTGCTCCGGTCCGAACAGCGCCGGAAAGAATTCCGGCATCAGCTTGCCGAGCATGACATTGGCGTCGGTGACGGCAAGCGGTCCGCCGTTGCGGTAGCAGGCCGGGCCCGGATTGGCGCCGGCCGAGTCCGGGCCGACGCGAAAGCGCTCACCATCGAAATGGAGGATCGAGCCGCCGCCGGCGGCGACCGTATGGATCAGCATCATCGGCGCGCGCACGCGCACGCCGGCAACCTCGGTCTCGAAGGCGCGCTCGTATTCGCCGTCGAAATGGGCGACGTCAGTCGAGGTTCCGCCCATGTCGAAACCGATGATGCGATCGAATCCCGCCGCCTCTCCGGTCTTCGCGAGGCCAACGACGCCGCCGGCCGGTCCGGAAAGGATCGCATCCTTGCCCTGGAACATGTCCGCCGCCGTCAGGCCGCCCGACGACATCATGAACATGATGCGCGCCCCGGAGCGACCGACGTCGAGTTCATTGGAGACTTGCGCCACGTAGCGGCCGAGCACCGGCGAAAGATAGGCGTCGATGACGGTGGTGTCGCCGCGGCCGACATATTTGACGAGCGGCGAGACCTCATGGCTGACAGAGACCTGCTCGAAACCGAGCGCGCGCGCGAGCCGTGCGACCAGCGCCTCGTGATCAGGATATTTGTAGGCGTGCATGAAGACGATCGCGACCGCCCGGTAGCCTTTCGCCTTCAAGTCTTCGAGCGCGCGCTGCGCTTCAACTTCGTTCAGCGGCCGCTCGATCGAGCCGTCCGCCAGCACGCGCTCATCGAGTTCGACGATGTCCTGGTAGAGCGCCTCCGGCTTGATGATTTCGGTCGCAAAAATCTTCTTGCGCTCCTGGTAGCCGATCCTGAGCGCATCGCGGAAACCGCGCGTGGTGACCAGCGCCAGCCGCTCGCCCTTGCGCTCGAGAAGCGCGTTGGTGGCGACGGTCGTTCCCATCCGCACCTCGCCGACCAAGCCGGCCGGGACGGCTTCGCCCACCGAAAGCCTGAGAAGCTGCCGGATGCCGTGCACCGCCGCATCGCGGTAGGCCTCGGGATTTTCGGAGAGAACCTTCAGCGCGTGAAGCGCGCCCTCGGGGTCGCGGCCGATGACGTCGGTGAAGGTGCCGCCGCGATCCACCCAGAAGTCCCAGGTCCCGGTTCCGCTCATCGTCATCCCCTTCACTTGCCTTATCCGCTTTCAGGTCGTTTCACTGAAAGCGGATAAGCTGCGTGAGATCAATCCGCAATCGTCGCAGGACGGGCGTCGCACCCGTCATTCGGCGGCGACGAAACGGTAAGCGCCGTTCTTGCGTTCGGCATAGCCGAGGCCGGGATAGGCCCAGTGATAGCCGAGAAGCCTGGCCTTGTCGGTCGCGGCGCGATCGATCAGTGCCTTGCGGTTCGCGAGCGCGACTTCGGGTTCGGTGTCGAAGCCGAAGTGCCATTCGGGATGCTCGAAGAAGACGATGTTGCTGGTTGCCGCGTCGCCGTCAGTTGGCAGACATCCCCGAACATGCTCGCGACAAGCCGCACACACGGCTCGTGAAGAACGGCTCTCGACCCGTTACTGTCGTCGGGGAAGTGCCCATTCAAAGGCCGCTTCGAGCCATTGCGGACAGATAGGCAGAGGGGTTGTTCCTATTCTGTTTCAATCCGCTATTCTCACTCGCGAAACCATGCGTCGGGGGAAGCGATGCTAGATCAAAACGCCAAGTTCGAGCGCCTGAAGGCACTTCATTACGGAGACAAGGCATTCGTCATCCCCAATCCGTGGGACGCCGGTTCTGCGCGCCTGCTAGCAAGTCTCGGCTTCGAGGCTCTTGCGACCACAAGCGCGGGCTATGCGTTCTCAAAAGGCAAGCTGGACTCCTTTGCCAGCCTCGGCAGGGGCGAGATTCTTGAGAACGCCGCCGAGATCGTCGGCGCGACCGATCTGCCTGTCTCGGCGGACCTTGAAGACGGCTTCGGCGCTGCGCCAGAGACTTGCGCCGAAACCATTCGTTTGGCCTGCGGAGTCGGGCTGGTCGGTGGATCAATCGAGGATGCGACAGGCAATCCCGATGCTCCGATCTACGAGCTTTCCCACGCGGTCGAACGCCTTCGGGCTGCGGCAGAAGCGGCCCGTGGTCTGCCCTTCCTGCTGACGGCACGAGCCGAGAACTACCTTTGGGAAAGGCCCGACCTGGAAGATACGATCAGGCGGCTTCAAGCCTTCTCGGCAGCGGGGGCTGATGTTCTTTACGCCCCGGGTCTGCCTGACATTGAGGCCATCCGGACCGTCTGCGCGGCCGTGGACAAACCCGTCAACGTGGTCATGGGGCTAAAAGGACGAAGCTACTCTGTTGCGGAGCTGTCGGATGCCGGGGTGCGCCGGGTCAGCGTCGGTGGTTCCTTCGCACGGGCCGCGCTCGGCGCGTTGATGCGCTCGGCCGAGGAGGTGAAATCGACCGGTACGTTCACCTATGCCGCCGATGCACTCCCTGCCGCGATCATCGGCCAGCTCATGTCGCAAGAGAAGCGCGACGACAGGCGATGACTGCATTGTCTCACATAGCCGCTCTCAGCACCTTCGCAACGGACTTCCGAATCCCACCCGACTGAGACGATCGGAAGCCGGCAACATACCGTCGGGTCCGGATGTCGATTGCCATCCCTCACCTTGATGAGAGTCGAACTGTCGACCCCGCAAATCCGAAAGGGCATACACGCAGAACATTAGGGACCTGCGCTATCTTGCCTATTTCCGTTGTCCGTAGATCGCGTCACGGACTTGCCACGGAAACGCTCCAGACATCCCTTCGAATGCGGTGTTGGTTAGTTGTACTGCAGTAAGGCGGTTCTTTTGGTCCACGAACCAGTAATGCCCGTAGGCGCCGCCCCACTGGATCGTTCCTTCGGCCTGGGGCGTCGCCGCCTGGGAGGCGTCGGACAGCACCGACCAGCCAAATCCAAAGCCCCAGCCCGGACCTTGAGTCGCCGCCTGAGGACCGACATGGTCGAACATCATCAAGTCCACTGTCGGTGCCTTGAGGATGGAGCCGCCCCGATTCTGATGGCTTCTACGAAACTCATGACATCGAAAGCCGTGCCGACCATTCCCGCCCCACCGGACTGGTAAGACGCCGCGTCCAGAATGCGGCTCGGCGCAAAAGTGCAGCGCGCATCGTAGAGAGGAACTTGGATTCCATCTGTCATGCGAACTGGCTCGGGCACGCCATCTGCATATGAGGTCTTCTCGGACGAGGCGGATCAAATGACGCCCGAAGCCTCAGGCGAAAGGGCGGGCCGTACGCTACGCTGGGTACTGGAAGCCGCTGGGGCCCACTTGGCTCCTGAGGCATTGCGCACCTGAGGGTCCGGAAAAATTGCCTCTCCTTGAAGGGAAGCGAACGGAAAGCCCTTTGATCGCAAGAGGAACGATGACGCCACAAGATCAGCGGGCGATGTCACGTTGTTTGATCACCGGCCGTACACTTGATTGTCGGTAAACTCAGGCAGCTGCACCGGTCACGGCTTTCCACTGGGCCATGGCGCGGATCCGATGAATATGGGCTAGGGCTGAGTGTCTCTTGTGTGGCGCGACGAAGAGATTTCGAACTGCTGAAAAGACCGACATGAAACGTTGCAAGCCTCCTACGGATCGAAAGCCCTGCATCATCTGCTCTCGTTTTCGAAGCGGCACGTGAGAATTCTCTGCGCGATTGTTAAGGCCCTTGTGCGATCGATGTTCGACGCCGGGCATCACATCCCGACCTGCAGCTCCGTATGAGCGTAGTTTGTCGCTTCGGCGACAGACCTTGCTTCTTCAGCAGCCTCACCAGCAATCGTTTGGCAGCCTTGGTATCGCGACGGGACTGGACGATCTCGTCGAGAACGTAGCCATCCTGGTCGACGGCACGCCACAGCCAATGTTTTCGGCCGCCTATGGAAATCACGACCTCGTCCAGATGCCAAATAGCTTTCCGCGACGGCTTCTTTCTACGCAACTGCTTGGCGTAGGCTGTCCCGAATTTGCGGCCCCGTCGCCGGATCGTTTCGTAAGAGACGACAATGCCGCGCACCAGCAGCATTTCCTCGACTAGCCGCAGGCTCAACGGGAACCGGAAATATACAGCCAGACCGCACGGGCGATGATCTGCGGCGGAAAGCGCTGATTCTTGTAGCTGATGGTCGATGAGGTCATCTCAACCGAATTATCCGCCACCCGTTAAGTTGCCGACAACGTGACATCGCCCTTCCGTTGCATGCGCGTCCCTCTGTCACGCATGCAGATGATCGGCGGGTGTGCAAATGGTCGTTTCGCGCACGGATCAAGGCCGACACTGTAGCGGCATTTTAGAGATGCGACACAACGCAGCTACCGCCGCCCGCCGAGGTCTTCATGGCGCATTCTGTTCAGTCGCCCGCAGCTTTCACAAATGCGTCGAATATTCGAGCGCCGGGGTGGCTTTCGGCATCGAGCAGTTCTGGATGCCACTGTAAGCCCATGGCAAAAGATCGCGAACTCAGCTCTATCGCTTCGACTACTCCGTCTGGCCCGCGGGCCGTAACAACCACGTCACTGGACATTTCGACGATTGCCTCCCGATGAAGGCTGTTCACCTTGAATGTCTCGGCACTGAAGATACCAGCCATTCTGGTGCCGCCTGCGACCTGCACATCATGGAGCATTTGGTTTCCATCATGGTTAAGCGCCCCCGGCCAAGACGAATATACATCCGAAACCATCCGGCAGCCGTTCAGACAGCCAAGCATTTGCATGCCATTGCAGATTCCGAGTACAGGCTTGTCACGAGCAAGAAAGCCTTCCATCAACGCCAATTCAACAGGAAGACGCTCTGATGGCGGAAACCTGGACTGGTCACCATCAACGTACCACTCCTTGGGAAAGTTTATCCGCCCGCCGACGCTCAAGAAACCATCAAACTCGTCCACTGCTGGACCGACAAGTTCAGGCACATACGGGATTCCAAAGGGGAACGCGCCGGCACGAGCGATCGCGGAAAAATATTTCTTCGAAATGTCGTACCGCTCTCCACCCGAACTGGTGTTTTCATCCATGATCACGGCAATTCTCGGCTTGCGTTCCATTGTGTTTCCCACCTGTTTACAAAAATTGATCGCCTCAGCTTGCAGTCGAGGAAGACCGGCCATCCATAGCCGAGAAAAATCGGACATTCAGCACTTATGCTCTCAGGGAGCAAAAGCGTTTCTTTGAAGCCAATTCACACCGGAGACGCGGTTGCGGCTTCGTCGGCCGCGCCACACCAGCCTAAGCGGAAGCAACCCGGACCTTGTGGTTCCTGCCGATCCCAATCAGTTCGGAGGTGCCCGGGGCGGAGAATACATCCGGGGCGGCGTCACCGTCCGAGACGAAACGACGGCCCACAAGCAGCGGCAGGTCAGAGAATCGATCCTGCTTTGCGGTCGGATTGAGCGCCGCATCCGGATCCGGGATGGCGGCGATCAGCCGACGCGTATAGGGATGGGCGGGTGCTTCAAAGATCTCGCGCCAACCGCCCTCTTCCACCACCTCGCCGAAATACATGACCAGCACCCGGTCACTCATGTGCTCTACCACGCTGAGGTCGTGACTGATCATGAGGTAGGAAAGGCCGAGCTTTTCCTGAAGGTCCAGCAGCAGGTTGATGATCTGCGCCCGGATCGAGACGTCAAGGGCGGAAACCGGCTCATCCAACACGACGATCTCCGGCTCGAGGATGAGCGCGCGGGCGATGCCTATGCGCTGGCGCTGGCCGCCGGAAAATTCGTGCGGATAACGGGCCGCCTGATCCGGGGTCAGGCCGACATTCTTCAGCATGGCTTCGACGCGGCCCTCGATCTCCGAAGCCGCAGTGATGCCGTGCAGGCGCAGGGGCGCGGCAAGCGAAGTACGGACAGACTGGCGGGGATTAAGCGAAGCGTAGGGATCTTGGAAAACCATCTGCACCGCTTTGGCGCGCTGCATGCGGCCGGGTGCCCCGGCGCCTGCGAGTGGTTGGCCGCGATAGCGGATCATGCCTTTCGTCATCTTCTGAAGGCCGAGGATGGACAGCGCCGTCGTCGTCTTGCCACAGCCGGACTCGCCGACGATCGACAGGCATTCCCCTTTGGCGAGATCAAAGCTGATACCGTTGACGGCATGGAGCGTGCGCCGCCCGATGCCAAGCAGGCCGCCGCCGGAAATGGGGAAATGGACATGAAGGTCGTCCACCTGCAACAAGGGGGCGGTCATGGCTGGCTCCCTTCCAGGCCGCGCGGCGCGATGAAGCGGGTCGCCGTCAACCTCGAGCGGTCGGGGATGACGCTGTCGATATCGACCAGCCGTTGGCGACCGTGGTCGCTGCGACTGCCGAGGCGCGGCAGAGCACCAAGCAGGCCACGAGTGTATTCGTGGCGGGGATTTTCGAAGAGCGCGCGCGTCTCGTTCTCCTCAACGAGGCAGCCCGAATACATGACGCCAACCCGCTGGCATATGCTGGCGATGACGCCGAGATCGTGGCTGATGAAAAGCACTGCTGTGCCGCGCGCGGCACAGAGTTCCTTAATGAGGCGCAGCACCTCGGCCTGCACCGTGACATCGAGCGCCGTGGTCGGCTCATCGGCGATCAGAAGATCCGGGTTGCAGGCGAGCGCCATGGCGATCATCACGCGCTGGCGCAGGCCCCCCGACATCTGGTGCGGATAGTTTTTTGCGCGACGGTCGGGATTGGGCACGCGGACATTCCCCAAAGCTTCGACGGCAAGCTTTTCCGCTTCGCTCCAACTCTTGCCCCGATGCAGCACGAACATTTCGGCAATCTGCCGGCCGACTGTAGAGAGCGGGTTCAGCGCCGTCATCGGCTCCTGAAAGATCATGGCGATACGGTTGCCGCGCAGGCGTCGCATCTCGCGCTTTGGCACGGCAAGTAGGTTCTGTCCCTTGAACAGGATTTCGCCACCGGAGACGACGAGGGGCTTCTTCAAAAGTCCCATGACCGCAAGCGACGTCATCGACTTGCCGGACCCGGACTCGCCGACGAGGCCATAGGCTTCGCCGGGCATGATCTGGAACGAGACGCCCTTGAGGATTGGGCGATGGGCGGGGCGGCCGGGTGCGATACCGAGCCGAAGATCCTTTATGTCGAGAAGCGGCCCGGTCATGGCTTGCGCGTCCTCATATGCGGGTCGAGGCTGTCACGCAGACCGTCGCCGAGAAGGTTGAATCCAAGCACCGACAGGAAGATGGCAAGGCCGGGGAAGATCGCCGCCCAGGGCGCGAGCTGGATGAGCTGGCGCGCATCCGTCAGCATTGAGCCCCAGCTCGGGAAGGGCGGCTGTATACCGAGGCCGAGAAAGGAGAGTGCTGCTTCGGAAAGAACTGCGGACCCCATGCCGAGCGTCGCCATGACGAGGATCGGCCCCATCATGTTAGGCAGGATCTGCGTGAACATGATGCGCACGTCCCCATAGCCGAGTGTCTGCGCTGCCTGCACGTAACCCTGCGACTTCAAGGAGAGCGTGGAGGACCTGGCGATGCGGCAAGTCCAGCTCCAGTTGGTGAGGCCAAGCGCGATGAGCAGCGATGGAAGGCCGGGGCCGAGCACGGCCATGACGGCGAGAGCGAAGATCAGCGAGGGAATAGCAAGCATAACGTTCGTCAGGCCGTTGACGAGATCGTCCCACCAGCCACCCCAATAGCCGGCTGTCATGCCGAATGTGATGCCGATCATCGAATTGATCACCTGCGAGACGATACCGACCGTCAACGAGATCTGCGCGCCATAGAGGATACGGGTATAGACGTCACGCCCCTGCCCGTCCGTGCCAAACCAGAAAATGGCGTCGGGCGGCAGTTCGGAATTCATTAGATCCGCGTCGAGCACCGGGTCGAAAGGCGCGATCCACGGGGCGAGAATACCGGCGAGGATCACCAGCCCCGTCAGCCCGCCGCCGAGCCAGAAGTTGAAACCGAGGCGCATTCCCGTCACTCCTGCTTGATGCGTGGATCGATCGCGGCATAGACCAGATCGACGGCCGTATTGATGACGAGGAACCACAGCACGATGACGAGGATCGTGCCCTGCACTACCGGAATGTCGCGGATGGCAACACTGTCGACCAACAGCGAGCCGATGCCCGGCCATGCAAAGAGCTTTTCGATGACGACGGCCTGGCCGATCAGCGAGCCGAATTGCAGGCCAACCGTGGTGACGATCAACACAAGGGCGTTGCGCGCCACATGCCAGCGCACGACCTTCGCCTCGCTCATGCCCTTGGAATGTGCGGTGCGGATGAAATCCGCGTTCAGTACGTCGAGCACGCCCGCCCGCGTGGTGCGCGCAAGGAGTGCGAGCGGCGTGACGCCCAACGTGACGGCCGGGAGGATGAGGTTTCGGAACGAACCATCGCCATATCCGAAACTCGGCAGCCAGTTCAGTTGCAGGGCGAAAAGATACATCATCAGCAGGCCCAGCCAGAACTGCGGCATGGAGAGGCCGGAGACGGCTCCGATCATCGTCACCGTATCGAGCACCGAGCCGGGCCGAAGGGCCGCAAGGAAGCCGAGCGGCACGCCCACGACCAGGGCGAAGACCATGGCAGCAACCGCGAGTTGCAGCGAGGCGCCCATACGGTCGTTGATGAGATCAGCAACCGGCTGGCGGGTCCGAAAGCTGGTGCCGAGCTCGAATTGCGCGAGGTCCGCGACATAGGTCACGAAGCGCTCCCCCAGCGGCTTGTTCAGCCCAAATTCCTCATTGAGGCGGGCGATCATCTGCGGGTCGGCGGCGCGCTTACCGTCGGCAAAGAGGCTCGCCGCGAATGTGCCAGGCACCACGGAGAAGATGACGAAGATCAGCAACGCCACCACGATCACTGTCGGGATGGCCTGCAGGGTGCGACGCAGGGTAAAACGAAGCATGAGCGGTTCCATTTTGGCCGCCCGGATCGGCGCGGCGATTGATGTAGGGGCGGTGAAAACCGCCCCCGAACCTCTCAGGGGTTATTTCCGTGCTTCCGGAGCCGTTTCGTCGATCCAGATCTCGTCATAGGGCTGGATCGCCAGTTCCGTCGCGTTCGGTACGAGGCCATGGACCCACGGCTGATAGGCCATGACCGCCTTGTTATAGTTGAAGAACCAGACCGGCGCGTCATCCTGAACAATATTGTTGGCCTGGCGCAGAAGGTCGGTCTGCTTGGCCGGGTCGCGTTCCTGCTGGGCGGCTTCATAAAGCTCGTCGAAAGCGGGGCTCGCATAGCTCGTATAGTTGCAGGCGGACTGAGGCGTCTTGGAATAATAGCAGCGCAGCGCATTCAGCGGATCGGGACCCGAAAGGTTCGACCAGATGAAGGCCTGAAAGTTGTTCGACGTCACGGCATCGCCGAGCGCCGAGCTCTCAACGGGCTTCGGCTTCACGGTGATGCCGACCTTCTTCAGCATCGGCAAAATGGCTTCCACGATCGGCACGCCCCAGCTTTCGTTCGGGCTCGCGGTTACCTCGAATTCAAAGCCGTCGGCATAGCCTGCGTCGGCAAGGAGTGCTTTTGCCTTTTCCGGGTCGAAGGAATAGGGCGCCTTCTCCTTGTCGAAGGCGGGCGAGGAGATCGGCAGCCAGCCGAAGGCGGGGTAAGCCTTGTTCTTGACGAGGCGCTCGATGATCAGCGGGGCATTGATGGCGTGGTTGATCGCCTGGCGTACCCGCTTGTCCTTGAAAGGTTCAAAGGCCGGGTTGAAGCCGATATTGCGGGTATAGACCTCGGCGACTTCAAGCAGGTGATCCTTCAGGTTGTCCTCGCCTTGATAGGCCTGGTATTGAGTGGGGCCGAGGATCGAAACGTCGATTTCCTTGTTGCGGAACGCGACATCCCGGGCGGCGTCTTCGGCCATCAGCACGATGTTGATGCGGTCGAGATAGGGTTTTCCTTCCTCATAATACTTGTCGAACTTCTCGACGACCACCTGCGAGCCCGGCACATGCTCCTTGAAGACGAAGGCGCCGAGGCCGATCGGGTTCTTGGCGAAGCTCGATTCATCTTCAACATTCGACGGGTAGATGACCGTTGTGCTCTGCATCAGCGGAAAGCCCGGATTGATCGGGCCGGTATAGGTGATCTCCAGCGTGTGGTCGTCGATCTTCTTGAGACCGGAAATCTCCTCAGCCTTGCCAGCGATGAAGTCTTCCGCACCCTTGATGACAGCGATGTAACTGGCACCCGGGAAGGCGTTCTTTGGATTTGCGATGCGCTTGTAGCTGTAGATGAGGTCGTCGGTCGTCAGAGGTTTACCGTTGTGGAAGACGGCGTTTTCGCGCAGGTGATAGGTGTGAACGGTGCCGTCTTCGGAGACATCTTCCGAGCTTGCCAGTTCCAGCACTGGCTTGTTCTGGTTGGAATCCCAGCTATAGAGCGCGCGATGGATGGCCTGGGTGATGAATTCTTCCTGCGTGTTCGGGCTCGCCTGCACGTCGAGCGTGGCGAAACTCGAGCCATAGGGCGCGGTGAAAACGAGCGTTCCACCGGAACGTTCGCCTGCAGCGAGCGCCCCGGAAGCCACCCCGAGGCTGAGCATTGTGGCCAGTGTCAGTCTTATCAGCATTTCGTCCTCCCTCTCGTGCCAATTTTCGGCTTTATCGGATTTCTGTCCGGCAGGCTGTCAGCGCGCGTCATGCACGACGCGGCCTGCAAGCAGGGTCAGCAGGCAGCGCGTGCCTGAGAGAATTGTGTCTGTCGGTGCCTCCAGCAGGTCGTTGTCGAAGACGGCGATGTCTGCCCATTGACCGGGCACCAGTTTGCCTTTCACCGCCTCGGCCTTCTGCGAGTACGCGCCGTATTCGGTATAGGCCTGCAGCGCCTCTTCGCGGCTCAGCCTTTCGGCCTCTCCCATTACCGTGCCTTTGCCGGTCTTGCGCGTGATCATGGCGTGCAGGTTCAAAAAGGGATCGGGAGAGCAGACCGGCGCATCCGAGCCGGTTGAAGGCTTTAACCCCATGCGCATCCAGGTACCGATCTCATACGACGTCTTGCCGCGTTCCTCCCCAAGCACGGAAATGTAGCTGTCGCCGAAATCGTGGATGAAGGCCATTTGCGGTGCGGGCAGGATGCCGGCCGCCTTCATACGCGCGTTCTGCTCTGCAGTGGAGAAGCCGCAATGCTCCACGCGGTGGCGGCGGTCCCGGTCGGGATTTGCCGCCAGCGCCTTTTCATAGGCCCTGATCAGCTGCTCGATCGCGCCATCGCCGATGGCGTGGCAGGCCATCTGATAGCCGCGGTCATGGCAGGATTTAACGATCGCCTCGACCTCCGCGTCGGGCAGCATCTGGACGCCGATATTGTCGGGCTCATCCCGGTAGGGCTTCGTCATCCAGGCGGTGCGCCCGCCCGCCGAACCATCGAGGAAGATCTTGACGCCACCAACGCGCAGCATGTCGTCGCCCGCTCCGGAGATGAGACCGGCTCGCCAGCAGTCTTCGACGATGGAAACACCGGGATCGCCGAGCAACGTCAGCCATACGCGCACCGGCAGGCGGCCGGAGAGCTTGGCCATTTCATAAGCCTGGATTTCTGCAAAGCCCGCGAGCTGGCCGACGGCCGCATCCATGCAGCTCGTGATGCCAAGCGAGAGCAAATAGCGCCCTCCCCGCTCGATGGCCTCGATCAGCTCCTCGGTCGTCATTGCGGGGATGGCGGCTTTGATGAGGTTCTGCGCGTTTTCGGCGAGAAAACCGTTAAGCCGGCCATCGGTGAACCCGAGCACGCCGCCATCTGGCACCGGCGTCGCCTCGGTGACGCCAGCAAGCTTCAGCGCCAGCGAGTTGGCGATCGCAACATGGCCGCAGGCGCGCGTCAAAAGCACCGGATGATCGGGCACGGCGCGGTCGAGGTCTTCCCGCGTCGGATGCCGGCCGGTATCGAGCTTGACCTGGTCATAACCGCGGGCGCGAACCCAGCCGCCTTTCGGCGTCTGGGCGGCGCGCTCGGCAAGCGTCGCCATCAGGGCGGCGAGTGTAGGGGCAGCTGCGGGCGTCGCATCGACCCACCCCATGGTGACGCCGGTCGAGATGAGGTGCAGGTGGTTGTCGATGAGACCGGGACTGGCGAAGCGTCCTTCGAGATCGATCACCTCCGTGCGCGGCCCCTTGAGGCTCAAGATGTCGCCATTTCCGCCGGTGGCCAGAATCTTGCCCCGCCAGACGGCAATGGCCTCGCTGATACCTTCCTCCCGGCCGCGCCAGATGCGGCCATTGTGCAGGATGAGATCGGCTTCAATTGCAGCAGACATTCAACACTCCCCTGTCGGGACACTCGATCCGGCGCCCCGTTCCTCCTGACGCAACGTGAAAGGTTGTGGCTGGCTTGGCCAATTCGCTTTTGGCAAAACCCCATGCTAAATCGGCATACCCGTTTCGATTGAATAACTTATGATCGATTGCACGGGCGGGCGGACAGTATCGGGAGGAAGTCGGGCGTGGAGATCAAATGGCTGGAGGATTTCGTGACGCTCGCCGACACGTCGAGTTTTTCGCGCGCGGCAGATATGCGCAACGTGACGCAACCCGCCTTCAGCCGCCGCATCAAGCAGTTGGAGAGCTGGCTCGGCGCGACACTAATCAGCCGCGCCACCATGCCGGCCGAACTCACCGCAGCCGGCCGGAATTTTCTTCCCGTGGCGCAGGAGGCGATCCGCACCTTTTATGCGGCGCGCGAGGCGCTAAGACCATCACACGAAGCGGGTCTTATCCGCTTTGCCGCGCTCCACACCTTGACTGTGACGTTCTTCCCGCGCTGGCTGAAGGCCTTGGAAGAGGCAGGCGGCGCCTTCAGCACCTCGCTGATGCCCGACCGCGGCGGCATAGAGGCCAATCTCGACGCTCTCGTCGGCGGTGAGGCAGATTTTTTTCTTACCTATGCCCACCCGGAGGTGCCGTTCCACCTCGATCGGGGGCAGATTTCATCGCTCACAGTCGCACATGATCGGCTGGTCCCCCTCGTCGCGGCCAGCATCTCCATGTCCGGCATCACGCAGCCGGGACTGCACATTCTCGACCGTGCGGTCGCGCAGCCGCGGCTCGCCATTCCCTATCTCAGCTACGGATTCAATTCCTTCTTCGGCGTCGCCCTGTCGCGTCTGCTCTTGCGCCGACCGCCCTTCAGACGGCGCACAACGCATGAGAACACAATCAGCGCCGGGCTGATGAACATGGCGGTGACGGGCGCGGGCCTCTGCTGGCTGCCGGAGAGCCTTGCGCGCGACGAGGTCGAGACCGGACGCCTCGTGCCCGCTTCGGCGGATCCCGGCTGGAACCTCGACCTCGAAATCCGCCTCTACCGTCACGCCGCCACCCGCAACCGCAAGGTGGAGGACTTCTGGCGCATGACGAAACAATGGCTGGAACGGCAGCCTGCCTGATCAGACCTTGAGGAAGACTAGCGCGCGCAGGATTTCGGCAAAATCTGCGTGCTTGACGGCGACGGCGCGCGGGCCATGCGAATAGGCACCCGGATACCACCCGGCACGGTAAGCATCCGTCGGATTGTTGAACTCGATCACCAACTCGTAGCGCTCGGCCTGGGCCGGCAGCACCTGCGCGAAATCGCCTGAGAGCGCCTCTGCCACACCCTCGCGGATGAGGCGGCGCGACCATGCGGGGGAAATCGAGATCGCGGCGCGGCCCGTTCCCTCGAGCGTCTCGACTGCCTTCAGCCCCGGCACCATGGCCCGCGCCTCCGAACAAATGCCGGCATCACCGGCAAGGAAGATCGAGGGTACGCCGTAACCGGCAGCACAGAGCGCATTAATGGTGAATTCGGAAGCAACCTCGCCATTGAGGAGCAAACGGGAGATGCGCATATTCGACGTATGCGCGAGCGGATTGCCTTCGCTACCCGCCTTGGAGTGGTAGCCGGTGTAGATCGCCGCGGCAAAGCCCGGGTCTAGGCCGAACATCATGGCATCTGGATGGCCAGACCAGCCGCGCACGATGCGGACATAGTCCGGGAGGCGATCGAGGATAAGATTGCGCCCGCTGTCATGGGCGTCCTTTAGCACGACCTCCGTCGCGCCGGCGGCGCGCGCGCCCTCGCAGGCGGCAACCACTTCCGCGGTCATCAGGGCGCGGAACTCGGTCCAGTCGGCATGGGTGCGTTCGGCCTCGTCCCAATGGACGATGCCTGCAGTGCCTTCGATATCGGCGGAGATGAAGACTTTCATCGGCGTGGGTTCTCCTTCAGCCAATCGACAAGAGCGGGATAGGTACGGCCGCCCCGCGCCGGCGTCGCGGGGGCCATGCAGAGCGCATTCAGTACGGCCTCCTGCGTGGTTTCCGCAGCAGCACGGAAGGAAAGATCGATATGATCGTCGGAGAGGCGCTGCTGGGTCGTGATGGACGACGGCGGTTCGTGCTCGACGGGATCAGCCGTCGTGAAGCAGAGCGCGACATCGCCGCTGCCGTGGCCCCAGAAAGCGCCGAGCCGGGCAAGCCCCGCCCCACCGCGTCGCGCGACGCGCTGCAATTGCCGGTCGCCGAGCGGCAGGTCCGTCGCCATGATGACGATGACGGAGCCACGTTCGGAATCGGCCGACGCGCGCGGATCGGGTCGGCGGCCGTCGGGCAACACGAGATCGCCTGCCGCGCCGAAATTGACGAGGACCAACGTGCCGAGCGTATAGTCGCATTTGGCTATGCGCAGGCGGCGCGAGGCCGTGCCGATGCCTGCCTTGAAGCCGAAGGCCGTCATGCCCGAGCCGGCGCCGACTGCTCCCTGCTCGACCGGACCGGGCCTGGCCGCATCCAGGGCGGCCATGGCATCGTCAGGTGTCACCGCCAGCGCCTGGATATCGTTGATGCTACCGTCGTTGCATTCGCAGACCAGTGGATTGACGGTCGAGGTTTTTCGCCCAATCGTGGGATTGGCGGCAATCGCCCGACGGATAAGCGCCTCCGTGCAGGCCGCCACACCAAAGGTATTGGTGAGCAGGATCGGCGTCTCGATCGTACCGAGTTCGGCCACCTGCATCAGGCCCGCCGACTTGCCGAAGCCGTTGATTATCTCCACGGCCGCGCGCGGCTTCACGCGAAAGAGGTCGCTCGGATGTGGGATGATGGCGGTCACGCCCGTAAAAATGCCCTCTCCACGCAGCGAGCGGTGTCCGACCGCAACGCCCGGCACGTCGGTGATGGCATTGTCCGGACCTGCCGCCAGTCGGCCTTCGGGTATCAGGCCGAGGTCACGCGCCGTCTTCATTCCATTCCTCCTAACGTCTCTACCTTCCTTAGGACGGAACGCCGGCGGCTTCCAGATAGAGGGTTTGCAGCCGCCGCGTCATCGGGCCTGGCTTGCCGTCGCCGATTACTCGGCCGCCGATACGTACGACCGGCATGACAAGGCTGGAGGCCGACGTCTGGAAGGCTTCCGCTGCCTCTTGCGCCTCCTCGGGCGCAAAGGCCCGCTCCTCAATATGCAGCCCCTCGGTTTCACAGAGGCGGGCAAGCGCACGCTGCGTACAGCCCGGCAGCGTCGCCCGCGAAGCGGCACGGGTGAGAATCCGCCCGTCGGCGGTGATGACATGAGCCGTCGAGGATGCACCCTCCGTCACCAGGCCCTCCTCGACGAGCCAGACATCGTCGAAACCGCGCGCCCGGGCTGCCTGCTTCGCCATGACCTGCCCGAGCAGCATGGACGTCTTGATGTCGCGGCGGCGCCAGCGTGGATCATCCGCAAGGTCGACCGCAATGCCCTCGCGCTGCGCTCTGGTGCCGATCAGCGTCTTCGCCTGCGTGAAGCCGACGAGTTTTGGCACCATGGTTTCGGGATAAAGGAAATCGCGGTCCGCCTCGCCGCGCGAAACCTGCAGATAGACGGTGCCATCCTTGAGGCCATTGCGCGTGATGAGTTCCGACTGGAGCGCCTCGATTTCCATGCGGGAAAGGGGAAGCGCAATACCGAGTTCGCGAAGCGAGCGTTCGAGACGGGCAAGATGCAGATCGTTGTCGATCATTCGTCCGGCAATCACGGCCGTCACCTCATAGACGGCATCGCCGAAAAGGAAGCCACGATCGAAAAGCCCGATGCGGGCATCTTCCTCCGGGACGAAATTCCCGTGGACGTAGACGGTCCGGCCCATCTGTTCCTCTTGCGCATATGTTGTCGTTGACCGGGACATTGGTGCGACTTGCCGCCTCTGACCAATTCAATTTGGGCAGCATCTTATGCAAGAATTGCCTGAGACGTTATCTTTCAACGAGTTATTCTCGTGTCATTTAGTCAATGTCACGCAGGGGTCAGCAACCGCCCATGGGTATGTGCCACCGTCCTGACGAAGCCTTGATGTTCGAGAACGGCTGGCCTCGAGCGATTTCCAGCGCCGGTGCCAGACTACTGTCGCAAGATCTTCTCCATCGCCTTCCCCTTTGCGAGCTCGTCAATCAATTTGTCGAGGTAACGGATTTCCCGCATAGTGGCTTCTTGGATTTCTTCCACGCGGACACCGCAGACCGTTCCTTTAATCAACGATCGGGAGGGATTCATCCGGGGCGCTTGCGCGAAGAAATCCTCGAAACTGACGTTCTTCGCCAACTGATCCTCCAGCGTCTCCTGGCTGTGGCCCGTCAGCCAGCAGATGATTTCATCGACCTCCGCCTTCGTGCGCCCCCTCTTCTCCGCCTTGGCGATATAATGGGGATAGACGCTTGCGACGCTGACCGAATAGATCCGATGCTTTGACATGGGATCTCTCATATGCCCGGACTTGAGATCGCCCATGAACTGCTCACATCGATCGGGCGATCCACGTTGGATGCATCGGCATCGATGTGGGCGACGTCATCGTCGATGAGGGCGACATCTACGGCGATGGTGTGAACGTGGCGGCACGGCTCGAAGGACTCGCCGAACCGGGTGGTATTTATGTCTCCGCTCGGGTGCAGGAGGACGTGCGAGGCAAAGTCGATATCATCTTAGAGGGACCTCGGGGAGCAGCAGCTCAAAAATATTGCCTGGCCCGTCAGGGTTTACCGAGTGCAGCTCAACGGCGACGCGACAGCGCTCAAAGCGGCTTTAGCTGCTCCCGAAAGTGGTCATAGCTTGGCAGGATTCAACACACCCGCTCATACCCCGCTTTTTGCTGGTAGTGCAGCGGGTGAGCTGCTCGCTGATTTCGAGAAATTCGGGCCCCCAGTCATCGCTGTGCTTCCATTCGAAGATATTAGTGGTCACAAAAACTGGGAGCGTCTGGCAGATGGCTTGACGGCAGACATTATTGCCGATCTCGCACGCTATCCCGACCTCGCCGTCATATCCCGTCAGACAATGCTCTCATACAAGGGAAAACGTGAAGACGCGCGATCCATCGGGCGGGCGTTGGATGCCGATTACCTTCTTAAGGGCAGCTTGCAATCGCGCGAAGGGCAAATTCGAATTTCGGTGCAACTCGTCGATGCACGGAGCGGAGCCGACCTTTGGGGCGCGCGCTACGATCAGTCGGCCGACGAGTTGTTTGTCATTCAGGACATGGTCACCGAGAACGTCGTCAACAGTCTCGCAAGCTGCTGTGGGAAGCTTCTTAAGTTCAAACGAGACGTTGTCCGGCGAAGGCATCCTGCCAGCCTACCTGCGTATGAGTGCTATTTGCTCGGGCAGGAGCAACTCAACTTGTTCACGCGTGAATCCAATGCCGAAGCGATCCGTTTACTGTCGCGAGCGGTTGAGCTCGATCCTGGGCTCGCACGCGCTTGGACCGATCTTGGACTCGCATACTCCGTACAGGCCTGCAACGCCTTTGCCAGCGATCCACGAATATCCATGCAACACTGGAAAGCGTGCATCGAACAAGGGTTGGCCCTTGATCCCGCCGACACGGCGGCCCGCATTTGCATGGCTGGCTTCCGAGCCATGGATGGGGATTTCGAGGCCGCGAGCGACGAGCACAACCGTGTCTTGGCAGCCGCCCCCAACAATTCCGATTCGCTCGCCTTGCTGGCGGGAAGTGTGGCCCTTCCGGCCTCCTCTATCCAGGGTTTTCCTGTCTGTCTGCTTCCCTTACCTGCCCGACCTCGCCAATGACTTCGCGATGTCGATGATGTCGTCGCGGCTCGCGGTCGGGTCCTCCTTGTTCCAGGCGACGCCGAGGCCGATGCGGAAGTCGACGCCGCTCACCTTGCGCAGTTCGAAATTGCGGTTCGGCATGCCTTCGCCGCCGGGAACAACCGGACTTGAGGCCCTGAAGAGTGGCCGCAGGAGTTCAAAGCCCAGACGGTCGAAGTAGTTCGGAATAGCCGCCCTGTGTCGTGGAGCAAACACACTGTTCCAGACGATACATTATGCGATTTTCGGATCAACTCGAAGCTTCAGACTGGGCAAGACTCGCGGTGACCGTGGAGCCAAAGATGCAATGGTTCAAGGGACGACTTCGATCTCGATCGCGTCGATTATCTTTTCCAGTCCTTCCGATTTGACCCATTTCTTGCCGACCTTTGTGAAGATGTTGCCGTATAGATTGGCAACGATATGCTCATAAATGTGAGCAGTCCGGCTGTCGCTGCACCGGATGATGATCTGGCCCAAAGCCTTTGGATTCTCGAGGATCAGTTGGGCCTGGCGCAAGAATTGGTCGATTTTGTCAGCGAAGCCCTGCCAGTGCCCGGACTTCTCAAGTTCCCTGAAGAAAACATCGTCATACTGGTTTTTCGATTTCTTCAGGATATCGGCGATCTCGGTGACCTCTTTTGAGTGCTTGTAGTCGACCATGTCGAGCGTTTCGGGCGCCGCTTTGTTTATTTCCAGATCATCGATCCTGACCTCGCGACCATCCTTGAGCTTGGCGGCCTGCTCGTAGTTCTTCTTTGTTTTCCCGACCTGGTAGCGCCCCCAGGGTTTGTATTGGTCACCTTGCGGCATATCCCTCCTGGCGAAGCCGACGTCCTTATAGGCCTTTGTCTTCTCTGCCGCAGACAGGGCCTTTGGCCCGGTCGTCCCTTTCGGTTTCTTCCTCGGTCGCCGCCCTGCACCTCCGCCGCCGCCGGATCCCGCCCCGGGCACGGCCCCCGGCATGCCGGGGACCTGGGGTTTCGACGGGGCGGGGGCTGTCGCAGCCTTTGCCGCTGCCGGGGCCTCGGCCGCCGTCGCCTTTGCCGCCTTCTCAGATATCGCCTTTTCGATGTCTGCAATCTGGTCTGGCGAAAGGACACGGCTCAGTTCCCGAACCGCTGCATCCTGCGCCTTGCTCGCGGAAAGAACGCCTCCGCCCACTTTCTCTGCCTCTTTTACAGCGGTCCTGAGCGCGGTCTCGTTGAGGCCGGCGACAGTCTTGATGATCTGCATCGATTCCGCGGGCGTCGCCTTGGCGACGGCCACGACCATGGCGATCGGGAGAACTGCTTTCACGGCAGCCTTGCTGCCGCGTTGGGCGGCTCTCAGGCCTGCGCGGATTGCCTTCCACGCGGCGCCCGCTCCAGGCAATACGGCCAGTGCCACGTTGAGGCAGCGCGCCCAGTCAGGGATTTTGTCGCCGGTTATGAGGTCCCGGCCCGTATAGGCCTCTATGAGACCCTTGATGTTGCCGATCACGGGCATGAAGTCGAGCGCGAGGCTCAGCGCCGTGCCGAAGCACTCGAGGAACTTCTGTGGTTTCAAGCATTCCTGGGCAGCCGACAGGAAGAAGTCGTACGCGATCTGCGTGCGGGGCATCAGACCGATATTGTAGCCGCGAGGGTCGACCGTGCCCTGGAATCGGGGCGGGGGCGGGTGGAGCGCCCGGATGCGGTCCTCGAGGACCTCTTCGGACAGCGTGACGCCGCTGTAGAATTGCTCTCGCGCGTAAGCGACGACGATCTCGAATTCCTTTTCAGTGAGGCCGGCATCAGCCAGGAGTTTCTTGAAGTCCGCTTCCTGGTTGCGCCGTTCGGCCGCGATCACCTGCGGCGAAGGAATCATCGCGCGAAGCTGCTCGTTCCTGTGGACCTTGCTTGCCTCTGTAATCGCTTGCCTGAACCTCTCCAGTTCCGAGGGTGGCGGGCTCACACCCGGGGCATAGCACATGCGGTCCTCGGTGAGCGGGGCGGAGCACATCCTGTCGCTGAACCCGTCGCCCATCGCGCGGTTCCTCCTCTGATGTTTCCTGCGGAAACATGCAGCAATTCAAGGTGCTACGGCGCCCTTCGCGCGTCCGACGAGACCGCGGAGCGCAGCGGTCCTAGGTATCGTCGGCGGGAATGACAACACTCGATCCTTCGACAACGACCTTCTTTTCGATCTCCGGATCCTCAAGCTCATCGCCGAGTACGCGAGCCGCGTAGCGGACATTCTCCAGCTCGATTTTTCGCACTTCCGCCTGGGCCCGCTTGACGTCGACCGCACGGTGGCGAGCCTTGAACTCCTCGATGAGCGAATGGGTCGCCGGAAGAGCTTCGATGAACAGCGATCCCGACGGGACCGTGACCATGTCGTCGGCCCGCCGGCTGGCGGTCAGAAGCCTCTTGAACTGAGCCTGGAGCTGGTCCTTGATCCGGTCGAATTCAGCGTCGTCCAGCTGATCCCGCAAGCAACAAACGTAATCGGAAAAATCCTCGAGGGACCAGTTGCCGAGGTCGTCGGGGTCGACCAGGGCATTGAAGGCGTGGTCGATGTACGGGGCCATCATGAAGTCCGTCAGGGCGTTGGACTCCTTCAACGGGAATACGGCGTAGTTGCCCTTGAACCCGAGAAGCGTTTCCAGATCAGCGACCTGCGACAGCGGCACGTAATGGAGCTGGGGATCAAAATCGGGGTGCAGCTCATACTTCGTCTCGACTTCGTATGTGCGCACCGGGGAGGGGCTGAAACTCGGTAGCGTCCTGTGGGCCATCGCCGCCATCATGTCGGGACGGGGGGCGCTGAAGTCGACCCGTATCCACTTGCGCTTTTTCCGCAGGACCGGCGTCTTCGTGTTGTGCAGGCGGAAGAACCGCTGGTCCGGGGGCTCATGGTTCCATATGGCCTGCATGTAGAAGAGGATGTTCTGTTTGACATGCATGCGCAGCCGGGCGATCTGCGTCAGATGATTGACGTGTTCCCTGAATGCCTCGGAATAGGCATTCACCAGTGCGTTCAGCGCTTCGGTTTCCTTCCCGATCTGGCCGCCGAGGTCGTTCAGATCGTCCGCGACGGCCTGAATGGCATCCTCGACCGCCGTCTTGTCCTTTGCGAATTCCTTGTACAACGGGTTCGTGAATTCATCCAGGAATGACGGAGTCTTCAGCAGGCGAAGGTATTCCTTCAGGGCCATCATTCTGATCTGCAGACGCTCCTGGATGGCTCGAAGCGATTGCGTCTTCTCGCTCTGGGCCTTGAGGCTCAGCCTCATCTGCGCCAGTGCCACGTCGTCGCCGGCGACGTTCTCGGTCAGATAGTCGAGGGCCGGGAGGAACGAATCGTCGAGCAGCACGCGCCGCAGGATCCAGTCGTAGGTCATCAGCCAATCGTTATCGATCTCGTCGGGTCGCGGCACTTCCTGGGCGACAAGGATCACCGGCGTTATCTTGTGCAGCGATTCCGTTACGCGGAAGCGGCGTTGCAGCTCGTAGAAGAGAAACGTGACGGCAATCTCGTCATTCGGGTTGGTGATCTCCGTCGTTTCCACTGTTTCGAGATCCTCAGTGTCCTCGGTGACGACCTCGGTGGAGCGCTCGTTCTTGTAGTCCTGTGCCGATTTGGTGACGGCCTCGTGGAAGGATTTCTTGATGTCGTCGGACGACTTGCTGGCGTCCCGCGTGAAGCTGCTCGTGACGGTATTGTCGGTGCTTCCGAGCCCCGGGACCTTGACGTCGAACTTGTGCTGGGTCGTCAGGTTGAAGTTGGTCTTGACCGAAGCACGCCGCACGATCTCCTCTTCGGCCCGCGCCGTCAGCGTGGATTCCTCGCGCCAGCTCCGGACGTGGTTCTCCACCTCTTTCTGGTAGCGCTTTTTGTGGATCTTCCTGGTCACGCTTATCTTCTGGACCTGCTTCGGAGCAAGCGTGATGGTTCTGACCAATTCGCCCGCCTGGTAGGCCTGCGGCTTCCATTCCTGATTGTAGGTCAGCAGGATCCCGAAATTGATGCTGCGCTCCTTCTGGTTCGCCGCGTAGATGGTGAAATTGAAGGGCTCCTTTATCCGCTGCTCCAGATCCTTCAGGACCTGGGGCAGGTCGTCGGCGATCCCGAGCCACCCGGCGCGATGGTCGCGGGCATCGCCCCATGAAGAGTCGGTGACCCTCGTGCCACCCGGCCAGGTCGAACTGTCTCCACTGTCGGCGCCATCCCGATGATCCCGGACGGTCCTCGCGACCCGCCTGCCGAGCTTCACGAAGCCGTGCCCGACATTGGTTGTGAAATCGAAAGCGTTTGGGTCACCCCCCAGGGCGACGATCGTGTCGAACGCATTTTCGGCGAGATCAATCAGGCCCTGATCGATCACCTCCTGCCAGACATGCTCGAAAGCGATCTGAAGGTTGTGAAAATCGAAATAGGCGGGCGTGTCCGCCGGGCTTTTCTCCAATGACAGCTGCCGTATCTGCTTCTGGACCTCGATCTTGTCCGAGCGGGGCGTGAGGCCGTTGACGACTTCTTCCTCCGGCGAGGTCAACGTGCTCATCAGGTGGGACAAGCGCCGTCTTATATCGCTTTTGGTGATTGGATCATCATCCGGGACAATTGCGCCGGCGCCAGCCTCGACATCGTCGGTGTCTTCACCCGGGGTACCCGCCGGAACGTCCAGGAGCTCGGCTGCTCGCCTTTGCCTTCTGGAAAGGTCGCGGCAGACCTGGACCAAGGGGTCCTCTCGAATGAGGGCGGCGTTGCCGTTTTGCGCCTCGACCGACGGTGAGGGGCCCAGGACCTTCGCAACGTCCGATTCATCGATAAAGCCGTGGGCGTCGCGAAGCGGTTCGAGTTGCCCCTTCTGATCATCGGAAAGGCTGACATAGCCCCGGCGCGGCGACCGCGCGACCGGATCGTTGATGACCTTCGTGATGACGTCCGTCATGACGGCGACGCTCTTGTCGAGAACGCTTTGGCCCGGCAGCACCAGACGTTCGGGATTCACCAGGTTTTCGTTCACGGCCGAAAGCTCTTTGATCAACCGCGGTTTGATGTCGTTGTGGAAGGTCTCGAGCCGTGCCTTCTCTATCTCCAATTGCTTGCGTGTCAGATCCGCGAGCCCCACGCGCATCGCCTCGCGCCGTTCATCGAAGGCGGCCACCCTGGTGAGGATGCTTTTCGACGGCTCATTGTCGGCGAGGTTGAGGGTCGGCAAGGGGATGCCGGCTTTCGTCAACTGCTCGGAGGAAAGCCGGATCAGGAACGTCTCGAGCCGACCGGCATTCTGGCGTACGGCGAGCGAGAAATGGAGAATGCGGGAGTTCGGGTCCTGGCCCGTTTCTTCCGGCGCTGCCACCATCAGCAGGAGGTCCGGGCGTTTTTCCTGCTCGCTTCGAATCTTGAATTCGGAATCCTCGAACTTGTACCCGAATTCGCCATTCCTGTCGGTCGCGACGGAGCAAATTCGATCGCCGAGCGCCGACAGGCCCGCCGGGCCGGTGGTCACCGCGGTGCCCGAAAGCAAGGTACCGTCAAGCGCCAATTCTTCAGGGCGCGTGTCGGGATCGAGGTCATAAACGATCACGAGTAGATCCGGAACCCCGAGGCCGCTTTCCTTATGTGTAATCTTGCCGATGATCTCATTCATTGCAGCACCCCCGAAGCTCGTTTCCTTTGCGCAAATCGACGAGCGCGCTACTGAAAGAAGAGGCCAGCTATTGAACCGCGTGAGGCATTTGCAGATCCGGTCTGTAGATCAGGATACCACCGACCCGGGCACCGGCAATCGTCGAAATCTAGGGCAAATGGACGTGTTTCTCATCTCGGGACGGCGGCTTGCTTTCGAAACCTTCGCCACGAAGATCTTCGAAAGCCTGGGCTGAATAGCCAAGGAGGTACGCCGCAAGCACGCCGCTCGTATGGCAGACGCTGCTTTCAGCCGGTTGCGGGCGTCCATCACCAGCCGAGCTGAAGATTGAGCCGGATTTCCGGCCGAAGTCTGTTTATGGCCCGAGTTCAGTCGGTAGGGTAAGAGCTGGCAAGGTCTCCGAAACGGCGCGAACCAGAGCAGCGGCCCGAGGGACATCCGAACTTCCGATGTCCACCCACCCGAGACGACAGGTACTCGCCGACGCAGCCGCAGCTTTCGCGAATTCGACGTGCATCCCCTCGCCTTGAACGGAATCGAACCTACGAACAGCCCCGGCGGGAATGTCCTGGCAGTCAGTGACTATCCGGTTCCTGCATCCAGTGCGGGATGTCGCGTTTGGCATGAAGCACACGCCATACGTCAATATAACCTGACTGGACACGATAGAAAATGAGATAGGGATATCGCTTCAGGGAGATACTCCGCACGTCAGGTAATCCCAATTCGTATGCATACCGCAGCGATCCGGACTCCGGGTGATTTGCGATCAAATCGTAAGCCGATTGAAGAGCGTCGACAAAGCCGAGGGCGACTTCGGTTCCAGCTTCGCGCGCATAATAGTCGACGGCGGCTTCGACATCACTACGGGCCAGTTCCCTGGGAACAATCGCTTTGTTATTCACTTGCTCTGTCGACCACGAACTTGATCGCGCAGACCGGTGAAATATTCCGCGTCGACCGGATCGGTCGGTGCGGACGAAGCTCCGTCAAGCAACAACCGACGTAACGCGAGACGGTCCTGATCTCGACGTATCAGTTCCCGGATATATTCACTACTCGTGCTATAGCCCCGTCCGGCGACTTGCTCATCGACGAAGCTCTTCAGATGGTCCGGTAGGGAAATGTTCATTGTGCTCATGCGAAAGACCATAGCGGCTTTGGCAAAAATTGGCAAGAAGTCGCTTTTTGTCGTTCAACCTCGAGTCCTATCCGGCAAATGCCGGACGCGAAGCGGTAGCGCGACTGCAGCCAGACGGTGGAGCGATGGATGCGGACAGGGCACTTCGTTGCCCGTCCGCGCGGGTTAGCCCGCCCGGCACCTGGCCCGTCATAACCCTGTCGGCGGCGATAATCAGCATGAACGCGCGTGGGTTGGTTGCCGGAGGCGGGGCGCCTGCGGCTGAAGTCTTGCCTATTCCATGCCGGGTCATGAAGCCGTCTCCCGGTTTGTCGCCGTCGCATCCGGCGGTCCGCGCGGCTGCTTCCAGCGTTCGAACATCTCGATGACGATCATTCGTCCTCCGCAGCAGGGGCATGGCGGGCGGAAGTCATCCTGTTCACCCGGTGCGCCGTCATCGACCGGTGCGGCGACGTGCAGGAGTTCGCGCGCGAGCGCGAGGCTGGTCTTGCGGGCTGAACTGGCGAGCAGGCCGTAGTGCCGGATACGATGGAAGCCACGCGGCAAGACATGGAGCAGGAAACGGCGGATGAACTCATCGACCGCGACCGTCATGATCTGCTGCCGGTCGCAGCCGTCGCGGCGGTAGTCTTTATAGCAGAAGGTGACGCCAGTTTCGTTGAAGGTGATCAGGCGGCGGTTCGAGATTGCGACCCGGTGGGTATAGCGCGACAGATAGGCAAGAACCGCCTCAGGACCCGCGAACGGCGCCTTCGCATAGACCAGCCAGCGTTTCTTTCGGACCGGCGATAGATGCCGCAAGAATGCCTGCCGCTCGGCGAGATGAGCAAGTGCGCCAAAAAAGCTGAGCCGCCCGGCGTCGTGCAGAGCGACCAGCCGGATGAGGAATAGTCGTCGAAACAGATTGCTGAGTACGCGTACCGGAAGCAGGAAGGCCGGGCGCGATGATATCCATCGACTTCCGTCTGGCGTGATGCCGCCGCCCGGAACGATCATGTGCACATGCGGATGGTGCGTCATCGCCGATCCGCAGATGTGGAGCACGGCGGTGATGCCGATGCGCGCGCCGAGGTGCTTGCGATCGGCCGCGATGGTCAGCATCGTCTCCGACGCCGCCTTGAACAGCAGGTCATAGACGAGCGCCTTGTTCTGGAACGCTATGTCGGCGGTCTCGGCCGGCAGAGTGAACACGACGTGGAAGCAGCCGACTGGAAACAGATCAGCCTCGCGTTCGGCAAGCCATGTCCGTGCCGCTGCGCCCTGGCACCTTGGGCAATGCCGATTGCGGCAGGAGCTGTAGGCGATCCGCCGGTGGCCGCAGTCCTCGCAGGCCTCGACGTGACCGCCGAGGGCAGCAGTGCGGCATTTCTCGACCGCCGACATCACCTTCAGTTGCGGCAGGCTCAGATGTCCTGCATGCGCGAGCCGGTATGCCGCGCCGGCAGCACGGAAGATGTCGGCGACCTCGATCGAGGCACGCAAGTTCAACCGTCGGGGGAGGCTTTTTCCGGCTTGAACAGGCCGAGCTTGTCGAGAGGGCTCGTAACCGTGCGGACCGTCCTGGTCGCCACCTTGGCGTAGAGGGCGGTGTTGTTGAGTTTTGCGTGCCCCCGAGCAGGACCTGGATGATCCTGATGTCCGTGCCGTCCTCCAGCAGGTGGGTAGCGAAGCTGTGGCGCAGCGTATGCGGCCCGACCCGCTTGGCAATGTCGGCGGCCTGGGCCGCCTCAACGACGATCCGATCGAGCTGCCGCGTGCTGATCGGTTTCATTGCGTGTTGGCCCGGGAACAACCAGCCGTCGCGATGCATCACACGCTGCTGCTGCCGCCCCACCTTCCACCACTGGCGCAGCAGGGTGAGCAGGCCCTCCGAAAGCATGGCATTGCGATACCGCCCACCCTTGCCATGTTCGACGCGCAGCAGCATCCGCTCGCTGTCGACGTCCGCGACCTTCAGCATGGCGACCTCCGCAACACGGAGGCCGGCGCCATAGGCGACCGACAATGCTGCCTGGTGCTTGAGGCAGGTGGTGGCATTGAGTAACCGGGCAACCTCGTCGCGGCTCAGCACCACAGGCAGGTTCCGAGGATGCGCCAGCCGGACGAGCCTGCGCGCCAGGTCCGGGCGATCGAGGGTCTGGGTGAAGAAGAAGCGTAGCGCCGACACGATGCTGTTCATCGTCGGAACGGGAACGCCATCCTGCTGCTGCTCGATCTGGAACCGGCGCAGGTCGTCGGCGGTCGCCGTGTCTGGTGAACGCCCGAGGAAGGTTGCCAGGCGCCCGATATCGCAGAGATAGTTGCGCTGCGTTTCGCGTGAGAAACGTCGCATGTTCATGTCGTCGATCAACCGCTGGCGCAGCGGGCTGATAGGTGTGTCGAGTTGGTGGGGGTACTGCATGGTCAGGCTCCTTGTTGAAGAAGCTGGTCATGCTCCGCCCTTGCCGGACGACGTTCAATTCAGGCGCAATCTCCAGCCTGCGTCCTCTACCTCAGCCGCAGACACCCTCCCGCGCAGCGGGTTCGTTCTTCGGCCCCAGAACGCGACGTTAGGGGTTTCGATTGGCAACAACCGCTCTGGCGCACTTTGCTCGTTCCATGGGCGAGTCGAACGGATATGAGATTATGGAGGCCGATCAGCAGATGATGGCTTCCGGCCAAGGGCAGCTTGTCGGTCAGTTCCTAATTGACCGGGGCGGCATCGTACGCTGGAGCTTCACAGAAGTTCTGGAGAGTGGCCTCACGACGTTCAAGGCACCGGATCCCGAGGAATTGGTGTCGGCAGCTTCCCAAGTCGCACATTAACGGCTGCTGAAATCTCGCTCGACGACCACCCATGGTAATTCTGTGGTGGTTGTATCGAGCACGCATCAGCGGGTGAACGCAATGGCCGGATGCGGTGGCGTTGCAGCAGCGGACGTTGTAGTGGCGCAGGTTGCCCAGGGAACATCGTGCAACTGCCAGGGCCACGTTAGTCACGATCGCACTCATCACCTTCCGGCCGACGCATGTCCCGCGCTCCACCATTGCAATCGCCGAACCTTTGCGCACACAAAATCTGCACCGAGGGAAAGGCGCAATGTCGGCCGGGCGCCTATCAGAAGTTCGCGATTGCGGCGCGGCGCTTTACCAACCGACCATCAACGGGCTGAGCTTGTTCCGGTAGGGAACGTCCGGTCGGCCAGTCGCGGCAGCATGAGGCGAAAGGCGACACTGCGGGCGCTTTGGAAGAGGATAAGAGTGATCCATAGCCCGTCATTGCCGAGCAGAGGCTGCAGCACCGCCCAGACGGCGAAATAGATTGCCAGTGACCCCACCATCAGGTTGCGCATTTGCCTCGACCAGGTTGCGCCGATGTAGACCCCGTCCATTTGGAAGGCGACGATGCCGAAGATCGGGAGCGCGACGACATAAGGCAGGTAGCGCTCGGCCAGGGCCGCGACCGTTCCCGTCGGAGCGGTGATGTCTATTACCCAGCCGCCGCCGGAGAGGAAGGCGACTGAGACGAGGCCCGCGAAGAGGAAGCCCCATAGCGTGGTTAACCGTATGGTACGGTCGAAGGCCGGGCGGTAGCGCGCGCCGACCGCGCGGCCGGCCAGCTGCTCGGCCGCGGTGGCCACTCCGTCGAGGAAGGCGACTCCGAAGAAATAGAAACGCAGCAGGATGGTGTTTGCCGCAAGGATTTCGATACCCAGCGTGCCACTTTGGCGGGTGAAGAAGGACAGGCCGATGAGCAGCGCGAAGGAGCGGATCATCATGTCGCCATTTACTGAGAAGGCACGGCGGAAGACGGAAAAGTCCGGCAAGCTCCAAGCGTTTTGGTCGCTTTTTGCCCAGATAAGATAGAGACCCGCAAGTGCGGTCACGACCTCCGCGACCAGCGAGGCAACGGCAACACCCGCGACACCCCAGCCGACCCCCATCACCCAGTAGATGCTGAGCACTGCGTTGAGCACGTTCAGCAGCGTTTGCAGGATCATACCCCAGAACACATCGCCGCGCCCGATCACCCAGCCGAAGACCACGAAGTTGAATAACACAAAGGGCGCTGACCAGATGCGCCACGCGAAATAGGTGGACGCCGCATCGCGGACCGCCCCCTCGGCACCCATTGCGTCGAGGCCGAGTTCGCCGATCGGCTTTTGCAGGACCAGGAGCGCCAAGCCCGCAACGAGAGCGATGATCAGTCCGCTCGCGAGCATGCGCTGCTCTGCGCGCCGGTCACCCGCGCCGAGCGCTTGGGCGGTAAAGCCGGTGGTCGCGCCGCGCAGGAAATTGAAGGTGACGAAGGTGACGTCGAAGATGACGGCCGAAAGTGCCACCCCGCCGATCAGCGCCTCCTCGCGCAACTGCCCGATGACGCCGGTCGCGACGAGCCCGACCAGCGGGCTCGACAGATAGGCGATCATCATCGGACATGCGATCCGCAGCACGTCGCGGTGCGTTATGCCGAAGGGGCGGACCGCGGCCGCGCTGCATGCGTTTTGAGCGGGGACCTGTTCCACTCAGTCCTGCCGGTGCGGCTCGCCAAGCGTGTGCATCAGCCGGTTGGCCCAGCCAAAGATCGCAACCGAGTGGATGAGATCAAGGATCTGGAGGTCGTCCATGCCGATCTCGCGCAAGTGGTAGAACTGGTAGGCGCCGACATTGTCGGGATGCGCCGTCAGGTCGACACCGAAATTGAACAGCGCCTGCTCGACTTCCGGCAGGTCGGCATCGAGGCCGCTCTCGTAGATCTCCTCCACCACCTCCGGCCGCTTCTCGAGCTGGATGTAGCGCGCCGCATGCACGGAGGCGCAATAGATGCAGCGGTTGACGAACGAAGCCGCCAGCGCACCGATTTCACGTCCCCCGCGCGACAGCCCGCCCTCGCTATACATGATGTCGTTGAAGAGCGGCGTGCGTTCCTTCAGCGTTTCCGGCTCGTTGGCGAGCACCAGGACATAGTCCGAGATTTTCCTGTTGGACGGCGTGACCTTCAGCGCCTCGAGCTGTTCGGGGGTTGCAGCATCGATGTCGATTGGTTTCACATAGGGCTTCCAGTCGAGCGCCTCGACGGTGAATTCGTGTACGGCTTGCGACATGTCAGTTGTCTCTCAGCATCTTGAGGCCGGTCGCGACCAGCACCTGATAGTTGACGAAAGCGATGAGGCCGGCGAGCGTCACGATGTCCCGGTCGTCGAGGCCTGCGGCGGCGAGCTTTTCGATATTGCCGCGGGTCGCTTCCTTCGGCGAGAGCGTCACCAGGTCGACATGGGCGAGAATTGCGGCAAGACGCGCGTTGCCAGTTGCGCCCGATGCCGGGTCGGCCAGTGCGCGCGTTTCCGCATCCTCTCCATCAAGCAGCGCCCGATAATGGGCCGCGAGTTCCTCCGACTTCCAAAGGGCCGCGATCCGTGCTGCCAGTGCCGCGCGAAGCCCATAGGAGAAATTGCGCGGCTCGGCCGGACGAAGGGCGGCTTCGTAGCTTGTCTGCGTCAGATGCTTCAGCTTCGCCCTTTGCTGGCGCAGCGCCTTGAGGTCGGGGAAGCGCTCGAGGCCGAGCACGGTGTCGATCACGTCGACGGTCGATGGAGCGGTCATTTGGTCTCCTCAGTCTAATCTAAGCGCTTCGTCGAGAAGCAAAGAGCACTTGCTTGTGGATCCAGGTCGGCGCAGCGAAGACCCGGTCGCCTGGCGGTCGTACCGCCTCAGGCCGTCCTCTGCGCCGGCTCCGGCGCGTCCGCATCCGTCCATTCTGTTCCGTCGAGTTCCGGCTTCTCGTAGGCGAGCAGCGCTTCCCAATGGTAGTCGATGTCGCGGATGAAGAGTGAAGCGGCAATGCCCCGCGCCAGCCACAGCGCTCCTTCGCTGATCGCTGGAATATCGCCGCTGACTTTGCCGAGGCTGACGGATGCGCCGTAATTGAAGCAATGGATGTCCTTCAGCCATGGCGCCGTGCCCGGCCCCTTCTCAGTGAAGGAAAAGTCGTCGCTCAGCCAGGGGAACCGGCCGAGGCCGGGGTTCTCCTCGCCAGGCGGCGGCGTGTAGCGGTCCTCCCAGCAGGCGATCTTGTCCTGATACGGGGCAAGTTCGCTACGGCTCAAGGGATCGATCAAGAAGCCGGTGCCGAGGATGACGAAATCCGTGCGGAAGACGCGGCCATTAGTCGTCGTGATAATGACCTCGCCGCCCTCCTCCTTCATTGAGCGGATACCGCAATCGAAATGGAAATAGGCGTTCGGATGACGGCTGACGCGCAACGTCGAATTGTGCGGGGCCGGCGTCTGCTGCTTGGCGGCATAATCCATCAGCCGCCAGCGCCATTCCGGCGAAATTTGCGCGAAGCCGGCGACGACCCCGTAGGAGCCGATGCCCATCAGCTTGTTGATCGTCGGCATCTGCTTGCGACGGGCGAGAAGACGCACTTCGCCCGCCCCTCGCTCCAATGCTTCTGCGGCATTGTCAACAGCCGAGGCTCCTACGCCGATGACGACAACGCGTTTGCCCCTCAGCCGCTCGAAGTCGATGTCGTCGGCTGAATGCGCCCAAGATCTGTGTCGTTCCATACCCTTGACGAAGTCAGGGATGGTCGGCTCGCCGAGCCCGTCCCGGCCAGTCGCCATCACCAGCTTGCGGGTAAAAATGGGCGGCTTCGCGCCGCCGGCGATTTCGAGCTCCAGCAGATCATCGCCACACGGCACGACGCGGGTGACGTGCGTGTCGTTCTCGACGGGGATTGCCATGATTTCGCGATACCACTTCAGATAATCCATCCACATCGGTCGCGGGATGCGAAACAGTTCCTCCCATTCGGCCTCGCCATGGAGCGTCGTGAACCAGGCCCGGAAGCTGAGCGAGGCCACGCCGAGGGCCGGACCCAGCAGGTTCTTCGGCGAGCGCAGCGTTTCCATGCGCGCATAGGTGAGCCATGGTCCCTCGAGACCCTTCGGCGCCCGGTCGACGATGCGCAGATTGGCAATACCGGCGCGCGTCAGCGCATGCCAGGCCACGAGGCCGCACATGCCGCCGCCAATGATGACCACGTCGCTGAGGGGCCGACCATCTTTCGTCGTGATCGTCTTCGACCAATTGGCCGGCGGGTAGTTCAGATAGCTGAGATCCTGCGCCACCCGCGCATTCAGCTCGGCAAGCCGCTGCTGCTTGTTGGTCATGACGTCGCTCTCCTGTTCAATCCGCCAGCAGGACGGCATCCCGTTCGCGCCAGCCCACCCACACCTCGTCGCTTTCGATATGCGAGAGAGCGACCGGATCGAGCTGGACGACGAGGCTCGTGCCATTTTCGAGGGTTACGGTGAGAGACGTGTGGGCACCTTTGAAGACGCGCTGGTCGATGCGTCCCTTGAGCGCCAGCCGGCCTTCGGGTTTCGCCGGCAGGCAGTAGAGCGCCTCGGGCCGGAGCGCCACGGTCGCGCGTGCCCCCGGCGCGTGCGCCGTACCGTTTACGTCGGCCTGCACGATGTTGCCCTGCCAGTCGAAGCTCGCGACCGTGCCTTCGACGGACACGACCTTACCTTCGAGGAAATTGCTCTGTCCGATGAAATTGGCGACGAAGCGGCTGCGTGGGCGAGCATAGAGCTCGTCCGGGCCGCCCATCTGCTCGATCCTGCCCTTGTCCATCACCACGATGACGTCGGACATCGTCAGTGCCTCCTCCTGGTCGTGGGTGACGAAGATGAAGGTCTTCCCGGTCTTCTGTTGAATGGACTTGAGCTCGATCTGCATCTGCTGGCGCAGCTTCGCATCAAGCGCCGAGAGTGGCTCGTCGAGCAACAGCACGTTCGGATCGGGCGCCAGCGCCCTCATCAGCGCCACTCGCTGCCGCTGGCCGCCGGAAAGCTGGGCCGGCATGCGCTCGGCGTAGTCCTGAAGCCCGACGAGGGCGAGAAGCTCGGTAACGCGCTTGTGGATCGCGCTCGACTCCATGCCCTTCAGCTCCAGTCCGAAAGCGATGTTGCGGCGAACCGGCAGGTGGGGGAAAAGCGCATAATCCTGAAAGACGATGTTGACGTTGCGCTTGTTGGGGGGCAGGTGCGAGATCGGCTTGCCGTCGAGATAGATTTCACCGGAGGTTGGCTCCTCGAAGCCGCCGAGCATGCGCAGCGTCGTCGACTTGCCGCAGCCGGAAGGGCCAAGCAGCGTAACGAACTGCCCGGTCTCGATGGCGAGATCGAGGTTTTCGACGGCCGGGAGCGCACCGTAGAACTTATTGACATTCTTGAAATGGACGACCGGCTGCATGCGCGTCAGCTCCTCGAACGGCGGGTAAAAAGCTCGGCATAGAGGCCGACGGCAGTGGTGACGACGAGCACGATCGTCGCCATGGCGTTGATCTCCGGCGACATGCCGCCCTGCACCTTGGCAAAGATCAGCATCGGCAGCGTAGGCTGGTAACCGCCGAGGAAGAAGGTGCGCACGAAATCGTCGATGCTTGTCAGCACGCAGAAAATCATGCCGCCGAAGAGCGCCGGGATGAGATAGGGGATCGTGACGCGCAGGAAGGCGACGAACGGATCGGCGCCGAGGTCGCGCGCCGCATCGACCAGATTGGCGGGCATGGAGCGCAGTCGCGTCAACACCATGATAACCACGAAGGGCACCGCGTGGACCGTGTGCGCCAGGATGATCGCAAAGGTGCCGGTGGGAATATCCACCGCGCGGATGAAGATACGCATCGAGATGGCATTGATCAGGCCCGGTACGACGGCGGGCAAACAGGCGAGCGCGAAGATGGCCGCCCTGCCCCAGATGTTTTCCGCCGACACCAGCATCGCGATCCAGACGCCAACAATCGTCGCGCAGACGGTCGTCGCGAGGGCAATGCCAATCGAATAGAGCGACGCCTCGATAAACTGCTTGTCCTGCAGCACCTTGCCGTACCAGTCGAGCGTCCAGTTGCCGATCGGAAAAGCGATGAAATTGGCGTCCTTGAAACTCATCGACATCATTAGTGCCAGCGGCAGTACGAGGTAGACAGTAAAGAGCCAATAGGAGGCACCGAGCGCAGTCTTTGGCAGATCGTTGAAATAAGTTCGCATCAGCTGTCCTTACATCAGCCTTACAGAGCGACCGCCGACGACGCGCATGAACAGACCGACGGTAGTAAGCGACACCGCAAGCATGATCATCGAGAAGGCGGCACCCTCGGGCCACTTGTCATTCGAGCCGTGGAACAGCATCGCGATGACTTCAGGAAAGATGACCGCATTCGGGCCGCCGAGCAGCAGGGGCGCCGCAAAAACGCCAATGGCGGTGAGGTAGACGAGGCTGCACCCCGAAACGATGCCGTCCTTGGAAAGCGGCAGAATGACCCGGCGGAAGCGCTGGAAGGGGCCCGCGCCGAGATCGGCCGCGGCATGGATGAGCGGCGTCGGAATCTTCTCGATCGCCGAATAGAGCGGCAACAGCATATAGAGCGCCAGAAGATAGATCACGCCGAAACTCAGCGAAAAGAAGGTGTAGAGCATCGGGATCGGCCGATCGATCAAGCCCAGCTCCCGAAGCAGAACATTCGCAGCCCCGCGATTGGCGAGCAACATAATGACCGAGAAGGTGCGGATCAGTTCCCCCGCCCAGAACGGAATAAGCAGCAGAAGCAGGGCGCGCATCCGGTTCTTCGGCTGCACCACCTTCGCAATGTAGTAGGCGACCGGATAGACGATCACCAGCGTCGAGATCGTGACCACCGCTGCAAAGATCAGGCTGCGAATGAAGGGCACGAAATAGAGCCGGTCGGAGAAGAACAAGGCGTAATTGGCGAGTGTGTAGTCGCTGCTCTTGTGCGGTTGCGGCGGATAATTGGCCATGAGGCTGATATTGGCCATCTGCAGGATAGGCCCGATATGCAGCATGGCGATCCAGACGAGCGGCACGCCCGCGAGCACGGCGAGCCTGATGCGGCGGCTGTCCGCCAGCTGCCCTATTGTGTTGCGATAGAGGCTTGAACCCACTGCCGTGCCGATCCACCCCGCATAGCGGGGTGCCGCCGGCAAGGCGACGGATCGAGGTTGTGTCGTCGTGTCCACCATTCTGGTCGTTCCCGGCTCTGGATGAGTCGTTATTCGAGTGCGCGACCGGCCAGTGAGCCGGTCGCATGGTTTAAGATCGTCAGGCGGCCTTGATTTCGGCGGCGGCCTTGTCGATCATCTCGTTCTTCATGTCTCGGTTCACCGAGCTGAAGAACTGGATCCGCTCGACCTGCTCCGGCGGCAGCGTCATAGCGGCGCGCTCCTTGTCGTCCAGCACCTTGTCGACGCCGTCGAAGGCTGACGCGAAGCCCGACTGGCGCGTCATCGCCGCGCCGATTTCCGGCGAGGACAGGAGTGCGTCGAGGAAGGCATAGGCCGCGTCCGCGTTCGGAGCGTTGTTGACGACGTTGAACGAGTAGAGGAAGCCGTAGGTGCCTTCCTTCGGGACGGAGATCTCGATCGGGTGACCATCCATAATCAGCTTGGCTGCCGGACCCGACCAGGTCTGTGCCAGGTAGATGTCCTCGTTGACGAACATCTGCTGGACCTCGGAGGCGGCGTCGTAATACTTGCGCACCTTATCCTTGTGCTTGATCAGGAAGTCGCGGGCCTGATTGGTCGCGGCCTGTGCCACGTCCGGCTTGTCCCCGTAGGTGACGTAGTCGCCGTCATTGCCCTGATGGCGCATGACGATGGAGAGGAAGTCGGTGATGATGTAGGAGGTCAGACCCTTGTACTCGTCATCGAACATGATACTCCAGCTGTCGGAGGCCTTGGTATATTCCGTGTTGCGGGCAAGTCCCTCGAAGCCGGCAAGCAGCGGCACGCCATAGGTCTTGCCATCGACGGTGAGCTGCGGGGCACCCTTGTAGGCGGAAGCGAGCTTATCCCAATTCTTCAGGCGAGCCGTGTCGAGGGGCGCGAGCAGGTCCGATCCCATGAACTGCGACAGGCGATGGCCGGTGACCGTCACGATGTCGGTGGAGGGCGCGGTGCCCTCGGCCGTCAGAAGGTTGTACTGCTTGCCCTGATCGTCGGTCAGCCTAATGCGGATCTCGATACCGGTGTCCTTCTGGAACTGATCGATGAAGGTTTGCGGCACGAACTTGTCGTAGGTCGTGATGTTGACGACCTTACTCTGGCCGAAAGCGGGCCGGATGATCGACGGTGCGGCCAGCATGCCTGTGCCGGCTGCGAGCAGCTTCAATGTCGAACGGCGGGTTGCGATCAAGTCTTTCATGGTTCCTCCTATTTCTCTGGCAGGCTCAATTTTCGTTCTCGGGTACTTCAGTTATTCGACCCTCGTTTTCTGGGGCCGTATCGGGGTGGTTCGGGCGGGCAAAGGCCGCGTCCGCGATGCGCGCTATCCGGCGCGCGTCATGCACGGTCAGTCTCGGCATCCTCTCGGTCGCGATCTGCATGATGCGCTGGATCAGCTCATGCGCGCCGGTCGAAAGCGGGCGGGCGCCCGCCGAAAAAATCGCCCAGAGGAAAGGGATGTCGACGTCGAGCGGGCGGATCGCGACGGAAGGCGCTTGCATGCCATAGGCGGTTGCGGGCTCGATGATCGCGACGCCGAGACCGGTCGAGGCGATCTGCACGGCGTTCATCGCCGCATTGGTAGCGATGACCCGGTCGGGTCTGACCTTCGCGGCCTCAAGCGCCTGGTCGACGCGGTGGCGCAGACGGAAGGGATTTGCCATGGTCACCAGGGTGCGGCCGGCGAGGTCGGCAAGTGAGACCACATCGCGGGCGGCAAGAGGATCGTGCGGCGCCAAGGCGGCCACGCATGGCCCCTCGAAGAAGCCTTGTACCTCGAGCCCCGGCTGATCGGCCGGCAGCGACGTGACGCAGAAATCCGCCGTTCGGGCAAGGACCGACTGGACCGCCGCCTCCGCCGGCATGCTGCGAAGATTTATTGTGCGCGGCAAACAGTCTTCCGGCAACTGCGCGAGCGCGAGCGGGATAATGCCGCTTGCGAAAGCCGGCGTGGCAGCGATCTCTATCGGTTCGGGTTCCCTGCCCGCGATCGCTTTCGCTCGATCCCGCAAGTGGCCGATTCCGCTCACGAACCGCTCGGCATCGTCATGGAACGCAATTCCCTTCTCGGTAGGGGCGATCTTGGGGCCGTTACGCTCGAACAGCGCGAAACCAAGCGTGGTTTCCAGATCCTGGATCAGCCGCGTGACCTGTGATTGCGAGCGATCAAGAAGGCGCGCAGCACCGGTAATGCTGCCGGTCGACATGACCGCGAGAAACGCTTCGAGGTCGCGGATTTCCATGGATACTATGCGCTCCTTGCATAATCGATGTTGTATAGTGCATAAAACGCATTCTTGGCGCTAGTGACAAAAGACAAGTTTTCTTTGTTGGGTAGTTTTGTAGAAAATAACCGGACCACAGAGCCCGCCAGGGGAAAACCGTGATGACGCCTGCCCGGCGACAGTCCGCCCGCGGATTGTCACGCGCCAGGCAGGACGAGGAGAGGAGCAGGGATCAATGCGTATTGGTATTCTTGGGGCGGGGGCGATTGCCTGCGGCATGGCGGCTTTCCTCGCGAAGGCCGGTCACCAGCCGATCCTCTGGTCACCGTCTGGCGCGCTTCGCAAGCTCGCCGAAGGCGCTTGCCTGACCGCGACGGGAGCAGTCGAGTTTTCCGGATCGGTTGCCGCAGCCAGCGATTGCGCTGAGGCGGTCGTGGGGGCCGATGCGATTATTGTCGCCCTACCCGCAAACGGCCATCGTCTGGTGTTCGATGCCGCCGTGCCCCACCTCAAATCCGGCCAGCCAGTGATCATCAGTTCGCACAGTTCATTCGGCGCTCTTTACCTTTCAAAGCGACTGGCGGATCGAGGCATACGTCTGCCCATCATCGTTTGGGGCACGACGCTTCTGACTGGCCGCCAGCAATCGGACGGGGTGAGCGTTTCGGTCAATACCATCCGTCAAAAGATTGATGTCGCGACCCTGCCGAAATCCGCGGCGGTCGACGGAAAGGCGCTTTGCACTGAACTCTTCGGCGAGCGTTTCGTTGAGCGCGACGGGCTGCTCGCCATCGCGCTGTCGAACCTCAACCCACAGAACCACCTCGGAATCGCCCTGCTCAACCTGACCCGCATGGAAAAGGGCGAGAGATGGGGACAGGGCGAGTACGTCACGCCCGCCGTCGGGCAATTGATTGAAGCGCTTGACCTCGAACGGCTTAGGATCGCCGAGAGCTTCGGCCTTTCGGTCCGGACTGTGCGGGAACATTTCTCGCTCTCCTTCCACGTGCCGATGAGCAGCGTATCGGAAATGAACCAGCAGATGCACCGCGAGGGGCGCGGTGGCTTCGGCCCAGCGACCGCCGACAGCCGCTATATCTACGAGGACGTACCCTTCGGCCTTGTGCCAACCAGCCTACTTGGCCGCATTGCCGGCAGCCCCGCGTTGCTGCACGAAGCCGGCACCAGCCTGTTTTCGGCGGCAATGGGCCGCAACCTTGTCGCCGACAACGATCTGCTGCCGGATCTGGCACTCGATGAGCTTTCTCCGACAGCCCTCACGGCCTTGTGCGAGGAGTGGCCCACCGCATAGATGTCATCGCAACCGATGCGGGGGTCCACCGCGGCTACGCCGCGAGATCTTTGAGAGCGCCGGCGTTTTTTTATCGAGGCGACATGCCGGCAGCGGCGGTCCCGGAGGACGTTTGAAGGTAGCACCTAGCTCACTCGGCCCGACAGAGCGTTTGGCTAAGCGGACGTCGACAGAGCGAGAGGAAACCCCTCGTATTTTTCGCCGGGAACAATGCCAGAAGCGGGCCTGATCAAGCACCTTGGTGTTTCGTGCGCAATCGAGGTCACATTCGGCGGTCAGGCTGACGCCGCAGCTCGATTGAACGGGTTCACCGTCGTGACTGACGATATTCCAGGAATAGGCCTATCCAGGACATCATTCGCGATCCGGAGAGGAGCGGTCACGGAAGTGAAGCCCAACAGAGAGAAGCCGTCCGCAAGGAAGATGCTGAAATGCCGCCGCCAGATCGAGAGCATTTGCGAGACCTCCAGATTCAGTAGAACAGGCAATTTTGGAAGCCAAAGCCCAAGCAGCAGCGTCCGTTCACTTGATGTACCAGCCCCATCGTTCTTCGCTGACGAGGCGGGTTATCTGCTTGGTCTCGAGATAGTTCTCGAGACCCCAGCGGCCGAGTTCACGTCCGATGCCGGACTGTTTGTGTCCACCCCACCGCGCTTCCGTGAATGTCGGCTGCTTTAATACATAACCGTGTTGAGTGTGACGCTGACGGGTGGACCAGCCTCGAACTGCATGCTGCCGCGCGCCACCAGCCAGCCATCCGCACGCTCCAAGCGTGCAACGATCCGCAGCGTTGGCGAAGCTGTCGAGCTTGCGAGCGGGGACAAGGAAAAGGCTACCGTCTTTGAGCCGCCGTCGCTTCTGATGCGCGTTTGCGCTGCGCGACGTCGCGCACCATTTCGAATGGCAGGGTCCTCGAGATAAATCTCGAGATGACCCTCCGGTATAAGCGCGCCGCCCTCAAACGTGACCACGCCGCGAATATCTATCGATTGCGCAGCGACTGGCCTGGCGACCGCCGCGACAGCCGCAGCTCCGGCGGTCTTTAATACTGTGCGGCGATCGGTCGGCCGCTTCATCGCGCTCTTCATGATTGCCCCGCAAGACCCGTGTGGCGGCGGCACTGCCGCTCAGCTAACGGTTCGAAAGAGAAACCAACCGCAAACCTAGTATTAGGTGGGGCGTCTGAAAGCGCCGCACCTGGTCGAGTTAGATGATAATGAAGTCGGCAGCCGAAAGCCTCAGATTTGTGCTCAGCTGCGCAAACTGGATGGCTGCAACGGCTCCGCCGCCATCGGCGTCATAGGACAAGGCCCCGCTATCGGTATCGTAGATGATGCGGTCGTCTCCGTCATGAGCGACGCCCGTCGCACTTCCGTAAAACGCGCTCAAGGCGAGAGCGCCGTCGCCACCCACGTTCTCAAAGATGAGGTTGTCCAGCAGGATGGTGTCGTCGATGACCTTGAAGTCCTCGATCCAGTCGACATTGCCGTTCCCAAGCTCCGTCGAGAAGCGGAATGTGTCTTCTCCCTCGCCGCCGGTCAGCGTGTCGGCCGCCAGACCGCCATCCAGCAGATCGTTGCCGCCGCCGCCGGTGAGCGTATCGGATCCCGCAACGCCCGGCTGGGCCGGCGCAGGGGGAAACTCGACCGACACGTTCAACTCATAGGTCGAGCCTGCCGGCACAACTTCCGCCCAGCCATCGCCCGGCGCCGTCGGTAACCAACTGCCTTCCAGTATGTAATAGGTTCCAGTCTCTTTAGCGACGAATACCAGACTTGAATCCCTGTTGCTGGCGGAGCCGGGATCGCCGTCGCCATCATCGTTCTGAGCGACGATGTTGCCGGCGCTGTCGAGCAGCCTGACCCAACTGTCATGGACATTCGGATCGACAATTCCGTCAATGTCTATCGTGATGACCGTACCGGCCGCTAGACTGATTTTATAGTATCCGCCCTGGCCGTTTCCGGTGGCGTCGACGGTCGTATGAAGGATCGTCGTCGAGTCGAAGATATCGGGGTCGCTGGCCAGGGAAAAGTTGTTGGAGATGTCGAAAGCGGCTGCGATCGAGTTGTTCGTCGCGTCCGGTCCGAGGGTGGTGTAGCCGGTTCCCATGCCCGGGCGTGGCGGCGCGTCGCCCTGATAGGCGAAATCGCCGAGCAGGGTGTCATCGCCGCGCCCGCCGTTGAGCGCGTCGTTCCCGCCCTGACCAGTCAATATATTGGCTGCGCCGTTGCCGGTCAGTCGGTCATCAAATCCCGAACCTGCAAGATTTTCGATGGAGGTATATGTATCTCCGCCTGACTTGCCTTCCGCGAGACTAAGTCTGACGCCGCGCGTTGCGTCAGCGTAGTCTGCCGTGTCGCTGCCGGCGCCGCCATTCAATCTGTCGGCCCCGCCGCCGCCGGTCAGCGTATCGTCGCCAGTGCCGCCGGAGAGTTCATTGGACAAGGCATTGCCGATGAGATGGCCATCAAAAGACGAACCGACGGCATTTTCAAAGCCAACGAGCATATCGTGCCGGATCGCCGCGCCTCGGCCGACGATTTGCACCGGACCATCACCGTCGCCACCATTGGCCGTGCCGTTGGCAAGGTCGATCGTCACGCCGTCGGAGCTACCCGCGTAGACGACCGTGTCAACACCGGAACCCCCATCCAGATAGTCTTGGCCGGCGCCACCGATGATCGTGTCGTTGCCGTCGCCGCCGTAGAGTGTGTCGTTACCGTCATCGCTTTCGGTCTGGTCTTCCAGGTCCTCGACATCGATCGTGTTGTTGATATCGCGGCTGGCGAGCGAGTCGCGGCCGCCGATGATCAGGTCGTCGCCTCCCTGGCCGAAGATCGTGTCGTCGCCGGCACCGCCATCAAGCGTATCATTTCCGTCGCTACCGAAAATGATGGTGGTCATCGTGTTGTCGCCGACGCTGGGCGGGGTCTCGCCGCCGCCGCCAGGCTGGCTCGTCGGCGTAGATGATGTTTTCGACGTTGGCGATTTTCCTGATTTTCAGGTTTCTGGAAAGGAGGATGACCGTGTCGTTCCCGCCGTTAGCCTCCTCACGCACGATGTCCTCCAACGAATCGACGAAATAAGTATCGTCACCGCCGTTGCCAGCCATGCGGTCTCCCCCGCCGCGGCCGTCCAGGGTGTTGGCGCCGTCGTTGCCGATCAGGATGTCGTCATACCTGCTGCCAATGCCGTTCTCGACGTAATAGTCGGTCCCATCCGCGTTATGTCCGTCGAAGATCGACACATTGTTGCTATGACCGTTGACGCTGGAGAACTGCCGGCACGCAAGTCAAGGATCGTACCGGCCGTCGAGCCGGAGAAGTCGATCGTGTCGGTCCCGCCGGTGTCATGGATCACAAAGCCGATGTCATGCTGCATGCCCGAGGAGGTCAACTGATAGCCATACTGCGTGCTTCCGAAGCCGTGTCCGCACCTCGCCGATCAGGCCTGCCGGGGCGGCTCGCCCACTGGGAGCTTGAGAAGCTGCCGGATGCCGTGCACCGCCGCATCACTGTAGGCCTCGGAATTTTCGGGGAGAACCTTCAGCACATGAAACGCGCCCTCAGGGTCAGGGCCGATGACGTCGGTGAAGGTGCCGCCGCGATCCACCCAGAAGTCCCAGGTCCCGGTTCCGCTCATCGTCGTCGGCAACACGCGACGCAACGGGGAGCGCGCTGCGCACCCGTCATTCGGCGGCGACGAAACGGTAAGCGCCGTTCTTGCGTTCGGCATAGCCGAGGCCGGGATAGGCCCAGTGATAGCCGAGAAGCCTGGCCTTGTCGGTCGCGGCGCGATCGATCAGTGCCTTGCGGTTCGCGAGCGCGATTTCGGGTTCGGTGTCGAAGCCGAAGTGCCATTCGGGATGCTCGAAGAAGACGATGTTGCTGGTTGCCGCGTCGCCGGTGATGATCAGCGGATCGGAACCGGCAAGCTCCAGCGAGATGTGACCGGGCGTGTGTCCCCTAGTGTCGACCACACGCATGCCGGTGACGATCTCGTCGCCGGGCTTCACCAGCTTGACGCGCTCCCTGACGGCCGACAGGTCACGCTGGGCTCCGCGCGCGAAATCATGCAGCGCCGAGGGCATGTTGGCTTCGTAGTTCGGGTCCATCCAGAAGCTCCACTCGGCGGAGCTGACGAAATAATCGGCGTTCGGGTAAAGGAGCCGCCCCTCGGGCGTGACGGTGGCGCCGGAATGGTCCGGATGCGCATGGGTGAACACCACCTTGGTGATCGACGCCGGATCGACGCCCGCGGCCTTGAGATTGCCGGCGAGCCTGCCGGCGCTCGCCTGGAAATTATCGCCGGAACCGGTGTCGACGAGAATGAGGTCGTTTCCGGTACGGATCAGCGGGATGTTGGCTTGAAAGGGCGCGCTCTTCGCATCGCCGCCGAGCCGCTTCATAATGTCGGCACGTTGATCCTCGGCGGCGTCCGGCAGAATGATTTCGACCGGCAGCGTGATGAAGCCGTCGCTCAGCACCGAGATATCGAAGGCACCGTGATTGAAGCGGTGTGTCGCGGCGAAGACCGGCTTCGGCAGAAAGGGAACCGCGGCCATCGCGGCGCCGCCCGCGAGAAAGGCACGCCGGGTGGAGGGGAATGAAAGCGGCGTAGAAACATTGCTCGTCATTGTCGTCATCCTTCGCGCTGAAGATCGAAAGGTAGTCCGGCGCGATTGGTAAGCAATTCCAGGAAAAGTGCGTAACGGTTTTCCCGGAATTGCATCAAGATTGCGCCGGACGCTTATGTCAGGACCTCGCGAATTCGAGCAGGTCCTGGTTGAGCTGGTCCTTGTGGGTGTCGGTGATGCCGTGCGGGGCGCCGGCATAAACCTTCAGCACCGCATGCGGGATGAGCTTCTTCGAGGCCCGCGCCGCCGCGTCGATCGGCACGATCTGGTCGTCGTCGCCATGGATGATCAGGGTCGGCACGTCGAACTTCTTCAGGTCCTCGGTGAAATCGGTCTGCGAGAAGGCGACGATCGAGTCATAGGTGTTCTTGTGGCCGCCCGTCATGCCCTGCAGCCAGAAGCTGTCGATCATGCCTTGGGAAACCTTGGCGCCCGGCCGGTTGAAGCCGAAGAACGGCCCGGCGGCGATGTCCTTGTAGAGTTGCGAGCGGTCGACAACGCTTGCCGCCTGGAGATTGTCGAACACCGCCTTCGGCAGCCCGCCGGGGTTGGCGTCGGTCTTGACCATCAGCGGCGGCACCGCCGAGATCAGCCCGGCCTTGGCGACGCGCTTGGTGCCGTGGCGGCCGATATAGCGGGAGATCTCGCCGCCACCGGTCGAAAAACCGGCGAGGAAGATGCCGGTGAGATCCAGCTGTTCGATCAGCTCGGCGAGATCGTCGGCATAGTGGTCCATGTCGTTGCCGTCCCAGGGCTGGCTGGAGCGGCCGTGACCGCGGCGATCATGGGTGACGACGCGGAAGCCGTTGTTGGCGAGGTGGAAGGCCTGGGCCTCCCAGCTGTCGGAAGACAGCGGCCAGCCGTGGCTGAGCACGACCACCGGCCCGTCCTTCGGACCCCAGTCCTTGTAATAGATTTCGACGCCGTCGCGGGTGACGATCCTGCTGCCCATGGTCCTTGCTCCTTCGCTGGTTGTGTTGGTTGCATTCGAGACATTTGCGGCCGAGGCCGGGCGGATGACGGCCGGAACGGCTGCGGCGGTCGCTGCAGCCCCGAGGGCGGCGGCGATGACATTGCGGCGGGATACCGTTGCTGCGGCGGTGACTGCTTTCGACTGTGCCATGATCCTCTCCTTTTCCGTGTAATTTGCAACTGCTGCCTCCGTTCCGGAGCGCTGGTTGAATTGATACGCTCGGCCGCCTAACCTCACGACCGGCAAAGCTGACAACGATGGGGGCAGAATTGACAAAGGCAGCATTAACCGGCCCGGCCGAGATCGGCATCGTTGTCTATCCCGGTGCGCTGATGTCGGCGATCTACGGCCTGACGGACATGTTTCAGGTTGCCGGCATGCAGAGCCTCGAACAGGGCGGAGCCGCTGCACCCCAGATCCGTGTCAGCCATTGGCAACTGATGGAGGATGGTACGGTCCGGAAAACGGTCGATACCCACCCGGGACCGTCGAGCGGACTGGGGGCGCTCATACTGCCGCCGACGCTCGCGGACTTGCCGGTCGGCAAGCGCATGGGCGACCTGCCGGCCTGGATCCGCGAGCAGCACGCCGGCGGCACGACGATCTGCTCGGTCTGCGGCGGCGCCTATCTGCTCGCCGAATCCGGTCTCGCCTCCGGCCGCACGGTTACCACGCACTGGTCACATCAGGAGCTGATCGCCAACCGCTACCGCGACGTGCGTATCGATACGGACAAGCTGGTCATCGACGAGGGCGACATCATTACCGCCGGCGGCATGATGGCCTGGATCAATCTCGGCCTGAAGCTGGTCGATCGGCTGCTCGGCACCGCCGTGATGCTTGCAACCGCGCGCTTCATGCTGGTCGACCCGGGCGCGCGCGAACAGAGCTATTACAGTGTCTTTGCTCCCAGGCTCGACCACGGCGATCCGGTCATCCTGAAGATCCAGCACTGGCTGCACGGCACCAGCACCAAAGGCGTGACGCTGCAGATGATGGCCGAGCGCGCCGGCCTTGGAGAACGTACATTTCTCCGGCGCTTCCAGAAGGCAACGGGCCTCAATCCGACGGAATATTGCCAAAGGCTCAGGATCGCGAAGTCGCGCGAGCTCTTGGAGCGCTCCTATCTCTCGATCGAGCAGGTCGCTTGGCAGAGCGGGTACGACGATACCAACGCCTACCGAAAGATCTTCCGCAAGATCCTCGGCGTCTCGCCCAAGGAATATCGCCTGCGCTTTTCCGTGGTCGGCGGGACCCGCCACGCGACGGCGTGATGTCTGTCGAGGCGATCCTTGCGCCCTGCCGTCATAAAGACCGTGATTTGTCCTCGCCAGTCACAGCAAGGTCGTGGCGCCATTCTCCATCGCAAGGAATGGATAAGTTACAATTTTATTTAACTAATCACCTAATCATTCCGCATGTTAATAATAAAAACTGAAGAGGCCCCGACAATAGTTCGGAGCCTCTTCAGTTCAACGGAGATCATGGAGGCGACGCAATAAAGCACCGGCACCGCAATATTTCTTCATGGCATTTTCAGGCAGGGGAACTACAAAGGAAATGCTTGAAGATGTGCCCGCGCAATTAGGAGATTACACAATTGCTCGGACAAGGCAATCAAAAATAAGCGATGACTAATAAGTCATACTAAAGTCGAATTCGAAGCGCCCTTGGCTCTCGTTCACCACCGCACGCGCAGGGACGCACTATTTGCGGGCGACCATGTTCACCGGCAGGGCGGCCTTTGCTAGATTGCGCCCCTAAATCGGGCGGCTGTGGTAACGCAGCCCATGAATGCGCGCCGCCGTCCGTCGATCCTACCCAAGGAGGCATAGTGATACTTCGGCTTTCTATCGCCTGCGGCCTGATCGCGATCACGGTCGCCATCCAGGCTCTATTCATGTCCGCCGGACTGAGTGCTTTGCGCCGGCTGGAGGAGAACCGAAAATATTTCGCGCAGCGCCACCCGACCGTGGTGACGGTCACTTGGGTAATATACTTGATATTTCCGATTATAATTGATGTCTGCCTGTGGGCGGCTTTCTATTATCTCGCGAAAGCCTTGCCGACTTTCGAAGAATCTTTCTACTTCTCAACCGTGACCTTCACCACGGTTGGATACGGCGACATCGTCCTTAGCAAGGACTGGCGCCACGTTGCCACGTTTGAGGCGGTCAACGGCTGGATCATCTTTGGCTGGGCGACTGCGCTGATGATGGCAGTGATCCAGCGCCTCTATTTCCGCGCCGAGCCGGGACTGGACCGGCACCGAGACTAGATCCGCGCGGACCTCCGGCTCTGCCATCATCACAATGGCGTTGCCGGCGGCAGGAGAAACAGCGTCATCCCGAATATGGCATAGGTCGCCAGCGCCATGACGCCCATGTACCAAGCCGCGCGTCCGCCGTTGGAAAGCAGCGTGGCGGCCATCGTCGCGACCAGCATCATCGCGACCGCGCCCGGCCAGAACTGCAGGGACATCGGTTCGGGACCGACAAAATAGCTGACGAGCACCAGAACCGGGGCGACAAAAAGCGCGATCTGCGCGGCGCTGCCGAGCGCAATGCCAACGCTGAGATCGAGGCGATTGGCACGCGCCGCCGAGAATGCTGTCGTCATCTCGGCGGCGCCACCAACCAAGGCGACGATGATGAAGCCGACGAACGCGGGCGTCATCCCGAGATGCTCGGCGGCAATCTGCACCGAACCGACGAAAATCTCGCTCACGAGAGCGACCAGCAGCGTAACGACAATCAGAACGACGATGCTTACCGAAAGAGGCCATGGTTTCTCATCCTCGTCGGCGTGGCCGACGGCGGCGAAGAGCTCCCGGTGTGTCCTCAGCGAAAACAGCATGCCGAGGCCGTAAACGGCGATCAGAAGTATCGCCAGTCCCAGGCTCAGCTTCTGGGAGAAGGCGGCTGCTGGAGCCCGATCCACTTCGCTGATGACAGAGGGAACCAGAATGGCGATCGTCGCCAGGAACAACAGGCAAGCCTGGAAACGTGCACTCACCCGGTTGAATTCCTGCAGGTGATGCTTGAAGCCGCCGAGCAGGAACGCGCCGCCCAGCATGAAGAGCGTGTTGGTGACGATCGCGCCCGCAAGCGAAGCCTTGACCAACAGGTATTGGCCCGCCTGCAGTGCCGCGAACGAAATGACGAGCTCGGTCAGGTTGCCAAGGGTGGCGTTAAGCAGACCTCCGATCGTATCGCCGGTCCTCGCCGCCACGGCTTCGGTCGCGCGGCTCAACAGCGCGGCGAGCGGTACGATCGCTGCCACCGACAGGAGAAACAGCCACGTGTGCGCCTCCGGCACCGTCTGCTCCAGGAGGATGACGACAGGCACAAATACAATGAGCGCCAGGAGAGGCGTCCGCCGAAATTCCGCCAGGACCGCCGTGCCGACTGCAGGGCGTGGCAGAGCCCCGGAGCTTCTGTCCTTCAAATTGCTCGTCACATCGTCCTCCCTCGCGGAGCGTCCGCCGCCGTCGCTCCTCCCCACCGGGTGCCAGAATTCAGCGCTCCTAATCACGGAATGGCGTCTAGGACGCGCCTCACCGTTTCGTTGAATAGTGAAGCGCTTTTACTCTTTGAAACGCAATTCCGAACGCAAAACCGTCGCGTCCCATGCAGCGATTCAAAGCGCTACAGCGTCCTTTTGCGCTTCTGATAGGCGTCGCTGTAGAACAGCGCTAGTTGGTAGCTCCTGCATGCGCACCGCTTTCGAGCGTTTCGTCCAGATGCGCTCGCTTTTTGCGCGGCAGCGTCGGCTGCTCGAGCACCTTCACCGGCGCGCTGATGGTCGCGGCCGCGACCGTGCCGACATTCTTGGCGGTACCGGCAACAACGGCGGTGATGCTGTCGCCCAAGGTGACCTCGGAATCCGTCAGGGTCTGGCCGTTGACGATGCGCTGGCCGATCAGTTGCACGATTTGCGGGCTTTCGGCGAACTTGCCATGGTGCAGGCTATCCTCGGATTGGACCTTGGTGAGGTCGATCGCGGTGATGCCCGCCCTTTCAAGCTGCGTGCGATAGGGTTCGGCCGTGGGATCGATCGCGCCGAGCCGCGAGACGTCGCCCGATATGAAGCTCGATACGGCAAGCGCCCGGTCATCCTGCGACACGAAGATCGTGAATTTCGGCCGCTTGTCGCCCAATTCCACGAATTGCTTCGCGAAGACATCGAGGTCGATGTCCGGCGATGCGAGGATCACGTTCTTGATCTTGGGCGCGATGCCGCCGTCGCGAATGCCCATCTGCCGCAGCGACTCCATCGTCAGCCATGTGCCCATCGAATGGGCGAGAATCGTCACCTCATTGACATCGGGCGCGTTCGCCAGTGAGCGCAGTGCATCTTCGAGCGCAGTTCTCGAATAGTTGGTGCTCTCCTTGTCATAGTTGTAGTCGAACACACGGGCGCGAGACGGCCAGGTGAAGAGCATCGGCGTCGCGTCGGCGCCGGAATCATGGACGATCTGCGCCAGCCGGAAGACGGAATCCTCGTAAGTGTTGTTGAAACCGTGCACGAACAGGAGGATGTTTCCATCGACGCTATGCTTTCGGAACCAGGCACGCGCCTCGTCGCGCGATGCAAGTTCGTGCACGCGCGTCACGGCAAAATCGGTTTCCGGATTTGGCGGCAAGCGGCGGGGCCACTGCACGGTACCAGGCTTGCGTTGCGAATCCGGCGGGATCGACACCGCGACGTCCGTCAAGGAAAGCGCCGCGTTTCGTTCGCCGGAAAAGAGGGTCGCAGGATTCCCGGAAGGCTGGCGCGTCGTCGCGACGAGCATATCGACCTGCGATGTCTGGGTCGGCGCCGTCAGCGCCACCGGCGTCATCACGCCTTTTGGATGACCTCCGCATCCGACCAACACGGCAAGCGCCACCAACGCTCCCGCGGCCCTTCGTCCAGCTTTCCCAAGGCTGTCGCCGCGCGCGCGGAGATCCATCACTTCAGGCATCGGTATTCCCCTCTGACACCACTACCAGTCCCCACGCCACTTGACTGCGGCCACGCAAAAAATTGATGACACCTAACCGTATATCCGCACTTCAGCTTCTTTAGAAAGCGGAAACCGACCTTTCGGAGACTTCAAGAGTTCTCCCCGACCCTCGCTGGACGCGAGAGCGTCGCCCTGCGCGCGATTGTATTGGCGCTGGGGGCCAGTTCGGTCGACCTGGTTTGGGCTGTTGGGGGGCCTGGCGCAAGTGCCTGCCGTTGCGGCGGCAGGCAGTCTGTGCAGGTTCGACATGCGCGGTCGGCGGGAAGTCAATCCGCCACCACGGTCCATTTGTCATCCGGGTCGAAGCGGTCGATGAACGGCACGATGGCCTCGGTGCTCGGGCCGAGGTCGCGTTCGTAGACGATGCCCTGCTGGTTGACGAGGAAGGTCTTGACGCCGGTCTCGGCATAGGTGACCGGCCAGGCGATCAGCCCGAAGCCGGCGATCATGTTGTCGTTGATGACATAGTCGTATTTGCCGCCGGCGATATTGTCCCCTTGCGAGGTCAGGATGCGGAAGCGGTAGCCGAAATAGCCCTCGCCGGCCTTCGCCTTTTCGAGCGCCGCCTGGCTGATGGCGTCGCCGACCGGGCTGTCGCCGTCGCCTTGATCGGCCGGCCAGTAGAGCCCGTCGGTCTGGCCCGGGCTGCTGATCAGCTTCTGGGCATATTCGAGCACGCCGTCCGCATCGCGGTCCTGTGCGGCATAGTCCTTCTGCGCATCGACATAGGCGCGCGCCGTATCGATTGCCTCGAGCTCGTTCTCGCCGACGCGGCGGTTGACGATCTCCTCAAGCCCGACATAGGTGTCGAACGCCCATTTGCCGTCCTCGCCCTTGGTGATCGGGAATGGCAGCGGCCAGAGGCGATCGCCGATCTGGAGGATCTTTCGCTCATCGAGGTCGCGCACGACGACGTTGCGGGCCGCCCCCTCACGAATGAGCGCGAAGGTGTCCATGACCCCTTCGCCCGTCCTGAGCTTTGCCGCATCGAGGCCCAAAAGCTTCGCCAGGCCATCGAAATCATTGGCGGCGAGCGCCGATTTGAACGCTTCCACCGCCTTCAGCGGATCGTCGAACACCGGCGGGTCTTCGTCTGCGGCGTAGTCGTCGAGACCCGGCGCTTGCTGCTGCGCCTGGTCTGGCTGATTGGCCTGCGCGCAAGCGGCGTCGATGCTAAGGATGCTCGCCAGCGAGACCGCCGAGCCAAGGAAAAGTGTGTGCAAAAGCTTGGTCATGGCCGTTCTCCCTCCGCTTAGCGCCTGCCACGTCCACCACCGCCGCGGCCCCCGCCGCCACGGTGCATCGGTGGTCTGCCGCCGCCGCGGCTCATCTGCGGCCGCCCGCCGCCGCGCTGACCGCCGCCCATGCTGTGGCCGCCACGCCGCGACGAGGCCACCTCGCGCCGGCCCGAATTGACATTGCCGAGGCCCGACGGCCTGTTCGGCCGGTTCTGCGCCTTGGAAGCCATCTTCTTCTTCCCGGCCGGCCGGTTGACGGAGGGCTTGCTGCCGCCCTTCGGTCGGTTGACGCTGGGTTTCGCGCCGTCGGCTCTGGCTTTCGCCACCGCCTGCCCGCCGCCGGGCCGAGCCGCGGTCTCCCGTCTCGGCTGGGCCTTGAGCCCTTCGAGCGTGCTCTTGCGCACGTCCTTGAGCTGGCCGCCACCGCCACCCGGGCGCGCCTGCGGCCGGTCGCGATTGATCTCGGCGGCACGGTTGCGCAGGTTGTTGTTGCCGTTGGCCTTGATGTTGTTCTTGATGCTCGTCCGGTCGAACTTCTGAAGCTGGTCGCGGTCGAAATTGATCTTGCTGCGGTCGACGTTCTTCCAGTCGATGTCGTTCCAGTTGACCTTGCCGTCGAAGTCGATGTTGTTGAAGCACTTGTTGCAGTCGACATCGATGTCGCCGTCCCAGTCGCCGCCCCAGACGCCCCAATCGTCCCAGTCGATGATGGCGGCGAAGGCCGCACCGGTGACGGCTCCGGCGAAGAAGGCCGCACCGGGATACCAATAGGCAGGATAGGGATCTTCATAATAGCTGATCGGCGCCGGTGCGTAATCCGGTACGTAAAGCATCTCCGGCGGATACTGCGGTACGTAGATCGTTTCCGGGTTTGCCGACTGGATGACGATATTGTCGCCCTCCTCGACCACCTTCACCTTGTCGTCGGTCTTGATGATGTCCTTGGCGACCGCCTCATCGCGCAGTTGCTGGATGGCGATCAGGACATCCTTCTGCTGGTTTGCGATCGCCTCGCCGAATGACTGCGTCCATTCGAGGTCTTCGCTCATCATCTTGACGACTTGCGGATAGTTCAGCAGCGAGACAACGCTGCCGTCCCAGCCTTCCTTCGGTTTCAGGTCGGGTTTTTTCGCGCGCGCCTCGAGAAAGCGCTCGGCCTCGACAATCTGCAGCGGATAGAGCGCTGCCGCGGAAATCAGCGCCACCAGTTCATCCGGATAGAGCGCTATACGGGCAACCAGAACCTCGAGCTCGTCATCCGTCAGCGGTTCAGGCGCGACTTGTTGGGGCGCGGGCGGGGCCGTCGCCGTCTCCTGCGCCAGCGTGACGCCGCATGGCGCAAACAGAGTTAGCGCGGTCGCCGCCACGCGGCAGAGCACAAAGATCCGCTCCCAAGCCATATTCTTCCTCCAAAGGGCTGCAAGGGCATCTGCTTCATCCAAACCGCCTCGTGATCGAGCTACTGCGCAGGGCTCGACGCGGCGATTGTCTCTGGTCAACTTTCCCGGATCCGGCGTTAGTACAGCGCCGCCGGCTTTGATGAGGTATTTGCTGATGGGCTCGCGCTGCCCATTGGTTCACGGTGGCTTATATCGATGCCCGGAACAGTCGCCCGGTTAGTTGTCTGCCGAAGAGATGGAAGCAAGTGCGACCGCCCCAGAACAAATGGCCGCGAGTAAAATTTTCCCTCCGCGACTCATCGTACTCTCTTCCGCTTTTCTCTTGGCGGATGTTACGCCAATCACTTCTTTACGTCGTTGATTGCAATCAAAAGCGGGACGAACCCCTGTCTACAAGTCGCAAGCGAGACTAGCACTCTTGATGTTCGTGTCAAAGCTACAACAATCAATGGGTTTCAACCCTGGCGGAGCAGCGCCGACTGTGCCAGATGGATCATGGTCCAACACTCTCGGAGACTGGAAGTGGTGAAGCAGGGACGCCCCTCACCGAAGAGACAAGGCGGCGAAACGAAAGCCGAGGCCGGCAAGCGCGTAACGCTCGCGCGCGCGCTTTCCAAACTCGGCTACTGCTCCCGCACGCAGGCCGAGAAGCTGATCACCGATGGCCGCGTCAGCGTCGGCGGTCAAACGACGACCGATCTTTCACGCTGGGTCGACATCGAGGCCGACAGGATCGCCGTTGACGGTGTGACCGTCGCAGCGGAAGCAAAGATCTATCTGATGCTGAATAAGCCGCGCGGGCTTGTCACCACGCGCGAAGACCCCGAGGGCCGGCCGACAGTCTATTCCTGCCTCGGAGATGCCGAGGCGCGGTTCCTCTCGCCGGTCGGCAGGCTCGACAAGGCGAGCGAGGGCCTGCTGCTTTTCACCAACGACACGATACTGGCGCAGCGCCTGCTCGACCCGGAGACGCATCTCGGCAAGGTCTACCATGTCCAGGTGAACGGCATCCTCAACGACGACGCGATCGCGAGAATGATGGATGGAGTCGTCGAAGACGGTGAACGGCTGGTGGCCACGAGCGTGCAGCGGCTCCGAAGCGGCGACCGCAACAGCTGGATCGAGGTCGAATTGCAGGAGGGACGAAACCGGCAGATCCGCCGCATGCTGGACGTGCTCGGCTTCGAGTGCCTGCGGCTCGTGCGCGTCTCGATCGGCGAGATAAAGCTCGGCGACCTGGCAAAAGGCGCAGTCCGCGCGCTCACCGAAGCCGAAATCCGATATCTCCGCCAGCGCACAGGTCTCGAATCGTGAGCAATACGATGGGTGGATTTCCACCCATCGCCCGGCGACTTTGTTTCCAAATCCACCCATGTCGCGCGCATCGGGCACGAAAATCGGCAATGTGACCACTGGCGGCGGTTGTCTGTGCTAAAATCCCGTCTGCAAATAGGCGATCCAGTACCGGTACGGGAGGAACCATGCCGGCTGGTCCATAATTTCATCGGGAGGAAAAGATGAAAATTCTGCAAGCGCTTCTGGGCGCTGTCGCCGCCGTTTCCCTGTTTGCCGCCTCGGCCAGCGCCCAAAATTATCCCGAGCGCTCGATCACGATGGTTGTGCCCTTCTCGGCCGGCGGCCCGACCGACACGGTCGCCCGCCTGATCGCCGAATCCATGTCGAAGGATCTCGGTCAGCAGATCATCGTCGAGAATGTCGGCGGCGCCGGCGGCACGCTCGGTGCTGGCCGTGTCGCCCAGGCCGATCCGGATGGCTATACGGTGCTGCTCCACCATATCGGCATGGCGACCAGCGCCACGCTCTATCGCAAGCTCGCCTACGACACGCTGAACGCCTTCGAATATGTCGGCCTCGTCACCGAGGTACCGATGACGATCGTCGCCCGCAAGGACTTCGAACCGACCGATCTCAAGGGGCTGATCGACTACGTCAAGGCCAACAAGGATACGGTGACGGTCGCCAATGCCGGCATCGGCGCCGCTTCGCATCTTTGCGGCATGATGTTCATGAGCGCGATCGACACGCAGCTCACGACCGTGCCGTACAAGGGCACCGGCCCGGCTATGACCGACCTGCTCGGCGGCCAGGTCGATATCATGTGCGACCAGACGACGAACACGACGAAGCAGATCCAGGGCGGCACGATCAAGGCCTATGCCGTCACCTCGCCCGCCCGTCTCAAGATCTTCCCCGATCTGCCGACGGCGGAAGAAGCCGGTCTTCCCGGATTCCAGGTCGGCATCTGGCACGGGATCTACGCGCCGAAGGGCACGCCTGCCGAGGTGACCGAGCGCCTGTCGAAGTCGCTGCAGCTGGCGCTCAAGGACGAGAACGTCGTCGCACGCTTCGCCGAACTCGGCACCGAACCGTCGAGCCAGGAGGACGCGACACCAGCGGCACTGAAGGCCAAGCTCGAAAGCGAGATCGCCCGCTGGAAACCGGTGATCGAGGCCGCCGGCCAGTTCGCCGATTGATGGCGTGACAGAACTCGCCGCCGCCAACGCCTGTCGCAAGACAGGGGGCGGCGGCGACCCGTCTCCGTTCGGTACGGGGAGCCTTCGGACGGAAGGCGCGACCGGTTCGAGAATGTGGGGCGAGGTGCCGTTCATTCCCTCCTCATTCCGCGTCAGCGCCGCGACGGGACGTTGACAGCTGTCAACTCGACGAAGGTCCGGCACCCCTTGCCCGCATGACAAGACGCGAGCACATTCGTTTACAGCAACGCGCGTCTTTCGCGACGCGCAAAAGGACGCTGCAGCACTTTGAATTGCTGCCTGTTTTTATCCTTAAATAAGCTAGGATTTAAGGAAGCATGCAATGAAGGGAGCGCGGCTCAGCGGCTCCCGAACAAAATGGGGACACGATGAAATCCATCTCCTTCGACACGACCAATGCCCTTTGTGGCGGTATCCTGACGGCTGTCGGGCTGTTCTTCGCCTGGCAGTCGCTCGGCCTCGACCTCGGCACCGCCTTCCGCATGGGCCCCGGCTACTTCCCGCTGCTGCTCTCCTGTGTGTTGACGTTGCTCGGCGTCGTCATCCTGGTGCAGTCGGCTCGCGTGCAAGGCGAACCGATGGGTGCAATCGCTGTGCGCGGCATGCTCTTCATCCTGCCGGCGCCGATCTTTTTCGGGCTGACGGTACGAGGGCTGGGTTTCGCGCCGGCGATCTTCTTGACGGCGCTCATCGCCTGTTTTGCCTCCCACCGCATGAAGTCGCATTGGGCGCTCGCCATCTCCCTGGTGCTCACGGTCTTTTCCGTTGCGGTGTTCAGCTACGGCCTCAACCTGCCCTTTGAACGCTTCGGCCCCTGGGTCCGGTTCTAGGAGGCGGCCATGGAACTTTTCAGCAATCTCGCCCTCGGCTTTACCACCGCCGCCTCGCCGGCCAATCTTCTCTTCTGCCTGATCGGCGTTATGCTCGGCACGCTGATCGGCGTTCTGCCGGGGATCGGCGCGACGGCTACGATCGCCATGCTGCTGCCGATCACGTTCCAGCTGGAGCCGGTCTCTTCGCTCATCATGCTCGCCGGTATCTATTACGGCGCGCAATACGGCGGTTCGACCACGGCGATCCTGATCAACATGCCGGGCGAATCCTCCTCCGCGGTCACCGCCATCGATGGCTACCAGATGGCGCGCAACGGCCGCGCCGGCGCGGCGCTCGCGATCGCCGCACTCGGCTCGTTCTTTGCCGGAACCGTCTCGACCTTTCTCGTCGCAATCTTCGCGCCGCCGCTCACCGAAATCGCCCTGGAGTTCGGCGCGGCCGAATACTTCTCGCTGATGATCGTCGGTCTCGTCTCCTCCGTCGCGCTGGCGCACGGCTCGATCGTCAAGGCGCTGGCGATGGTAGCGCTTGGTCTTCTGCTCGGCCTCGTCGGCACCGACATCTATACCGGTACGCCGCGCTTCACCCTCGGCATCCGCGAATATGCCGACGGCCTCAATTTCGTGGCGCTCGCCGTCGGCGTCTTCGGCATCGCCGAAATCCTGCGCAATCTCGAAAACGAGAAGACCCGCGAAGTGCTGATGGCGAAGGTCACCGACCTGATGCCGACGCGCGATGATTTCAAGCGGATGTTCGCGCCGGTGGTGCGCGGTACCGTGATCGGCTCGGCCCTCGGCATCCTGCCGGGCGGCGGCGCGATCCTTGCCGCCTTTGCCTCCTACACGGTGGAAAAGCGCATCTCGGACCGGCCGGAGGAGTTCGGCCGCGGCGCCATCGCCGGTGTCGCGGGGCCGGAAAGCGCCAACAATGCCGGGGCGCAGACGTCCTTCATTCCGCTGCTGACGCTCGGCATTCCGGCCAACCCGGTGATGGCGTTGATGATCGGCGCTATGATCATCCAGGGCATCGTGCCCGGCCCGAATGTGGCGGTGGAACAGCCGGCGCTCTTCTGGGGCATCATCGCCTCGATGTGGATCGGCAATCTGATGCTGGTGGTCTTGAACCTGCCGCTGATCGGGCTCTGGGTGAAGCTCCTGAAGATCCCCTATTTCATCCTCTTTCCAATCATCATGGCCTTCTGCTCGATCGGGGTCTACAGCGTCAATTCCAACGTCTACGACCTTTACGCCGTCGCCTTCTTCGGTCTCGTCGGTTACCTGCTTCTGAAGCTGCGCTGCGAACCGGCACCGCTCCTCCTCGGCTTCGTGCTCGGGCCGCTGCTCGAGGAGAACCTGAGGCGCGCGATGATCCTGTCGCGCGGCGACCCGACGACGTTCGTCACCCGGCCGATCAGCGCGGTGCTCTTGCTGATCGCCGCGATCGTGCTCGTCGTCGTCTTCCTGCCGGCCGTCAAGGCCAAGCGCGAGGAGGTCTTCGTCGAGGAGGATTGAGCGGCGCCAATTGGCGCCGCCAGCCGCTTCTCGGTTGACAGCGGCGTGAGAAAGGAACCTCATGCGGGCTGGGGCGTTCAACGAGCAATCGGCGAGCACCCCGGCTTCGCCGATTCCGATCCTCGGAGAGGGAGGTTCCACGAAGATGATGCAGCGTCTGCTTGCCGCGGGCAGCCTGTTTTTTGCGGTTGGGGCAGCACAGGCCGACGAAACGGCATTCCTCGGATCACTCGAGGGAAACTGGACCGGCAGCGGCATGGTGAAGGTCCGGATCAACCGGTCGCCGATGAACGTGTCCTGCGTCTTCAATTCTGAAGCCAGCGGTCAGGCCCTGTCGATGAAGGGAACCTGCCGCGGTCTCATTGTCGTGTCGCGCGCCGTCGGCGCCGACTTGAAGTTTAATGGGGCAAGCTACAGCGGCACCTATGTCGGGCCGAGCGGAAGGCGGGCTGGCTTGACCGGAAGCCGGCGGGGCAATGCGATCAACCTCACGATCCGCTGGCCGAGGCTGGTAAACGGCGACCGCAGCGCAAACCTGACCGTGCAAAAGGTCGGACAGAACGGCATGAGACTGGTGACGACCGATGTCGACCCGAGCTCCGGGGATAAGGTCGTTACCAGCGACATCAAGCTGCAGCGGCAATAGCGTCGTTGCGCTGGATCATTTCATTGTTTCATTGAAACAGTGAAAGGCTCTAACTCTTTGAAACTACGCAATTTCCCGGCGGAAAACCGTTACACACTTTTCCTGGAGTTGCTCTAAAGCACGCCCCAGCCGCGATAGCGTCCCCTGCCCGTCATCTCGCGCACGCCGAGTTCGCGGACCAGGTTGAGCGCGCTGCGCGGCGTGACGCCGACTTGGCGGGCGATCAGCGCCGTCGAGACGATCGGTCGCGACAGAACGAGATCGATCAACCCCGGCAGATTGCTGCTCGAACGCCGATCTTTGATCCGCATTTCCATCTGCGTCTTTGCCAGGGAAAGCCGGTCGAGCTCCTTCATGCCGAGATCGGCCGTTACCGTCATCGCCTCGAGGAAGGCAACGAGCCGCGTCAGCCTGTCCTTCGACCGGCGGCGTTCGTGGCGGATCGTCTTCAGGCCGGTGTTGAACGCCAGCACGTGCGAGGACACCTTTCCGCGAAAACGCAGGTAAACCCCGACGAGCAGCGAGCCTAACCAGTGCTGCCGCCTGAGCGGCTCGATGCGTTCCCAGGCGTCGTAGAGGATTGCCGCTCCAAGAGAAGCCGGCAGCTGATCGGCCGTCGCCAGAACGGCGCGCCAGGCATCGAGCCGCTGCTCTTCGTCCCAGTCCTCCTCGAACAGCAGTCCGAGTTGGCCCATGGGTTCCGAACTCGTTTTTGCGGCTGGCGATAGCGATTCCATCTCGGCGATGCCGCTCGCGTGAACGTCCAGCAAGCGTTCGGAGCGAGCTATCGCCGCATCGAGTTCGGCAAATTCAGCGGCGAGCGGATTTTCGTCCGTTTCCTCGTCATTCTCCGCAAAGGCGGTATTTCGACGAGTCGATAGCTCCTGGCGATGGTTGTGCTCGGCGATCGCCTCGCCCTCGCCTCTCAGCACGTTCAGTCCGGCGCTCGTCAGCGCCCAGTCCGGTTCGACAAGATCCACCCGGCGGCGGGCACGCAACACCGCATGGGCGATGGTCAGCTCATGGGAGGGTGCGCGCGCGTCCATGTGCGCATCATGCAGGACCAGATCCTCGACATGCACCAATTCGCCGGCGACCCAGAGAGCGGCGGCGGCATCGAAGAACTGCCCGCGCTCGCGAAACCCTTCCGAAACCGGGTGCCGGCCGGCCCGCTCGTCGAGACGCGCAAGGCTGTCTTCCGCCGCTATCAGGGCCGGCAGCAGCGTTGGATGGAGCGGATCCGGGGTCTCGTATCTCATTTTAAAGACGAAGCGTTGTCGACGAAACGGAAGGTAACACGCGATTTCTTTCCGTCACAGCCTCGCCGGCCTTTCTCCCCTGCTAATATGCGGATCGGCGCAGTCTCAGGAGAATACGGCCGCCTAGCTTTCGGCGGCGCACATCGCACCACAGCCCCGATCTCAACGCACTCGAACCGCAGTTGACAGCTGTCAACAGGTGCACCAAGCGCAAGCGTCATTCCTTCGGCCGGTCGTTGGGATCAGCAAACGCTCACCCAACGCCATACCATAAGGGGCGAGGCGCTCATGTCACCGCGGCGCCGTTGACAGCTGTCAACTGACATCGATATGAAGTCGGCCACGATCGAAAGTGCCGGCTGCGTTCCCCGGAAAGAACACGGGCCGGAGAGTGAGGAATGATGGATAGCCTGCGACGGTGCTGCAGTTCTTGTTCGAGGCGGTGCCGATGTCACACAGGCGAGCGTCAATCGGCATTTTCGTGACCGTGCCTTACTGAATGCGTGAGAACGCACCAGCAGGATGGAAAGTCGAAAGCAAATCCCCGACTGCCGAAGTTCTGCGCCACCGCCTCAAGACCGATGGACAATCGGCTGCTGTGGAAAGACCTCTCGGCAGCTGGCAAGAGTGGAGAGCCCATGGCAAGCGTTCTGGCGGCAAGTGGCGGCGTCAAGCAGGTGATATGCATCAACTGGGGCACGAAGTACGGTCCGCCCTTCATCAACCGGCTTTACGCCATGGTGGCGCGCAACATCACGCCGCCATTCACCTTCACCTGTTTCACCGATAACCGCAGCGGCCTGCGGCCAGAAATCCTCTGCGAAGATCTGCCGCCGCTCGATGTGGCGATGCCCACCAACACCAAAGGCATCTGGCCGAAAGCACGGCTCTGGGGTCCAAAGCTCGGCAATCTCACGGGACCGGTATTGTTCCTCGATCTCGATCTGGTGATCGTCGGATCGCTCGATTCGTTCTTCGAATTTGGCGGGCCGGATGACGTGGTGCTCGCCCGAAATCAGACGACGCCGTTTGAACGGCTCGGACAGACGTCGCTGTTCCGTTTTCCGGTCGGCAAGCTCGTACCCTTGCAGGAGAAGTTCCGCGCCGATCCCCAAGGCGTCGCGGATGAATACAGTTTCGAGCAACGCTTCGTCACCCGCAATGCGCCGGGCGGCGTCAAACTCTTTCCGCGGCGCTGGGTCCTGCATTTCCGGCAGGATTGCCGCTGGCCCTTTCCGCTCAACTATTTCCTGGCGCCACGGCTGCCTGCCGATGGCCGCGTGGTGCTCTTCCCCCGCAGCCTGCTGCCGCAGCATGCGATCGACGGGCAGTTCGGCTACAAGAGCCGGCCGACGACACCGCTCGGGCATATCCGCGGCCTGTTTGCGCCAGACCGACGGGAGAAAAGCGCGTTCCGCTATCTGCGTCACTACATCCGCCCAACGCCATGGGTGGCGGAACATTGGCACGAGTGAGCGGCTTCACCGGAGACTTTGGAACGTTTTTCGTTGAACAGTGAAGCGCTCCAATTCTCTGAAGCAATGCCAGGCGCTAGCGCATCGGCCCGAAAATCGGAATCGATTTTCGGAAAGCACGATGCGTAGATTCAAAGACTTACAACGTCCTTTGTGCGTCCTGAAGGACGCACGGCGCTGTAAGCCGTTACACACCTCCTCGAATTGCTCCGCTGCCTGTCTCCTCAAATCGGAGACCACTCAAGAATAAGAACCACACAGCATTCGAAATGTCGTCGCGTCCTTTGCCCGTCCGATAAGACGCGCGACGCTGTAGAAGCACAGCTGCCGAAACGAGGAAATCCGATAGGCGCAAGGGGACCCCTGATCTGGCGCCTGTCCGTCAATTTTTCCGGTTAAGCGGATTGAACGGCGGTGTCGCCACGGCCGTTGACAGCTGTCAACTTAGACGATTTCCCGGTTTCGTGAGAGGTTGCTGACGTCGGCCCCGTTCGGTGGTCGATAATGCGGAACGTGGCTGTTTCCGGTCGTCCGAGGTGTCGGAAATTACGGGCAAGATAGCTTCCGCAAGGCGCAATTAAAGTCTTTTTTGCCAATGCGTTACGATAGCCGCAGAATTGTTAAGAAAGCTCCACCAGACACCGTAAAATACAGATCCAGGCGAATCCGCTTCGACACAGAGTTTCGGATATTTTGCTCCTCAACGCAATGGTTCGACTCGATGCAGCCGCGGGGCAGTGCGACTTGCCCCCTGCCCTGGTGCGGCCGACGAGAAGGTCGCTCCGTCCCGACGGCCTGGTCCTAGAGCGTTGCGTTCAAACGGCCCCATGCGGCGCGCGCGCGGTCTTTATTCTCATGCCTGTAGTCGTCCTAAAACCGCTGCACACTTTTGGGGCTATGCA